>DATKZH010000113.1:0-3199 GCA_035528065.1 Thermoguttaceae bacterium | reverse complement strand
TCACATGCCCATCAGCGACGACGACACCAGCCAGGTCGGCACGTTCATTGATGAGTACCTCAAAGCGGGATTCACCAAGCCCATCATGTTCGCCGCGCCCATGGGCCTGGCGCTGTCCGGACTGACCGGCTACGGTCCGGTGGATAGCGAACGTTTCCAGCAGAAGTACATCGAAGTGATGCGGAGACTCCACGCCGAGACCCAACGGCACGACGTCCCCGTCATCTTCAGTATCGGCGACGAATTCACCAACAAGGGCGTCAAGGGCGTCGAGTACGCGGGGAAGCTCGCCCGGTTCGCCTACGAAGAACTGCCGGAGATCTGCACGACCAGCGACATGAACGGCTACCAGGAAGTGATGGCCATGGCTGCTTACTTGAACTACGCCACCTTCAACAACGGTTGGGACGGCATCGACAACCATAACCAGGGCCGCCGGCTCCTCAACGACAAGTTCATCCAGGGACTCGTCGAGAAGACCGGTGCGATTCCTTACTTCGTCAACGCCGGCAAAGGCCGTTTCCCGTTTGGGTTCTTCTTCTGGAAGATGAGCAAGTACGGTGTGGCAGGCAAGGTCGAGTGGTTCTATAATCTGGAAGGCACCGGCGGCGGAAGCGGCTCCGTCGTCAAGCTGGACGGCACCAGGATCATCCATACGCTCGATTACGAGTTGAGCCGCGAGGGCGTCGACGATCTGAAGTACCTCTGCCAGCTCGAAAAGCTGATCGCCCAGGCCAAGAAGACCGGCAACGCACGGCAAGAGGCCGAGGCCGCCGCCGGTTTCCTGAAAAGGCTCGAAGACTCCATCATCCCGAACTGGACTGCCTACAGTAGAGGCGGTATGAAGTGGCCGATCGACGGCATGGAAGAGGTCGACCCTGAAAAGGCCGCCAGGATCGGCTCGCTGAATACACTCAGGCGCGCGGTGGCCGATCACGTCCTCGCGTTGCAGCGCGCTCTGAAGTAGGCAGTCCCCCGAGTACGTTCATTCATTTGATGAGTGAACTGGCGAAGAGCGAAGAGAAGGAATAGGAGCAGCCCCCGACAGTTCACAAACCAACTACCAATACTCAGGGAATTGGAGATTCTGCGATGAATGGTTTTCGAGCAGTCTTGTTGGCGGCAGCGGGCCTGCCGCTTCTTTCGGTGCCGTGCTGGGACGCGGCCGCAGACGAGCAGTTCCCGCCGGAACTCGTCGATTTCGAGCCGTACCAGGGCAATCCGGTCTTCGCCGGCACCGGCAAGGACACCTGGGACCGAACGATTCGCGAGCGGGGATACATCCTGCGGGAAGGCGACACCTGGTACCTCTGGTACACCGGGTACAACCACAACCGGTCGGACGCCAACTACCGCAATACGATGTCCTTGGGCTACGCCACCTCGCCCGACGGGCTGCACTGGACGCGGCACGGCGACAACCCGGTCTTCGACAAGTCCTGGACCGAGGACATGATGGTGCTCAAGCACGGCGACACTTATTACATGTTCGCCGAAGGGCTCCACGACATCGCCCACATGCTGATCTCCACCGACCGGGTCCACTGGCGGGACCATGGCCGGCTGGACGTTCGACAGACCAACGGCAAGCCGCTCAGCCCCGGCCCCTACGGCACGCCGACCGTCTGGGTCGAGGGCGGCCGGTGGTATCTGTTTTATGAGCGCCGCGACCTCGGCATCTGGCTGGCCACTTCCGCCGATCACAAAGTCTGGACCAACGTGCAAGACGACCCGGTGATCCCGTTGGGCCCGGGAGCGTACGACAAGCAAGCCGTGGCGATGAACCAACTCGTCAAGCACCGAGACAGATACTACGCCTACTACCATGCGAACGCCGACCCCAAGTGGGGCGGCCCCTGGACGACCAACGTGGCAGTCTCCGAAGACTTGATTCACTGGAAGAAGTACGCCAAGAATCCGATCATCCCCACCAACCACTCCAGCGGCACCCTGGTCCACGACGGCCGCCAATACCGGCTCTACACGACGCATCCGGACGTGAGGGTCTATTTTCCCAAGAGTCCCAAGACAAGGTAGTTGTCCATAGCAGGAAACCCGTCCGCCTTTTTTGTCAACGACTTGCGCCGATTGCGATTGTGCGCGCCAGGACTACAATGATCGATTTCTACGGTCGGCGAGGGCGCGAAGATGAGTGTTTTGAAGACGATTCTACTGTTGGTTCGAGCGTTCCTCCTACCACACTCGGCTGTGATTGCCGAGAATCTGGTTCTCCGTCAACAACTGGCTGCTCGGTCTTCAATTCGACGGCCTTGGCGATCATCGCCGTCGAGGCCTTGCGGGGCTTGCCCCGGTCGCTGCGGCGTTTTCCCGCCTGTTGACGACAAGCCATAGAGCGGCGGTGTAGAATGATGTTGGCCCTGTGAACCAACGGGCGGATCGGACATCGGCGAGCGCGGCTCCCCGATGTGTCGAGTCTTCGGCGATTCACTGTGGAGGATGGAACGATGCATACGCGATTGACGTCTGTCGTAGCGTTCTGCGCGGCGTTTGTCCTTCAGGCCGGCGCTGGAGGCGCCGACTACTTCGTCACCAAGCAGGGCAACGACGCCAACAGCGGCGCGAGTCGGGCAACGTCCTTTCTGACCATACAGACGGGCGTGGACGCATTGAAGCCCGGCGATACGCTGACGATTGGCCCGGGGGAGTATTTCGAGAACGTGCAGCGCGCGAATCTCGGCAGCCCGCACGTGAACACCGTCATCCGTGCGGAAGTTCCCGGCACGGCGATTCTGCGCGGCGATGTTCCCGCGCCTGAATTCAAGAAGGTTGATGGGTACCGGTTCATCTATGCCGCGCAGTTCGATCAGGCGCCGAAAGCCGTGCTGGAACATCACAAACTGCACACGTTGCTCCCCAAGGCCAATGTCGCGGAACTTGAGTTCGATCCCGGATTCTTCCATTACGATGCCGATTCCCGGACGCTCTACATCTCCAATTTGGACCTCAGCGCCCCGGACCAACGCCGCTACACCCTAGCCGTAAGCGGCACAAGTGGTCTTGTACTCCACAGTCCCCAGCGGGTCGTTATTGACGGATTGGCCGCGACCGGATTCTATCCCGGCTGGGGCATATTGCTTGGAACTCCCGTTTCGTGCACGGTCCGCAACTGCGTGTGCTTCGTGAACGTCGGGGGCATCGTGCTGGAGCCTATCGAGGGCCTCGGAACAGGAGATGGCGG
>DATKZH010000112.1:0-40489 GCA_035528065.1 Thermoguttaceae bacterium | reverse complement strand
GCACCTGGCCCGAGCCCCGCTACCCGCTCGAACTAACGACCCCAAATCTAAAAAGCCAATGATAGCATTGGCAGCTTGTTCACTATCTTGTACACGAGGTAAAGGCTACTCTTAAGGAGGCATTATGGCTGGTTCATCGAGGTCTACTACCGAAGCCTGAAGCAGACGTTCGAGCGGCGGAAGCTTCGCAGCCACAAGGCCGAGCACGCCCGCGTCGAACTCGACTGGTCGATGGCCGGGCTCTGGGCAGCTTGCCTCTACGCCCAGCACTGCGGCCGCATGGCACCCCATCGCTTGAGCGTCGCCGGTGTGCTCCGCGCGTTTCGCCGAGCCATCCATCACTACGCCGTCTTCCCGAAAGAAGGTCAGGACCTGACAACGCGTCTGGCTCAAGCGGTCATCGACAACTACGCGCGCAGGAACAAATCCAGCCGGGACTACCCACGCAAGAAACAAGAAAAGCCCGCCGGATCACCCAAAATCATCCCCGCAACAAAAGACCAAGTCCAGCACGCCCGCGACATCAAACGAGAACAATGTGAAATACGGTTAACGGCGTAGGGTGCCACTGGCGTGTCGCCAGTGCACGGGCAAGATGCCCGTGGCACCCTGCAGCCACCGTGCAAGCGTTATTCGGTTCCGCTCAGCGCGCGCAATCCACGTGCACTTCGAGCTTCTCCAGGACGACGTTACCGCCCGATTCCGCCGGCTCGGCTAGGCGAAGCTCCACGCGGTTCTCGCCCACGCGGCATAGCTCGGGCACAACGGCGAAATCGAGGCGGAGAAGCTTCTGGGCGGGGTTGACTCGGTACTGGCCCGATCCTCCGGAGGCCGGCTGCGGTCGTGGGGAGAAGATCTGCGGGTCTTTCCACATGGGGTCGCGCGTGAGGGGACGAAGCACGGCTCCGCCCAGGCGGACTTCCAGCTCCTGCCCTTCCGGGGCGCCGAACAGGATCGCCCGGAGTGTCACCTGCTTCAGACTGCCGGCCAGCGCGGCCAGATCGTCGCTCGAGCGGATGACGAGCGTCGTCGGCTTTCCGTCCGGGGCGAGGGTGACGGGGAGCGGGGCGGTGTCGTTGCGATTGAAGAAGCCCTCGGCCCAGGGATACCCGCCGCGACGTTCGACCGCGAACGTCTTGTCCTTGCCGGCCAGCGTTTCGGGGCTTCCTACCTCATGATACGCCTGACGCTGCGACGCCGGCCCGGGCTTGGCACCCACCTTCTCGCACAGCTCGGGCGGGGCGTTTGACCAGTTGAACGTGACCACGCCGTCGGCCCCCTGCTGCCACCAGTTGGCGAACACGCCGCGGAAGAACTCGATCGGCGGGTAGCGGTAGCCGTCGGTGGCGTGGTGGTCGTCGAAGCAGGGCTGGAGCTTGATGTTCCGCCCGGCGGTCACGCCGCGATACCCGGCGACGTCGACGTCCATCGAGCGCGTGCCCAGGGTGAGGATATCGACCAGGTTCCCTTGGGCCCAGGCGGCGACGTCGAACCCGTCCACGTGGCATCCCTCCAGGTTCCGCGGCACCCGGGCGGCCAGCAGGAGGGGACGCTTCCGTCGCTCGGCCACTTCCAGCAGCATCGTCCGCACCATGCGGACGAAACGGGTGACGTGATGGCGCAGCTCCCACTGACGCGGCGGCGGCAAGCAGGGTACGTGCCGCGCGAAATCGAGCTGGAAGCCGTCCAGGTCGTAGGCTTCGGCGAGCTGGCGGAGCACGTCGACCTTGAACCGGCGGACCTCCGGCACGGCGTAGCTCCACAGCCCGTGGGGCCACCACGTCTTGAAGAGCCACTCGGGACGCTGCTGCTTGAACGGATGCGGTTTTCCCTTCCAGGCGGCGCCTTGGCCGTCGGGGTTGAGGTCCACCTCGCTGACCCGATGGCTCCAGAAGACCTCCAGGCCCCGCTTCCGCGTCTCTTCGACGAGCCGGCCCACCCAGTCGATCCCGGCCTTGCGCCACGGCTCGAGCTTGGGATTGTCGGGCACGGCGGGATACGGGGCGAGGCCCAACGGGCCGATGTCCCACCAGAGGGCGTCGATCTGGCTCCCCGGCTCGTCGGCGTAGGCGAACCGGTACTGGATCCACGTCTCGAAATCGATGCCCAGCGCGTTGTAGGCGTCGTATTGGACCACGATCCGGCGCCGGCGATCCACCGCCCGGCGATGCTCCTCGGAAAGCTCGATCGGCGTCTGGTCGCCCTCCGCCGCCGGCGAATGGCCGCCGGCGAGCATCGCCAGCGACGTTGCCGAGGCCCGCTGGAGGAACTTGCGGCGATCCAATCGCCGAACGGGTTGCGCACCGGTCCTATTCGACCTCGGCATGGCTGGAGATCTCCGAGCGTAGGGCACACCGATCGCTGACGGCGAGTCGGTGGGCGCGGTCGTCAGGGGCGAGTCTTGCGCGGGCTGAGAACCGACGTCGGCCCGGCATCGTGCTCCCATTCTCCATCAAGATGGTGGCGGCGGGAAGACCTTGTCGAGCTTGTTGAACGGGCCGACGTCCTCCACGCCGACGCGGCGGAAGCACTGAACGTTGCGCTGCGCGTTCTTCCGCATCGACGCGACGCTCCGCGGGCGGCACTTCGGATTCTTCTGCGCGGCATCATAGAGTCTTGCGGCCTCGCTCCACCGGCGGAGCAACAGGTGGCAATCGGCCTGGGTGGCCAGGTGCCAGACGTCGTCGTCCTCCAATTCGTGCGGCCAGGAGTCCTTTCGTTCCAGGAGCTCCTCGGCGCGATCCTCCGAGCCCTGCCGGTCGGCGTCCGATCGCAGGTCCTCCGGAGCGACCGCGTAGATGGCCAAGTGGAGAGCGGCAACGTTGATTCCCGGGTAATGCCCCCGACGGACCTGGTAGGCGTTTTCGTATTTCGAGAGGGCCGCGCGGTAGAGCTGCACGGCCTTGATCGAGTCGGTGTCGTCGGACGCGTCTTCCAGGGAAACGTACGTGTCGGCGCGGTCTTTGAAGATCCGGCCCCAACGGCAGAGGAGCTCTTCTCGCCCGCTCTTCTCGGAAGCAGCCAGTTCTCCCAGGATCTGCTCTGCCTGTTCCAGCCGGTTGCACTCGATCAGCGCCAGCACGAGCTCCTGGCCGATCTCGCCTCCGTGGGGATATCGCCGCCGCAGCTCCTCGAGCAACTTGACCGCCTGGCGCTGGAGCTCCTCGTCCCCCGAGCGAGTCCACTCCTTGGCTTTGGCCAACGGCGCGTCGTAACTGATCCAGGCGCAACTGAGGATTTCCTTGGCCTTCTTCATGCTCACGGACCTCCGGAGAGGGACGAATCAGCGAGTTGGACGAATCGCAGCGGTTTCCCCGAACGAGGCGCGCGGGTGCTCACATGCCGAGGGCCAGCCGTTCGCGAGGGAGTTGCACCCGGGGCCAGTTGAGCCGCGAGGCCGCCACCCCGGCGGCGACGTACGTGGCCAGTTTCTCGCGGCGATGCAAGTTCGGGAAGCGGCCCGTGCAGATCCCGTAGCACAGGAGGATGAAGTAGTATTCTTCGAGCCAGTCGGTCGGTCGGTGCCGCTTGATTCCCATGTGCAGGCACGCCATGTGGCGCAGTTCGATGAGCACGTCGTGCAGCCGTTCGAGCGGCGTGGCCGCGTCCCGGGGGGACGGCCAGGAGCCGGACTGGTGATAGTCCTCGGTGGCCTCGGCGAGGGCCATTTCGAAATCTTGGACCGCGGTGACGAACCGCGGCCCCGGCCCCCCCGGGTTTCCCGGCCCGGTCGCGGTGCGAAACAGCTCGGCGTAGGCGCGGGTTTTCAACTCGGTTTCCAGCTTCACGAAGTCCCAGCCGATGAGGTTGTTGACGCCCATGTCCTCGTAGTCGAAGACGGCGGGCCAAATCGCCCTCCCGTCGACGATGCCCACGAGGATGTTCCGGCCATGCAGATCGCCGTGCGCCTGTCCGCGGAGCATCCGCGGCACGAGCTGGGCCGGGCTCGGCTGGTCGGGAGCCGACACGGCACTCTCCGGCTTGTGGACGATCCCCTCGTCGTCGCGCCACCGCACCAGGCTCTGCACGTAATGGAGGTAATCGAGCGGATCGACGAAGCTGCTTGGACCGTGCTCCGCCGCGTCCGCCTCGCAACGGATCTCGTGGAGTCGCGGGTTCTCCTCCCAATGACGCATGACTTCAGCCAGGTGACGCACGTAGAACACGAATCGACGCGGACGGACCGTGGGGTCGCCCTGGGGGCGGGCCGGATCGTCGACGTACCAATGCCGGTACAGCAAATGGCCCAAACGCTCGTACAGCTCCAGGAGGACGTGACAAATCGACGACGCCTGCGGATACCCGAAGTAGACCGACTGGAGCAGGGCCTTCTCGAAGGAGATCGATTCCACGCCGATGAACTGCTGGGCGTTGCCGTAGATCAGGCTCATCAGGCCCCCGTCCCGGAAACCGCGTTGCAGAGGCAGAAAAACCTGGTCGCGCCCGGAAAGGTGCAGACGGCAACATCGCCAGCCGTTCAACTCGTTGATCATCTCCCGTTTCTCGCCGATCTTCACGATGTAGGGGCCGGGCCGCTTCGCGCCGAGCACTTCGACCAACAGCACGTGGATGGCCGCGGTCGGCCGGTAGCCCTGGAAGCGGTCCTGCACAATCACCGCCTTCGCCTTGGGAAAGGTCCCCGCCAGGATCCCTTTGAGGAGAGCCAGACAGTGCCTGACTTTTCGGGAGCAGCGGCGCGGGGCGGCGGCGCGGCAGCACGCGTGGCAATTCACGCTGCCCAATCGTCCAGCCAGCGCCGCACGCAGCGCCCGTTGGGCCTTCGTCGTCCAATAGACCCTGACCATGGGATGATCTCCCGGCGTGGAGGAAACCCTGCACTGCGTCAAGGGTTACGGAAAGAGCAACCGGAATTCGCGTCCGCATCCGTGGCATCCGTCTGCCGCGCAGCAGGATCGCCGGAAAAACAGCACTCCTAACACCTTCCTACTATCCTTTCTTTAGCAGTGTAGTTGCACCGATTGCGGCCGTCAACTGCCCAGCCCGCGGCCCCGCCCACCGACTTGGCGTTGCCGGGGGGGAGGCAGGGAGCTCGAAGCCCGGCCGGTCTTCGTCGGAAGCCGCTTCGTCGACTCTTGGACGCATCGACCCGGCTCAACCCTCCGGCCCGAACGAGAGGACGCGCCCGTCTCGCAGCGTGACCAACACGCGGCCCCGGCGATCGACGGCCAGGCCCCAGGCGACGGGCGCCGCGGGAAGGGGATGCTTCCAAAGGGGCTTTCCGTCTTGGATGCCCAGCGCAGTGATGCCGTACGTCTCTTCGGGATCGCTGCGGGGCATTCTCCCTTGTCCATGAGTTGCGTGACGAAGACGGCACTTCGGCCACGGCCGAGCCGCGATAGACCGACCAAGCCCGCACGGCCGAGATTCTACGTCTTCCGGGCGGTGGCAGCAACGGTTCGGGGAACTCGGACCGCAAGTGCGGGAGCCTGGAAATGGGGACGGGCACCTCGCCGCGGGAAGCCGCGCTCCCGGGTTTTGACGTACCACCCGAGAGAGCCTACCATGAGGCTCATCCGGTCCAAGGCGGCGATCCCGAAAGCGCCGGATCTTGCGCGAGTGTTCGAAACCTGCCGACCAGTGAGAGGGTCCTACGATGATTGCAGCCCGTATATCGAAAGGCATCCTGACCACGCTTCTAACGACGGCGTTCTCGGCGGCCGCCCTGGCCGACGACCGCCCCAACGTCGTCTGGCTGAGCTGCGAGGACATCAGCCCGCATCTGGGATGCTATGGCTATGAGCACGCCACCACGCCGAACCTGGATCGGATGGCGGCTTCCGGCGTGCGGTATGCCAACGCCACGGTGACGGCGGGCGTGTGTGCCCCGTGCCGCTCGGGGATCATCACCGGGATGTACCAGACGGCGCTCGGCACGCACCACATGCGGTGCATCGCCCAGTTGCCCGACTCGATCAAGCCGTTCCCGGTCTATCTGCGCCGGGCCGGCTACTACTGCACGAACAACAGCAAGAAGGACTATCAGTTCCGCGACCCGCCCGAGACCTGGGACGAATCGAGCGGTAAGGCCCATTGGAGCCATCGCCCTAATCCCGACCGGCCCTTCTTCGCCGTGTTCAACTACACCGGCTGCCACGAGTCGGCGATCGCCAGTGCCGAGAAGTACCGGCAGGTAACCGAAGGCCTCGAGAAACACGATCGCAACGTGGTCGCCCGCACGCTCCCGCCGTACTATCCCGATACGCCCGTCACCCGCGAGGACTGGGGCCGCTACTACGACGTGATCACCGCCCTCGACCGCTGGGTCGGCCAGCGGCTCCAAGAGCTGGACAAGGCCGGGCTGGCCGACCGAACGATCGTCATCTTCTGGTCCGACCACGGCGTCGGTCTGCCCCGGGCCAAACGATGGCTCTACGACTCGGGCATGCACGTGCCGATGATCGCGCGGATCCCGCCGAAGTTTCGCACCGGCGGCCAGGGCGAGCCGGGCACGGTCGACGATCGGCTGGTGAGCCTCATGGACTTGGGGCCCACCGCGTTGAACCTGGCCGGCGTGAAGGTCCCCGAGCACGTGCAGGGGAAGCCGTTCCTCGGGCCCAACCTGCCGCCGCCCCGCGAGTACGTCTTCGGCGCCCGCGATCGGATGGACGAGCGGTACGACGTCATCCGCGCGGTCCGCGACAAGCGGTACAAGTACATCCGCAACTACGAGCCCTGGAAGACGTACTACCAGTACATGAACACGGCGGAGCAAGGCGCGACGATGCGGGAGATCCGCCGCGTGCACGCCGAAGGCAAGCTTCCGCCGGCCGCCGCGAAGTTCATGGCGCCCACCAAACCGACCGAGGAGCTGTACGACCTGAAGAACGATCCTCACGAGCTTGCGAACCTGGCCGAGTCGCCCGAGCATCGCGAGATCCTCGGCCGGATGCGCGAAGCCCATCTCGCCTGGGTGCTGGAAACCAAGGACCTCGGGCTGATCCCCGAGCCGGAGATCGCCGCGCGGGAGCAGCAGGTGGGGAGCCGCTACGCGATCCTCCGCCGGCCGGGCGCCGAGACGTTGATGCGGCGGGTCCGCGACACGGCCTCGCTCACTCTCGCGGGGCGCGATGCGCTCCCCAAGCTCGTCCGGGCGTTGGACGACGAGGACGCGGCCGTCCGCTACTGGGCGACGATCGGGATCGGAAACCTCGGCCCCCAAGCGAGCTCGGCGATGGATCGGATGCGCGGGGCTCTCGAAGACGACTCGGCCAGCGTCCGGATCGCGGCTGCGCGGGCCCTCTGCCGCATGGGTCGCGAGGAAGAGGCCGTGCCGATTTTGGCCCGCGAGCTGACCGACGGCGGCCAGTGGGTCCGGCTGAACGCGGCCATCGTGCTCGACGAGATCGACGCCGAGGCCCGGCCCGCGCTCGACGCGATGAAAGGGGCCCTCGCGCCCCGCAAAGATCTGCTCTGGAACGGCAAGTACACGGTCCGCGTCACCAACCGCGCGTTGAATGAGCTTCTGGGCACGGACAATACGGTCCCCTGAACCGCCGCGCGCGCCGCATGTCGCGACACAAGACGCACGTGTAGAGCCTGCGAACGAGGAAGCTGGTAGACTGTCTCCATAGCCTGGCTGTCGTGCCGTTCTGAACATAGGCACTATTTCCTGGGGGAGCACGTCATGTTGAAACCACGAGGACTCGCGCTCTTGGCTCTCGCGACCCTTCTGGCGGTGTCGACGTCGCCGGCCGCGGAGGTCGATTCTACGCAGGCGGCCGCGTCGCCGGCCGCCTCGGAGGCGCGGGAGCTGTTGGATCGGATGGGCGCAAAGCGCGGGATCGGTGTGCTTCTGGCCCCGGAGCCGGCCGATCTGGCCGTCGCCCTGGCACGCCAAAGCGAGTTGATCCTCTACGTGCAGCTTCCCGCCGACGAGGCCGTGGCCGCCGCCCGCCGGGCGATCGATGCCGCCGGGCTGCTGGGCACGCGGATCTACGTCGAGAAGGGCGGCTGGTCGCACGTGCACCTGGCCACGAGCCTGGCCGACGCCGTCGTGGTGGTCCCGGCCGCGGCGGGGGCCGTCGGATCGTCCGAAGACGAGCTGCTTCGCGTGGTGCGCCCCCTGGGGAAGGTCCTGCTGGGCGATCGCGAAATCACCAAGCCTTACCCGGCCGAAGCCGACGACTGGACCCACGCCTACCACGGCCCGGACAACAACCCGCAGTCGGTCGACCAATTGGCCCGGGCACCGTACCTGACGCAGTTTCTCAGCGAGCCGTGGTACGTGCCGTTTCCCGAGGTGACGGTCACCTCGGCCGGGCGGATCTTCAAGACGTTTGGGCACGTCGGCTACAAAGAGCGCGACTGGCCCTGGCTGAACACGCTGGTCGCCATAGGCGGCTACAACGGCACCCTGCTCTGGAAGCGACCGCTCGAGCCGGGGTACAACGTCCACCGCAACACGATGATCGCCACGCCCGAGATGCTTTACCTGGCCGACGGCAAGTCGTGCAAGCTGTTGGACGCGGCTACCGGCGAGGTCCGGGGCGAAATTGCGGCACCGGACGGAGCGACCGGGACGGTGTGGAAGTGGATGGCGATCGACGGGGGCGTGCTCTACGCGCTGGTGGGCGAAGAGGAGCTCCGCGACGAGACGCTCCGCGGCACGCGGACCGCCGCCGGATGGCCCTGGCGCCCCATGACCCGAGGCTACGACCGGCAAGATTACCCCTGGGGCTTCGGCCGCACCTTCTTCGCCGTCGACCTGGAAACGAAGAAAGTGCTCTGGACGCACGTCGAGGAGAAGCCGATCGACGGCCGGGCCGTGGCCATGACGGGAGAGCGCATCTACGGCTATTCGCCCCCCAACTACCTCGCGTGCCTCGACGCCAAGCAGGGGAAGCCCGTGTGGCGCAATTCCGATCCCCGACTGCTGGAGGCGATCGGATCGCATCACCGCGCGCAGACGGCCGCGATCGGGTTCGCGTCGACCGCCTACATGAAGTGCTCCCGCGAAGCGATCTACTTCGCCGGCCCGCAACGGACCCGACTGGTCGCCGCCTCGACCGAAGACGGGCGCCTGCTGTGGCAATATCCCCACGGCAACTTCCAACTCATCCTCCGCGACGAGGGGCTCTACGCGATGGGGCGGACCAGCTCCAGTCGGCTGTTCGACCCGCTGACGGGCGAAGTCCGCGCGAACCTGAACTGCGTGCGCGGCAACTGCACCCGGGCGACGGGCACCGCCGACAGCATCTTCTGCCGGGGCCACGACCACGCCGGCACGCTCCGCCTGACCGTGCCCGATCACCAGCCCCGACGCATCGCCCTGATGCGGCCCGATTGCCACGATGGGGTGATCGCGGCGGGCGGCCTGTTGTACTGGGGGCCGTGGATGTGCGATTGCAGCCTGTCGCTGGTGGGCAACATCTGCCTCGCCCCGGCCGGCGACTTCGTCTTCGATGCGCAAGCCACGGAGGCCGAGCGACTCGAGTCCGCGGGCGGCGTCCCCCAGCCGCTCGAACCTTTGGAAACGCGGGCGGGCGACTGGCCGACCTACCGGGCCGACAACGAGCGGAGCGCCGCCCGCCCGGTCGAGATCCCCAAGAAGGTCGCCTTGGCCTGGCAGTACGAGCCGCCCGAGGGCGTCGACACGACCGCGCCGGTCACCGCCGCGGGCATGGTCTTCCTCGCCGGGTCCGACGGGCTGGTCCGCGCCCTGGACGCTTCCGAGGGAACGCCCCGCTGGAAGGCTTACACGGCCGGGCCGATCCGGTATCCGCCTGCCGTGGAGGGCGGCCGGCTCTTCGTCGGAAGCGGCGACGGCTGGGTCTATGCCTTCCGAGCGGCAAGCGGCCGATTGCTTTGGCGATTCCGCGCGGCGCCGGTCGAGCGAAAGATCAACCTCTACGGCCGACTCGCGTCCACGTGGCCGGTTGCCAGCGGCGTGCTGGTGGCCGACGGAGTGGTCTACGCCGCGGCGGGCATCGCCAGCTACGACGGTACCCACGTCTATGCCCTCGACGCCGCCACCGGCCGGATCCGCTGGCAGAACAACACGTCGGGCCGTCTGTTCGGCGACGGCCGCGTGACCGGCGTCAGCGTGCAGGGCCACCTGCTCCTCGACGGCGACACGCTCTACCTGGCCGGCGGCAACGTGATCTCGCCCGCCGAGTACGACCTTGGCGACGGGCGCTTGCGGAACCGGCTGGTCGATGAGTGGGGAGGTCAGAAGCCGCCCCCCGATCCCAACTGGGTCTACAACGACGAGGTCGGCCGTTACATGCGGGAGCAGAAGCTCCTGGGCAAATCGCCCCGCGGCTGCGAGCTGTATCTGATCGACGGCCAGGTCGTCGCGTTCGACCGGCTGCTCTACGCCCCCAAGGAGTATTGGGTGGGCCGCTATTTCGCCCGAAGCCTGCTCCAAGCGGCCTCCGGCGACGCGGTCATCCGCAGCCTCGACGATCGGGTCGTCCGGATCGCCCCCAAGACCGGCGACGAAGAGAAGCCCAGGGCGATCTGGGACGTTCAGGGCCTCGCGGAGTCCCGGGCGATGGCGCTGGGCAGCAATGCCGTGGTGGTCGCCGGCGGGGTGAACGGCCCTGATTCGGCCGAGCCCAAGTACACGCTCGCGGCCCGGGCCGTGGCCGACGGGCAACCGCTCTGGACCCAACCCCTGCCCGCCATGCCCGCCTGGTGGGGTCTCGCCACCGACCGCGACGGCCGGGTTCTGGCCACGTTGCAGGACGGGCGCGTGCTCTGTTTTGCGAGTAGCCAGTAGCGACCCTCCGAGCGCGAAGCGTGCCGCGGCGGGCGAGATGCGGCCGTCGTCACTCCACGTGCTCGTGATGAATCCCTGCCTGCGAGCCGGGCGCGGGCGGCTCGTCGGGGATTGGCGGAAGCTCGGGGAGGACCGGGAGGAGGATGCCCGACGGGTGATCCGCGTCGCGGAGGATGGTCACGGTGCCGGGCGGCAGGGCGGAGTCGTAGGTGTAGCTTTCCCGTCCGTCCGGCGCGAGCGCCACGCGGTCGACCAAGGGCGGCTGACTGATCCGCACGACCAGCTTGTGCCCCTCGCGGAAGACGTGGCCCACGGGGAAGACCTCGATCTCGAAGCGGCAGGGCTCGCCCGGCTCCAGCGGGCGCGGGTCGCGATGGGGGTGATGGGGGCGGACGAGCGTCTTCTGGCCGTCGAGCGAGATCCACTCGGACCGCGCTTCGTCCAAGCCGCGGTGCGACGCCCGGAGCATGCCCCGCTGCAAGTACTGGGCATTGCCCTCGCGATCGACGTCTGCCAGGAGGACGAAGAAGTCGGTGTCTAACGTGGTACAGGTGGCCCAGAGCGTGACGCAGACCGGGCCGCAGATGCCCGTGGGCTCGCCGAAGTCGAGCGCGTAGTGCACTGCGTCGATCTGGTCGTCGTCCACCCCGACGGCCACGCGGTAGCTATCGCCCGACCGGGACGCATCCGCCCCTCCCTGCGGCGGCGTGGGCGACATCGCCGAGCCCTCGCGGAAGTAGCAGCGGGTCCAGACTGTCTCCGGCAGCGGGAAATCGCTGGAGACGAGTGGCTCGTTCGTCTGCGGCTGCCTGCCTCGGGCGTCCGCAGTCTCGAAGTAGACGCGCACCCGCCGCGACGGGTCGGTCAGGTCCCCCGGATCGTCCTGGCCGTCACGCAGCAGCCAGAAGTCGAACCATTCCCGGCGGTCGCGGGGGAAGCAACTCGGCATGCCGTGGTCGCCGTTGGTCAGCACGAGGCGCTTGGGCACGTCGTCGGGGATCTGGTGCCAGAGCCACGCGCCGCTCGGGCCGGTCTGCTGGTCCTGGTAGGCGTGCATGATGTAGATCGGGGCCCGCACGCCGCGGGCGTAGGTGCCGGGCGAGCGGGTCTGCCACCCGGGGCCGTCCTCCGGCTCGGCCATCGTGATCCACAGCATGTCGTCGGCCAGATCCCGCGACGTGCGCGCGGCGAGGACTTCGGCGTATTCCTCGTCGCCCGTGCCCCGCATGGCCATCGCGGCCTGATCCGACCCGAACACGCCCGTCGTCCGGTAGAGGCTGTTCATCCAGTTGACCGGGAAGCCCGAGTTTCGGATTCCGCCGATCCGGGCGATGCCGCGGTAGACGTCGTCGAACAGGCCCGACACGGCAACCGCTTTGAGGTGCGGCGGGTTCGTGGCGGCGATGGTAAACCCGGTCAGCCCGGGCCAGGAATGCCCCTCGACGGCCACCTCGCCGTCGGACCAGGGCTGCTTGACGATCCAGCTCTCGATGATCTCGTGGCCGTCCATCCCGGTGCGAGGGCTGATGATTCGGATCACGCCGCCCGAGGCCCCCGATCCACGCACGCTGGCGTTGACCATCACGTACTCGTCGCCGAACGCGCCGGGCGAAGACGGCTCGACCGTGCCCGGATAGCCGCTCATCCGCAGGATCGCCGGCCATTTGCGGGCGGTGTCTTCCGGATCGAAGCCTCGGGGATAGGCTACGGCCAAGGCGATCTTCACGCCGTCGGACATGGTCGCGTAGGGGAACTCGGTCTTGTAGCCCCGCTTCGCCGCCGCGGCCTTCGCCCGGTCGGCCGAGAGCCGCTCGCGATACGCCTGCGCTTCGGGCCAGGTGAGCGCGCCGTCGCCGTTGGCATCGGCCTCGGGGTACTGCTCGAGCCACTGCCGGAGCTGCTCCTCGCTCGGGGCACCGCGGGCCGCCGCCGTCTCCGCCCGGGCCCACGCCTGGCTTGTCAGGACGACGAGCAGCGCCGCCACGCACCAGGCTCTCACAACGTCTCTCGCGACTCCGCCGTTTGCCGCCCACATTGCTCCCTCTCCCTCAAGGGGCCGAATGATGCACAGGGCCATCGTACCAAACGGGAACGAAGCGGCAAGTAGGGCCCGTTCGAGAAAATCTGTAACACGAACCCGACGCGCCGGCCGATTCTTGACCGGCCCGCCCGGACGCGTTAGGCTCGAACGCCTGCACGATGTCTGTGGCTGATGGAGATAGGAGAATCGCCGTGATCCGAACGAGTATGCTTGCCCTGGTGGCCTGCTTAATGGTTCTGCCCCATTCGGCCGAGCCAGCGGAGTTCTATGTGGATCCGGTTCACGGGGACATTGGCAACGATGGTAGTCCTCAGAAGCCGTGGCGAAGTATCCAGGCCGTCTTCGACCAGGGGCTCGTGGAAAGCCGGCAGTGGGCGAAGCTGCCCTATCGAGGCGGAGCGAAGCTGGTTCCCAAAAACGCGGGGGCTCCCGTCCGAGCGGGCGATACGATGTATCTCCGTAGCGGGTATCACGGCGCGCTCGAGATCCGCGGATACTACAATTCGGATTGGATTACGATCGCCGCCGAGAAAGGCCATACGCCCAAGTTATCGAGGATCCGTATCCGCTCCGGTGCCCGCTGGAAGCTTCACGGTCTCCATGTCAGCCCGGAGCTTGCCGGTTCCTTCGAGCGGGGCACGCTGATCGATCTGGACTGGCACGGATTTCACGGGCCCGTGCACGATATCGTCGTGGAGAAGTGCCGCGCCGAGTCGGTACAGGATTCTTCCAACTGGACGGTTCAAGATTGGAATGCGCTCGCGTGCAACGGGATCCAGGTGGACGGAAGGGACATGACGGTTCGCGACTGCACGTTCCGAAACGTCGATTTCGGCATCTCGGTAACGGCCGTTGACTGCATGATCGAAGGGAACACCGTCGAGAACTTTGCGGGCGACGGCATGCGCGGCCTGGGGGACAACACGACGTTTCAGTACAACACAGTCAGAAACTGCTACGACGTCAACCGCAACCACGACGACGGCTTTCAGTCTTGGTCGCGAGGTGACGACGGGCGCGTTGGCACGGGTGAGGTCAAAGGTATCGTGCTCCGCGGCAATACGATTGTCAATTACGAGGATCCGCAGCAACCCCATCGAGGCACATTGCAGGGCATCGGCTGTTTTGACGGCACGTTTGTCGACTGGGTGGTGGAGAACAACGTCGTCGTCACCGATCACTATCACGGCATCACCCTCTCCGGGGCGAGAGACTGCCGCATCGTCAACAACACGGTCATCGACCGCAGGGACGGGCGGCCGGGCCCGCCCTGGATCCGCATCGGCAGCCACAAGAACGGGACCCCTTCCTCCGGCTGCGTGGTTCGCAACAACCTGACCACGTCGCTGAACGTGGGCGACGGCGTCACGGCCGACCACAACCTGATCATCAAGGACCCGCAGGCCCTGTTCGTCGACGTTGCGGCCTTCGACCTGCGGCTGCGAAGTGACTGCGAAGCGATCGATGCGGGGAGCCCCGACTTGGCGCCGTCGCACGACGCCGCGGGAACGCCGAGGCCACAGGGAGAGGGGATCGACGTCGGCGCCTATGAGCACCCTGCCGGCGCGGCTGCCACTCCACGGTCCTATTGATGCCGGCGTGGCCAATGATCGCCCGACCGGCGCTCCGTTTCCCGCGTCGGACTGTGCCTGAACAACCCCAGCGGCTATGCAGCGGAGGCATAGGCTCCCGTATTTGCTTGAGTGGCCCGCCGGCGCCAATTAGGATGGACATGTGGGGCCCTCGTCCACCCGATCGGTGCCCACGTCCACTCGGTCCACTCCCTTCGTCGAACCGGCCGCGCGATGCAGCTTGTCCTTGTCCTGGCTATTCTGGCCGCGCTGGTGATCGCGGACGGCTGCCCCAGCGAACCGGTCTCCGGCGCGGGATTCCGGCTCGGGCTAGCCTTGGCGGGCATGACGCTGGTCGCGCTGGCGGCGGCTGGGTTCTCCGGCTGGATCGCCGGTCGGCTGCGGCGGGATTTCCAGCGGCGGGACGTCTGGCTGCCCCTTTTTCGCAACCTGCGACGGGTCCACGCGGTCCTCTGGCTGGCCGTCGCCGGCGGCATCTTCTACTGGCTCGACTGGGCCCGGCTGGTCCGCTTCAACTGGCACCTGGACCACACGATCCTCCTCGACGAGGTTGCGATCCTCGCGCCCCTCCTGCTTCCCATGGTCCTCTCGTGGGCCGCTTTCTACGAGGTGGATCGGGCGGTGCGGATCGGCTTGGCAGGTGCGGACGGGCCGGCCCTCAAGCTCTCCTCGCGGCGCGAGTACCTCATGGTGCACTTGCGCCATTACCTGGGCATCCTGCTGCTGCCCGTGCTGGGGCTTCTGGCCGTCCAGGACACGGCCGAGCTGCTCGCCCCGGGCATCCTCGACTCCGCCTATGCCCCGGCCGTGTACGCCCCGCCGATCGTCGTCCTCTTCGTCTGGTTCCCGTCGCTCCTGCGCCGCGTGTGGAAGACCCGGCCGCTGGACCCCGGTCCGCTGCGAATCCGTCTGGAGGCGGCGGCCGGCCGGGCGGGCTTTCGGGCGAGGGAGATCCTCGTCTGGGAAACGGAGGGGAGGCTTTTGAACGCGGCGGTCGCCGGGCTCGTGCCGCAGGTGAGATACGTCTTCCTCACCGACGGGCTCCTCGCCCGGCTCGACGACGACGAGATCGAGGCGGTCTTCGGACACGAAATCGGTCACGTCCGGCACCATCATCTCCTGCTGCGCGTCTTGGCCATGATCGCCCCCGTGAGCCTGTGGCTCTTGGCCGGGCAGGCGCTGCCCGACGCGCTCGGCCGGGCCGAGAATTGGCTCAGCGGCGTCCCGGGCACACAGGTCCCCGCAGGGCTCCTGATGCTGGGCGCCATGGCGTTGTACGCGTTGGTCGCCTTCGGGGGGTACTCGCGCCTGCTGGAGTCCCAGGCCGACCTGTTCGGCTGCCGAACGCTCGACGGCGACGGGCATCGTGGGGCCGTCGAGACCTACTGCTCCGCGCTGGAGAAGCTGGCCGCATGCGGGGGCATCGACCGGCGTACGGCCACCTGGCAACACGCGAGCGTCGCCCGGCGCGTCGAGCTTCTCGGTCGGATCGCCGACGACCCGGAGCATGGGCGACGGTTCCAGCGGCGGGTCGACTTGCTCGGAGGGCTACTCGTTGCGATCGTCCTCAGCCCCGTGGCGTACCATCTCCTGGTCGGCTGACGCGGCGAGCAGTGACGATCTCTATGACCGGCGCAACCGGACCGACTAGTGCAAATTCCGCATCTTACGCGGCGGGAATGCTTTAGCGCCCCGATGCGGATTGCCGATGCGTGGGTTAGCGGTCGCGACACGCCGTCTCCAACGACGGCTTTCTTCCGCGGCCTCCCCCTGGCATCCGCAATCTTCCCCCCAACCTGCATCACCGGAACGATGGAAACAACCCAGATCGACGTCCCCCTGGACGACAGGGTCCTCACCGCGTTGGAGCGGAATCCACACCTCAGCGGCCGCAGTCTGCGATTCGAGACGGAAAGCGGCCGGGTGACCCTGCGAGGCACGGTCCGCACCTACTTCCAGAAGCAGATGGCCCAAGAGGCGGTCCGCACGATCGACGGGGTCGACGAGATCTGCAACGAGCTCGAAGTCGCCTCGTTCTGACGCCTCGCGCCTTCCGGAAGCGGCAATGGCTCGGGCAGCATCGGCCCCGGTCTGGGGGTGCGCATGCTAGACTTGCTGTGGGCAACCGCGCCACGGACCCGGACGCCGTCCGGGTCAGCTTCCGTCTTTCCGCGTCCCTTCGCTTCACCGATGAACGAACTGGTCGTCCTGGCAACGACTTGCAGCCGCTGCGGGGAGCCGCTGCCGCACGGCGCGGAGGTCTGCCCCGATTGTGATTCGCGGGCGTTGCCGGCCGTGGTTTTGCCCGGCGGCAACTGCGGACCGCCGGTGCCGGCCGAGCGTGGGCCGGCCGTGGGGTTGGCCTGTTTCGACAACCGCTGGCTGGTCGTGGGGCTGTTGCTCGTGGCCGGTCCCATGGGTTTGCCCGCCCTGTGGCTCAGCCGCCGCTTCTCCCAGGGCGTGAAGATCGTCGCCACCGTCGCCTATGCCGCCCTCACGGTGGCCGTGCCGATGGCCCTGATCTGGTATTGGTGTGAAGCGGCGGTCCGCCCGCTCGTCGACGCGCTCGCCAAGTAGCGGCTGCCCGACGCCACTTCCCGGCGGTCGGCAGCCTGGCTAGAATCGAGCCCATGGACCCCGACGCGCCGTCGACCTCGCCGTTCCCAACGCCCCCGCCCGACTCCCCGTCGCGGCCCGAGCCGGAGCAGCCGCGGTTGGGAATCTCTCACCTGCTGGTGTGGACCGCGTGCGTGGCAGCGTATTTCTCGGTGGCTCGGGCGTTCAGCTCGCCCGATTGGGTGCCGCGCCTCGAGCTATCACTTGTTCTCGCGGTGGGCCTGACCATGGGACGCGCTACGGCGCTGGGCGGGTTGCTGCTATGGGTGGCACGCCGTTATCGACATCTGCCCTTTCCCGGGCAGCCCGGCGAAACCCTCCTGGTCCTGCTGGGTATCTACGCCGCCCAAGTCCTCTTGCAGTACCCAATCCACTATGGTGCTGAGCTCGGAACGATACCACGGTGGGCGCCGGGCCTATTCTCCGATCTTGCGGTTCTTCTAATCGCCGTGCTCTATCTGATCGCCGCGGTTCGGACCAAGATCCTGCGATGGCGCGTCTATTTCATCACGGTTTTGGTCGCAGGCGCAATCATGGTTCTCCTGCTGCTTTCGCTGCCTCTTGCGGAGTCGTTGTTGGGGCCGACGTTCACCGCAGGGCGGAGGCTGCTCCCCTTTGTGCCAGACTTGCCGCGGGTTCTTCCTGGTGCCGTGCTACTGTTCGTCGCGGTGAAGGACGCCCGCCAGGGCCGCCGGTACCGGTGGACGCATTGGCTGGGCATCGGCATCGGCCTGTGGAACGGCCTGATCGGCATCCCGTCAGCCGCCT
Organism: Thermoguttaceae bacterium; assembly: GCA_035528065.1. Lineage (GTDB taxonomy): Bacteria > Planctomycetota > Planctomycetia > Pirellulales > Thermoguttaceae > DATKZH01. The sequence continues at coordinate 22,731 of DATKZH010000112.1, read as the reverse complement.
GGGTCACGTGGACGGTCCTGGCATTGTGAGTGAAACGTACTACTCTGGCTGAACCGAGGCTTGCCGGCCGCGATTTGTGGGGGGCGAGGCGGAGCCTCGCGTTAGGGCGTTCCCAGGCAGAGCCTGGGAACGAGAGGGGATGAGAGCGAGAGGTCGAAACGCTATCCGCCCAGCATCTCCTGGATGCTCGTTCGCGCCGCCTCGAAAGCGTCGGGCAGCTTCTCGGCGTCTTTGCCGCCGGCTTGGGCCATGTCGGGGCGGCCGCCTCCGCCGCCTTGGACCTTGGCGGCCGCGGCGCGGACCCATTGGACGGCGTCCATGCCTTGCTCGACGAGGTCGCGGCTCAAGCCCGCGAGGAGCAGCACTTTGTTCTCGTCCTGGCGTGCGGCGAGCATCACGGCCACCGGCGCGGCCTTGCGACGAAGCTGGTCGATCAGCCCTCGCATCATCGATGGCGTCCCCTCCGGGACCTCGGCCACGACGATCCGCGTGCCGGCCACCTCGGTGGCGTCGGAGAGGAGCTGGTCGACGGAGACGCCTTCCGTCCTCGGCCCCGCGGCCAACCGCTTCCTGAGCTGCCGGACTTCGCTGACCAGCGACTCGACGCGCTCGGGGACCTCCGTCGGGGGTATCCTCAGGATTCCCGCGGCCCGTGCCAGCGCCGACTCGTTGCGGCGAACGTGGTCCAGGGCGGCCGGCCCGCAGAGCGCCGTCATCCGCCGGATCCCCTTGGCGATGCTCTCCTCGCCGACGATCCGCACCAGCCCGATCTGTCCCGTGCTGCTCAGGTGGGTCCCGCCGCACAGCTCCTTGCTGAAATCGCCGACCGACACGACGCGGACGACGTCGGGATACTTCTCCCCAAAGAGCATGATGGCCCCGAGCTTCTGGGCGTCCTCTTTCGGCATGTTCTCCCAGCCGACCTCCGAGCCTTGCATCATGCGGAGGTTCACCTCGGTCTCGATCTCGTGGATCTCGTCGGGCGAGAGCGCGGTGTCGTGGTTGAAGTCGAAGCGGAGCAGATCGGGCTCGACCTTGGAGCCCTTCTGTTGCGTCTGCTGGCCCAGGAACTTGCGGAGCGCGTAGTGCAGGAGGTGCGTGGCGGAGTGCGCACGGCGGATCGCTTGCCGGCGGTCCCGGTCGACTCGCGCCGTGAGCTTGTCCTTGTAGGCGATCTTGCCTTCCCGCAGATAGCCCAGGTGGAGCGTGAAGCCGTCTTCGATCTGCGTGTCGACGACCTCGAAGCGGGCCAGCTCGCCGACCAGCTCGCCGGTATCGCCGACCTGTCCGCCCATCTCGCCGTAGAAGGGCGTCCGGTCGAGCACGACGACGATCGGCTCCGCGCGGTCGACGTCGGCGAACTCGTAGCAGGTCTGATCGTCCTCGACGATGCCGACGATCGTGGCGCCGGGCAACTCCTCCGACTCGTACCCCGCGAACTCGGTGCCGTGGAGCGTTTTCTTCAGTTGATCCAGCGGTCCCTGCTTGAACAGCTCGATCTTGCCGCCGCCCGACTTCTCGCCGTGCTCCTTCTCCGCGCCCTCGTAGCCTTGCCAGTCGATCTCGACGCCGCGATCCAGGGCCATCGCCTCGGTCAGCTCGGGCGGAAAACCGTGCGTCTGCTTCAGGTCGAACACCTCGCGGCCCGGCACGACCTTCTTCTTGGCCGACGCCAGTTGCGCGAACAGCCGCTCGGCCCTGGGCAGGCCGCGATCGATGGTCGCGAAGAACGACTCCTCCTCGTTCTTGACGGCTTGCGCCACGCGGTCGACCGTCGTGCCCAGCTCCGGATACGGCACGTGCATCAGCTCGGCCACGGTGCCCACGAGCCGGTGGAGGAAGGGCTCGCGCACGCCCAATTGATGCCCGTCCAGGGCCGCCCTCCGGAGGAGCTTGCGCACGACGTACCCCTGCTTCTGCGAGTCGGGGTAGACGTTCTCGTGGATGGCAAACGAGCACGCCCGCACGTGGTCGGCGATCCGGCGCAACCGGCGGCCGGTTTCGTTTTGCGGGTCATATTTCACCCCGCAGGCGTCGCCGGCCGCTTCGACCAGCGGTCGGAGGACGTCGATGTGGAAGTTCGAGTCGACGCCCTGGAGCACGGCCGCGGTTCGCTCCAGGCCCATGCCGGTGTCGATGTTCTTGCTCGGCAGTGGGCGGAGGTTGTCCGGCGGATCGCCCACCCGGTTGAACTGCGTGAACACCAGATTCCAGATCTCGACGGCGCCGAACTCGGAGTGGAAGTAGATCTCGCTGCACGGTCCGCAGACGCCGTCGGGCCCCTGGCTGGGGGCATTGGCCGGCCAGAAGTTCTCGTCCTCGCCCAGGTATCCCACCTTTTCCGCGGGCAGCCCCACGTCCTTCATCCAGATTTGGGCCGCCTCGTCGTCGTCGAGATAGACCGTGGCCGAGAGCTGCTCGGCCGAGAGCCCCAGCCACTTCTTCTCCGTCAGAAACTCCCACGCCCAGAGGATCGCCTCGCGCTTGAAGTAGTCGCCGAAGCTGAAGTTGCCGAGCATCTCGAAGAACGTGTGGTGGTACGCGGTTCGGCCCACGTTGTCGACGTCGCCCGTGCGGAGGCACTTCTGGCAGGTCGTCGCCCGGGTGAACTCCAGCTTGGTCCTGCCCAGGAAATGGTCCTTGAACTGGTTCATTCCGGCGGGTGTGAAGAGGACGGTAGGGTCGCCGCGCGGGACCAACACGTCGCTGGGCCGCCGGACGCAGCCCTTGGTCTCGAAGAAAGCCAGGTATTTCTCACGGAGTTCGTCAGCTTTCATCACGTCCGCCGTATAGGGCTTGGGACTGCCGGGGAATTTGAATCCTTTATGATAGCGGATTCTCCGCCCGGCGCGAACAACACAAGCGGCCGGGCGGCCATAGCCTTCGGTTCACGCGGGGGCGGTGGCCGGCGAGCGCGGCGGGTGGGGCAGAGAGAAGCCTCGGAATCGCGCGTAGACGCGGGGAGCCTACGACCCCTGCACGACGGCCTGCGGAGGCGTTTGGCCGTCGAGGTCGGCCAGCCGAAGTTGCACCGGCCCGGTCTTGCTGGAAACGGCTTCGTGGAACTCGCGCGGTTTGTGGATCTCCCTCCGGCCGACGTGGCTGACGAGCATCCCGGCACGCAAGCCGGCCTCCCAAGTCGGGCTTCCCTCTTCGACGTCGGTGACGATCACCCCGTCGTCGAACGACAGGCCGGCGAGGCTCTCCCGACTGAACGGTTCGAGCGCGGCCGACGGATAGTCGACCTGCATCCCCCGCCAAGCGGGCTCCGGATCGGTGACGATCCTCTTGCCGCCGACGTTGAGCTTGGTCAGGCCAACTTCGAGCTCAAGCCGCTTCTGATCGCGGATGACTCCCAGGCGAACGACCGACTCGACCGGCAAGCGGCCGACCTCCAACATCAGCCCGTCGGCGTCGAAGATCGGCCTGCCATTGACCGTGGTCACAACGTCACCCGGCTGCACGCCGAATCGCTCTCCCGGCATGCCCGGCACCACCCGCTCGATGAGAACCCCCCGCGTTCCGCTCGCTGCGGCCTCAGGTCGCAGATTGACCGGGGCGATGCCCAGGAAGCCGTACTCCACCTCGCGTCCCAGCTTCAGGGCCTCCAAGACGCGGCGAAAGGTCTCATCCACGGGGAAGGCATACCCGGCCGACTGCTCGTAGCCGGCCGTAGCGGCCAGCGACGTGGTCAACCCCACCATCTCGCCCTTGAGGTTCAGAAGCGGGCCGCCGCTGGTGCCCAAGTTCAGCTTGGCGTCGGTTTGGATCAGGGTGCCGAAGTGGTGCAGCGTGCTCTTGCTCCTACCCGTCGGGTGCGTTTCGTCGGGAAGCGGAGCCGCCTTTCGCGCCAAATTCGCCACAATCCCCCAACTGGCGCTCACTTGGCCGTCGCGAGCGATCGCGTACGGGTTGCCGAGGGCGATGACGAACTGGCCCTTCTTGAGCGTCGTGGCGTCGCCGAGCGTGATCGGCTCCAGATCGGTGGCCTGGACGGCGAGCACGGCCAGGTCGCTCCGCGGATCGGCCCCTTTGACCGAAGCCAGAAAGACCCTCCGGTCATGCGTGGTGACGTAGTAGTCGCTCTCCTCCTCCAAAACGTGGTAGGCGGTCAGGATGAGCCCTTGCCGATCCACGACCACGCCGGTCGCGTACTCGTTGGGAATGAAGTCGGGATCGGTGGGGCGCACCGAATAGGGAATGGATCGCCCCCCGAATGGGTCCGGGCGAACCTCCAGGTTGAGGGTCTCGCTGGAGGGCGTCTTCTCCACCCGGGCGATGGCGACCACCGACCGCTCCGCTCGGGCAATGGCCTCGGCCAGAACGTCCTCCATCGCCGCCGCCACTTGGAGGGCCGACGGCTCCTGTCCATGGACGAGACCCGGCATCAATGCCACGAGAAGGACCGCCCCCAGCCGCCCGATTCTCCTCTTTCGGGGAGCAGTCGTGGGCCGGTTCAGGGGAGCGTCGGGCGACGATCCGGGGTGTCTGATCATCTGGTTGTCCTTTTCCGCATCCGCCTGCGGCCCCAAGCTCCGGCGCGGAATCCACTTGACCGCAATCCGTTCGCCGACGCTGCAACGGCCTCTACGAAATATACCCTCCCCCGCTCGGCCAGGCCACCGAAGCGGACCAAGTGGTCTGTCAACCGTTAGTCTGTGGGGGGTGGCACGGGCATCTTGCCCGTGCTCTCACGGACGCACTGGCGAGACGCCAGTGCCACCCAATGCACAAGCCAAGGCTTGACAAACCACTTGCCCAGCAACGCCGATCGAGCGTTGTCTGCAACAGCGGTTCGGGGGGCCGAGCCCATGTGCCTGCCGCCGGGTGCCTACTTACCCTTCTCATCGGCAAGGCCGAGGGCGACCAGCACTTTGAGCCTCAGTTCTTCGACGAGCTTGGAGTCCTCTTTGAGGTATTCGCGGACTTTTTCGCGGCCCTGGCCGAGCTGAACGTCGCCGTAGCGGAACCAAGCCCCGCTGCGGGTGACCAGCTTGTGGGCCATGGCCAGATCCAGGATGTCCCCCTCGTAGCTTATCCCGTCGCTGTGCATCATGTCGAACTCGGCGGTGCGGAACGGCGGGGCGACCTTGTTCTTGACCACCCGCGCCTTGACCCGCTGGCCGATCACCTCCTCGCCCTCCTTGATGGCCCCAATCCGCCGGACGTCGATGCGACAGGAGCTGTAGAACTTCAGGGCCCGACCGCCGGGCGTCGTCTCCGGCGAGCCGAACATCACCCCGATCTTCTCACGGATCTGGTTGATGAAGATCACCGAGGTCTTGCTCTTGGAGATCGCGCCCGTCAGTTTCCGCATCGACTGACTCATCAGCCGGGCCTGAAGGCCCACGTGCGTGTCGCCGATCTCGCCCTCCAACTCCTTCTTCGGGACCAGGGCCGCGACCGAGTCGATCACGATCACGTCCACGGCATTGGAGCGGATGAGCATCTCGGTAATCTGCATCGCCTCCTCACCACTGCCCGGCTGGCTGACCAGGAGCGTGTCCAGCTCGACGCCCAGCTTCTTGGCCCACGTGGGGTCCAGGGCGTGTTCCGCGTCGATGAAGGCGGCAATGCCGTCGTTTTTCTGGGCGTTGGCCACCACATGCAAGGCCAGGGTGGTCTTGCCGCCGGACTCGGGCCCGAATACCTCGGCGACGCGGCCTCTGGGGATGCCTTGCCCCCCCAAGGCGATGTCGAGCGAAAGACTCCCGGTAGAAATCCCCTCGATTCGGGCGTTCTTGTCCCACCCAAGGGGCATGATCGCCCCCTCGCCGAACTGTTTCTCGATCTGGGCAACCGTCGTCTTCAGGTTTGGGTTGCCGTCCAGCATGGAGCCGGCTGTCTGGGTCTTGGCCGCATCGGTGGCGGCCGCCTTGCCTTGTTGGGGTTGCTTCTTGGCCATGCGATTCCTCGTCGCGTTCTTGGTGGGAGACACCATGGGCACGGTCCTCTCTGCGGAAGGGAAGTGGTGAACACATGGATACTATACCGTTGTTCACCGCGCCCTTCAAGAGCGGTGCGCCCGTTTTCTTCCGTCGGCTCGTCTGGCCCCCCGCGTACCAACGTGCCTCGCTTGGCGAAATGCCGCCTTGCTCCAGTGACAATCCCTGATCTTACCAGGCTCCCGGCCTTGTTGCCGAGGGGTTAGACAACCGCCGCGTGCCTTTTTTTGTGTGGCAACGGGGAGACGGGGCCTTGACTTGCTAACTGTTTCCGTGTACACAGGTTATGTGTTAGCCTCTCTTATCCGGAATTACCATGAAAAACATGACTCTCTCGGCCGACGAAGAACTGATTGCCCGCGCGCGGGCCTACGCGCAGGCACACAACACCACGCTCAATCAGCTCATCCGCGATTTCTTGGCCCGAATCGCCGGACAACCGGACGGGGAGGAGGCGGCCCGGGAGTTCGCCGCACTGGCGCGGTCCCAGGCCGGCTGCTCCAGCGCCGACTGGGCTTTCGACCGCCGGGAAATCCACAGACGGAAGGGCCCATCGTGACCAAGGTCTTTCTCGACACCAATATCATCGTGTACGCCAATGATGGCCGCGATCCCGACAAGCAGGCGCGAGCGATCGAAGTGGTGACCGACTGCATGCGCCGGCGGTCTGGTGTGATTTCCACGCAGGTCCTGCAGGAATATGCCGTTGTGGCGCGGGAGAAACTGAACCAGGACCTGGACGTGATTCTGCGCCAATTGCTGCTGCTCGAATCACTCGAGGTTGTTCACGTCACGCCTGAGATGGTGCGGCGCGGGCTGGAGGTCCAGTCGCGTTATCGTATCAGCTACTGGGACGCCGCCATCATCGCCGCGGCGGAGCGTGCCAACTGTAGCGTGCTCTTGTCCGAGGATCTCGCCGCAGGCGCCCTTTACGGCACGGTCCGCGTTGAGAATCCGTTTGCCCGCAACGAACCGGGGCAGCAGAGCTCGTTGCCACCGGGGAGAGAAGGCAACCCGGACGGCTAATCCGGTCGCGAAAGACTGCGTGAGGCCACGCGAATCTGTCTTTCCCACACTCACCAAAGACTCGACCGAAATCTGGCCGACCTCCCGGTCCAATCGCCCCCTGCCGGTAACCAGGGATCTCACTCGGCCGACGCGCCGCCGGGCGCTGCGTCGCTCGACTCCGCCGCGCCGGAACAACGCATCCCACTGTACCACCGGATTGTAGCGGCATGACGGGGTCGCGTCAAACGCGGCATGGCGTGGCAACACCCCTAACTCGGGCGTGTGGCTAGCCACCCAAAGGAGCGCGGGCGAGCGCTTCGTAAGTCGGCCCGGAACGGCCCAGTTGGCTGGAGAAGACGATCGCCTCGCCGACGTCGGTCCGGCCGATATCGAGGTCCTCGTGCTCGGCGATGAGCTTACCCAGCTCGGCCACCCCGGGACCGCCGCGACGGATGCGGCCGATCGTCAGATGAGGTTGGAACTGCCGGGCTTCCTTGGGGAAGCCGAGCTTCTTGAGCGGCGGCTCGATCCGCTCGTTCAGTGCGATGATCTGGTGGCTGCCTTGGCCGATCCCCAGCCAGACGGTGCGCGGGCGGCGCGTATCGGGAAACGCCCCGGCCCCGCGAACCTCGAACTCGAACGGCGCCGCGTCGGCCACCGCCTGCTCGACGGCTTGGCACACGTGCTGTATGTGCCCGGTATCGACGTCGCCCAGGAACTTCAGCGTCACGTGGAGATTCTGCGGCGCGACCCACTTCACCTCGGCGCCGGTCCCGCGGAACTCGTCGATCAGCTCCGCCACCCGGTCGCGTACCGCCGAGCTGGTCTCGACCGCGACGAACGTGCGTATCTTCTGGTTCATTCGATCGATCTCGACATGAAAACGCCCGCGGTGCCAAGCCCCCAGATTAACGCGGAGAGCCACAGCTCGTAGTCAAGGTTGTGCAATAAGGGAAAAGAGGGGAAAAGGGAAAGGACTTCTTCATGAAACAGCACTGTCGAACCAGCCGCGGGACACATAACGTTGTGCAAGGACAACCGCCGGTTCTCCAAAACATTGACGCAGCGTGGCTCGAAGACAGGTGCATTCCCTTCTCAATTCCTTGTTTCCCCTTTTCCCCCTTTCCCCTCTTCCCTTCTTACACCTGACCTGCATTCCGCCAAACCGTCACCCAATCGGAAATTCCCCTCTTAGAAGCTGAGCATCTGCCGGTACTCCTCCATCCGCCGCTCCAGGTCCGCCCGTTCGATCTTCCGCAGCCGGTCCAGGCTGAAATCCTCGACGGTGAAGCTGGCCACCAACATGCCGTAGGCCATGGCTTCCTTGAGCGTCTTGGGCTCGAAGTTGCCTTGCTCGGCCAGGTAGCCCATCATCCCGCCGGCAAAGCTGTCGCCCGCGCCGGTGGGGTCGACCACGTCGGCCGTGGGAAAGGCGGGCAGGACGTACGTCTCGTGCTTGCTGAAGAACATCGCCCCGTGCTCGCCTTTCTTGATCACCACGAACTGCGGGCCCATCTCCAGCACGCGGCGGCCGGCTCGGACGACGTTCTTCTCGCCCGATAGCAGCATCGCCTCGCTGTCGTTGAGCACCAGCCCGCCGACCCGACGCAACAGCTCCAACAGCTCGTCCCGTTCCGTGTTGATCCACAGGTCCATCGTGTCGGCCACGGCCAGCGTGGCCCCGGGGCACTGGTCGAGCACCTTGTGCTGGATCTTCGTCGAACCGTTGGCCAGGAACAGAAACGGGCAGCGGCGAAACGCCTCGGGCAGCACCGGATCAAAGTGCCCGAACACGTTGAGCTGCACCTCGACCGTCTCGCGGACGTTCATGTCCTCGTGGTACTTGCCTCGCCAGTAGAACGACTTGGCCCCCGGCTCGACCACCAAGCCGGCCGTGTCGATGTTGCGCGACTGGAGCAACTGCGTGTGCTCGTTGGGCCAATCCTCGCCCACGACGCTCACCAGCCGCACCGGCGTGAAATAGCTGGCCGCGTACGCGAAGTAGACGGCGGACCCCCCCAGCAGATTGTCTCGCTTCTCGCTGGGCGTCTCCACACAATCCAACGCAACCGTTCCGACGACGACAAGCGGCATGGCGTCCAGTCCTTATGCGAGAGGAGAGACGATCCGGTCCGATCCAACGCTCCCGGCGGCCAATTATCGGCTTTCCCCAAGAAACGGCAAGGGCCCACGCCGCGGCCGACGGCACGTCGGACCCTGCCCAGCCCCGCCTCGACGTCGGACCGGTTGTGAACGGCGCCGTTGGGAACGCTTCCGGCTACGCGTTCGCCTTGCCCGCCTTTTGGATCTTCGCCCACGGATCGCGGAGCGTGGCCGTGCGGTTGAAGACGGGCTTCGCGTCGGTCGAATCGGGGTCGACGCAGAAATAGCCCAGCCGCTCGAACTGGTATCGATCGCCCGGCTCGGCGCCGGCCAGGCTGGGCTCCAGTTGGCAGTTGCCGACGATCTCCAGCGAATTGGGATTCAGGCTCGCCGTGAAATCCTCGCCCTCGGCCACGTCGTCCGGGTTCTCCTTGGTGAAGAGGTGGTCGTACAGCCGGACTTCCGCGGGAATCGCGTGGGCGGCGGAGACCCAGTGCAGGGTCGACTTCACCTTGCGTCCGTCGGGCGCGTCGCCGCCGCGCGTGGCCGGGTCGTAGGTGCAGCGGAGCTCGACGATCTCGCCGTCGGCGTCCTTCACCACGTCGGTGCACGTGACGAAGTACGCATAACGCAATCGCACCTCGCGGCCCGGGGCCAGGCGGTAGAACTTCCGGGGCGGGTCCTCCATGAAATCCTCCCGCTCGATGTAGAGCACGCGGGAGAACGGCACCTTGCGCGTGCCCATGGCGGCGTCTTCCGGGTTGTTGACCGCCTCCATCTCCTCAACCTGATCCTCCGGATAGTTCTCGATCACCACCCGAAGCGGGTGCAGCACCGCCATCACCCGCGGCGACCGCTTGTTCAGATCCTCGCGCAGGCAGTGCTCCAACAGGCCGATCTCGATCGTGCCGCTGAACTTGGCCACGCCGATCCGGTCGCAGAAGCTGCGGATCGCCTCGGGCGTGTACCCCCGGCGGCGAAACCCGCAGATCGTCGGCATCCGCGGATCGTCCCACCCGCGCACGTGCCCGTCTTTCACCAGCCCGAGCAGCTTCCGCTTGCTCATCACCGTGTAGGTGAGGTTCAGCCGGGCGAACTCAATCTGCTGCGGGTGGTAGATGCCCAACTGGTCGAGGAACCAGTCGTACAAGGGGCGGTGGTTCTCGAACTCCAGCGTGCAGATCGAGTGGGTGATCCGCTCGATCGAGTCCTCCTGGCCGTGGGCCCAGTCGTAGGTAGGGTAGAGGCACCACTTGTCGCCCACGTGGGGATGCGTGGCGTGCACGATCCGGTACATCACCGGGTCGCGCATGTTCAGGTTGGGATGCGCCATGTCGATCTTCGCCCGAAGCGTGCGCGACCCGTTCGGAAACTCGCCGGCCCGCATCCGCTCGAACAGATCGAGGTTCTCCTCGACCGGCCGGTTTCGATACGGGCTGTTCTTGCCCGGCTCGGTCAACGTGCCCCGGTGCTCGCGGACCTCGTCGCCCGTCAGGTCGCAGACGTACGCCTTCCCCGCCTTGATCAACTCGACGGCCCACTCGTAGAACTGCTCGAAGTAGTCCGAGCCGTAATACTCGCGGTCCTCCCAGTCGAACCCGAGCCAGCGCACGTCCTCCTTGATCGAGTCGACGTACTCCTGATCCTCCTTGACCGGGTTCGTATCGTCGAACCGCAAATTACACTTCCCGCCGAACTCCCGGGCGACGCCGAAATTCAGACAGATCGACTTCGCGTGCCCGATGTGCAGATACCCGTTCGGCTCCGGCGGAAACCGCGTGTGCACCCGCCCCTCCCACTTGCCGGTCCGGCAGTCTTCGGTGACGATCTCGCGGATGAAGTCTAGGGGACGGGTGGGTTCGTCCGTGGTCATGTGGGTGGCTCCGTGTTCGATTGTCTTGTCCCTGCAGCATGCTTGTTTCACGAAGCAGGATTAGCTCCGTGGGCAGTATTTCCGGGGGCTCAGGCCGAGCCATGGAAGCCCCCGATTCCGTCGGCTCGATGGCAGCCGTAGCGCATCTTATTGTGGCAACGCTGTGGAGGAGACGAGTGGTGTTCGACCAAGCGTCGGAATCGCCTACTCGCAGTCCGGAAAGGGTGTGGGTGGCGTTGTCGTCGTCGTTGCCTCCGTATCATCGTAGCATTGACCATTGCCGAACGCGTCCGCAAGTGCTGGGTTGTCGCGAGTGTAAATCCCAAGCCAATCGCGATGATCCACAAGCTCGTGGTAGTTGCGCTCGGCCTGAGTCCTCACATTGTCGAGAATGACGGCTATGAACCGTTTGGTTTCTTCGTGTGCCGTGTCTCCAACTACCAGCGACCAATCGCGAATGTTCATCCAGGAGAAATCGCTCACAACGCAGACTGCCCAGAGGTTCTTGATACTCTCCTGGAGCCACTTCTTTCCGCGTTCCTCATCGCGCAGATCGTTCAGACCCTCTTGCCGGAACGCAATCACCGCCGCGCCCGGCGGCTGCGGGACTCGCTCGCGACAGTAGGCACTCCCCTCGGGAGCGGCCACCGTCTCGCGCAGCTGCCTTGCCGCAACGTCCAGCTTCTTAAGCTCCGTCAAGCTCTTCAGTACGCTTCTCACCTCCATGGTCGCGATTACGGCCTCGACTGGAAAGATGCCGGCCAACTCCTCTCGAATAAACGGCGGCAAGATGCGGTTGTCATAGATGATGATGTCAGTCTGCCTGCTTTGGTCGCCCCTCTGGTTCACGACGATTCCAGAGCCAATGCCAAATTGGGCAGTGAGGTATCTCTCCAGCACGTTCTTCACGAACAACTCGCGAAAGAGCCCTTTTGTGTGCCTATGCTCTACATCACACACCGACTCCACTTGCTCGATGAGAGCGCTGACCATGCTCGTCGCATACTTCTGGATCAGAGTTCTAGTCATCCCCTAGCCCTCGAATCGGATCGGGAATCAACGGTGGCTTGCCCGTACCGAGGAACCACGCCGCGCTGGACCACTTCCACTGTTCGGGCCGCTCGACCAGTCCTGGGCGAACAAGATTGAGGTGAATGTAATCGATCATCTCCATCAACGTCTTCCCGTCGGTCACGTTCCGATCGTAGCCAAGCCGCAACGCGGCGGCAGTCAATAGCCAGGGGCGTCAGCCCCTGGCTGGCGTTGCCTAACACGGGTCGAGCCCCGGAGGGGCGACACGGAGCTTGTGCCGCCCCTTCGGGGCTACGCTTCCCTGGGTCCTCAAAGCCAGGGGCTCACGCCCCTGGCTATTGACTTTCGTCCCTCCGGGACTAGGCGTGCGGATCGCTTACACCGTGCCGAGGGCGGCAAACTCCACACCCTCTTCCCGAAGCCTGCGCGCCGCGTCGGTGCTGATCACGTACGTTCCATTGTGGAGCATCATACCGGGCGAATGCCGCAGGAGGATTGGCAGAGCTTTCAGCTCCTCTTCTTCCGAGAGTTGGACGACGACTTTCATAAGCGGTCTCCTTGGATTCGCAGGACGATTACTCCTCTGGGAGTCTCACGCGATGCGCGGCGCGGTCCTTCGGGGCTGAACATCGCCCCCTCCTCACTCCTCCCCGATCTCCGCCATCACGTCGTCGGGGATGTTGAAGTTCGAGGAGACGCTTTGGACGTCGTCGTGGTCGTCGAGGTTTTCCATGAGCTTGAGGACTTTTCGGGCGTTGGGGGCGTCGAGGTCGACGGTGTCTTTGGGGATGAGGGTGATCTGGCTGACCTCGGGCTTGATGCCCGCCTCTTCGAGGACGTGGGAGACGACCTGGTAGTCGCCGGGCTCGCAGGTGACCTCGTAGTTGTCGCCGACGCGGCGGACGTCGTCGGCGCCGGCCTCGAGGGCGACTTCCATCAGGGTGTCTTCGTCGATTTTGTCGATGTGCACCAGAAAGAGCCCTTTCTTCTCGAACATCCAGGCGACGCAGCCGCTGGAGCCGAGCTTGCCGTCGGCGGCCTCGAAGATCTTGCGGACTTCGGCGGCGGTGCGGTTGCGGTTGTCGGTGAGCACTTCGCAGAGGACGGCGACGCCGCCGGGCCCGTAGCCTTCGTAGAGCGTTTCATCGAGGTTGCCGCCGTCGAGCTCCCCGGTGCCGCGCTTGATCGCCCGGGCGATGTTGTCCTTGGGCACGCTGGCCGCCTTGGCGTCGTCGATGGCGGTGCGGAGCCGGAAGTTGGTGTCGGGGTCGCCGCCGCCCATTTTGGCGGCAACGATGATCGCCTTGGAGAGCCTGCTCCACTCCTTGCCGCGCTTGGCGTCGACCAGGGCCTTCTTGTGCTTGATGCCCGCCCAATGGGAATGACCTGCCATGGGACTGTCTCTCGGGTCGTCTGTGGGTTGGCTTGGTTATCCGACTCTAGAATCGCAGGGTGCGTGCTTGCACGCACGCGGAGTGGGCTCTCGGTTGCTGAGGCCGTCACCGACGCATGGGTGCAAGCACCCACCTTACGGGTTCTCAGACGCTCGGGGGCGAGCACCCACTTCACGGGTTGTCGGCCAACTTCTGTTGGACCTTCTTGGCCATGTCGGCGTCCTTCTCCGCTTGGAATAATTGGAGGGCCCGCTTCCACGCCTCCTTGGCCTTGCCGGGCTGCTTGGCAGCGTGATAAGCGTCGCCCAGGTGATCGAGGATCACGGGATCGGGGTCGTCGCCGGCCGCGGCTTTTTCCAGCTCGGCGACGGCCTCCTCGTGGCGCCCCAGACGGTAGAGGACCCAGCCGAGGCTATCGCGGTAGGCTCTGTTGTTGGGGTCTCCCTCGACGGCCTGGCGGAGCATCCGGTGCGCCCGCTCGAGGTGGACGTTCTCGTCGGCCCAGAGGTAGCCGAGGTCGTTCAGCGCGGCGACGTCGTCGGGGAACTCGTCGAGGACCTGTTGGAGCCACCGCTCCGCCTCGGCGAATTCGTCGGCCAGGACGGCGAGGTTGGAGAGCACCAGGCGCGACTCGCGGAGCACTTGGCGGACTTCGGCCGAGCCGAACTCGTCGTCGAACTCCTCGATCAGCTTGGCGTAGGCCTCTGCGGCCTCCTGGTGACGATCGTTGCGATAGAGGATCCAAGCCACCCGGCTTAGGAAACGCGGGGACTTGGGATCGAGCTCGGCGGCCTTGCGCGCGGCGGCCAGGGCTTCGTCGGTGCGGTCGTCCAGCTCCAGCGCCCCGGAAAGGTAGAAGTACAAGACGGGGTTGTCGTCGGGGAGCACCTTCCCGTCGATTCCTTGCTGGAACACGCGGGCCGCCATGCCGTACTGATCTTGGGACAATAGCCCCAATCCCCAGGTGAGCAGGGTCTCCGCGGCTCGATCCGGATCGGCCTGGCCGGCCAGCTCGAAGAACTCGTTGGCCGCATCGAGCTCGTTGGTCTCCAGCGCCAACAGGGCCACGCCGAGCGCCGGCCCGAAACCGAGCTGGTCCGGCGAGTCCCGGTGGCGCTTTCGCGCGATCTCGATCAGGGCATGGGCCAGCTCGGCGTCGTCGGCGATCGACTCCCCTTCCTTGCCGAACGATTCGGGAGCGACGCCCTGTGCGGCCGCCTCGCCGAGGGCGTCCAACAGCGCCTCGGGCCGGCCGGTCTGGCGACAGATCGCCACCATCGCCCGGTAGCCGGTTACGGTCGGGGTCTTTTGGACCAGCTCGCGATAGAGCGACTCGGCCTTGTCGAACTGCTCGGCCTTGTGGTACGTCTCGGCCAGGAAGTACCCCAAGGGGACGTTTTCCGCGTCCTCGGCGTGGAGTTTTTCCAACCGTTCGACGAGCTCGTGTTGTTTGTCCAGGTCTTCGAGGACTTGGGCCAACAGCCGGTACGAGGCCACGCCCTCGCTCGCCAGGTGCTCGTCGAGATAGGCCTGGAGCTTGCCCAGCGCCTCGTCGGGCTTGCCGGTTTGGGCCTCGACCCGGGCCAGGTTGTAGCCCAACAGTCCCTTGTTGGGTTGGGCCCGATGGGACTCTTCGAAGGCGGCGACGGCCTCGTCGAAGCGGCCTGCGCGGAGGAAGGAGTTGCCTACCAGGCCGTACGTCACGGCGGGCTCGCCCAGCAGGCCCCGTTGGGTCGCTTCGTCGAGTCCGAACTGTTCGGGATGCTCGAGCGCTTCGCGGACGCGGGCGAAGCAGTCGGCGCTTTTGGGGTGCTCGTCCAGCAGGTAGTAGAGCCGGCCCAGCTCGAATCTCAGGGCCACGTCGCCGGCGGTTGGTGGGGCGTCCTCTCGCACGGCCAGGGCGTTCTCGTACATCGCCGCCGCCTGGTCGAAGTCGCCCTTCTTCGTCAGATGGACGCCCAGCTTCATCCACAGCACGGGGCTGAGCGAGCCGGCGTGCTGGACCCTTTGGGCGAGGCGGACCGCTTCGTCGAGCCGATCCAATTGGACGGCCAGACGGACGGCCGACTCGGCCACCGCTTGGGACTCCGGGTCGTACCGCAAGGCACGTTGATAGTGGCGCAGCGCCCGGGCGTACTGGCGATTCCACTCCAGCGTGCGTCCGGCGGAGAAGCGGGCGAGCGCCTCGACGCGGTCGTCGTCGGCCTCCGTGCGGCGGTATTCGGGCGGGAGGGGTTCGAGCGAGTCGTCCAGGAGCAGGAGTCCGGGCGCCGATTCTTCGGCGGCGCCGATCACGCTGGGGGGGGCGGGCAGGTTGTCGGCCGACTTGGTGAAGCCCGGGACGGAGTTGGGGGTCGCCAGCGAGAAGATCGCCCCCAGAACAAGTGAGGTGGTCACGAGTCGTGCCGGCCGTGAGCCGAGTGGTACCGCGTCCAATCGAGGCCGACGAGCAGCACCGCCGTCCTGGCTGTCGAGCACAGGCTGGAAGCCTGCGCTTTGCGACCCGTCCGATCCGACTTGAGACGACACGGGATGCACGGCATGTCTCCTGGGAAGGGAATCGGGCATTAGCGCGGCTTTCGTTTGGAGAGCCTTGCTGAAGCCGACTTCCTCGGGCCTGCATCGGGCTGCGTTTTGGCTTCTGCGGCGCCGCCTTCCTTGTTGGCCGCCGCCTTCTTCTTGCCCTGGGGCGGCCTTTTTTTCGCGGCCGGCTCTTCATGGGCCTCGACGCCAGAGACTTCCTTCTGTGGGTCCGCCGCCTGCGGGTCGGCGTTCTGCCCGGATTCACCCGACGCCCCTCCTGCCGGTTTCTCTTCAGGCGTTTCGGCCTTTCGGCCGGTGGACTTTTTCTTGTGGCCGGCCGGCTCGTCCTGGTCTCGTCGCCGGCGTCTTTTGGCCTCTTTTTGGGCAGGGCTCCGTTCCGATGATTGGGCAGAGGCCGGGGATCGTTTTCGGGTGCGTCGCTTGGGCAGCCGGTCGCGGGCGTCGGGGTTGATTTCCAGGAGGATCTGCTGCACGGCGTGGGCGCAGGGGTCGTCCACGAAGTCAGCGCCAAGTTGATGGAGCTGCGAAGCGAACTCGAGCCCTTTGCTCTTGGCGATGGCCCGTTCCAGGCCCGAAACCGCGCCTGCCTCCAGGTCCTTTTCGGTGATCAGGCCCACGACGCAAAGCGCTTCGAGCACTCCTTCGTCGACCGGAATCGCATGGCCTCCCAAGGCCGCCTGAGTCGCGTAGGCCACGGTGAAGTTGGTCGTCCCGTCGATCTTTCTCAACAGCTCTACGGCCGGGCCGAGGTTCTTTTTGCGGAGCTCTTCGAGATCGTAGGAGTACGTGGATTCAAAGACGCTTTGCAGCACGCGCTTGACGCGGTTGGCCGCGGCCGGAGGATCGGGTAGGCGGGCCATCACCTCGGATAGCTCCCGAATCGTCGTTACCCGGATCTCGTTCCAGTCGAAGAAGTTGTGTTCCAAGGCGGCGAAGGCTTCTTCGGCGCGGTCGTAGTGGGCGTTTTCCAGACAGCAGGCAAACACCAACTGCTCGAAGACCGAACGGTTGGGGTCCGGGGCCACCGTCTGGTAATGCTTCTTAAGGACCTTCTGGACCTTATTGAGTTGGGAAGTGCGACTTGGGACTGCCATGAGACCTGCTATCGGGTGTGGGGGACGACTGATTTGCGGTTGCCGGCGCCACCGCGGACACCTGACGATGATTCGCAAGACCCACCGGCGGCTAGGAAGCGGGTTTGGGGGGGTCCGAAGCGGCAGCCGGCCCGTTCGGCGGGTGGCTTGCCTCGGACGGAGCATGATCGTGCCGGTCGGACTCCGCTTGCGATGGGGGCGGGTTCTCGTCGTCTGCGGCCGGCGCGCCCGGCGTCTCCTCGCGGGGCAGAACCTGAGCGAGAATCCGGGAGATCTCGATCGACTTCTTGACGCCCTGGTCGAGCACGAACTGGATGCGTGGGGTATACCGGGTATCGATGCGGCTGGCGCAACGGGACTGCAGGAACCCGGCCGCGCTCTGGAGCCCCCGGAGACTCAACTGCTGCTTGGTCTCGTCGCCCATCACCGAGACGTGCACTTTGGCATGCCGCAGGTCGCCGGAGACCTCGACGTAGGTGACGGTGACGTCTTGAACGCGGGGGTCTTTCAGCTCGGCCAGAATCGCCATGCTCACGACTTCGCGAATGGCTTCGGCCACTTTCTGGACCCGTCGGGACGACATCGCGATTTGCGCTTTGTGTGAGGAGGATCTGGGCCGGGTCAAAAGGTTCGGCGGACTTCGTCGATTCGGTACGCTTCGAGGACGTCCCCCTCCTTCAAGTCGTTGAAGCCGACCAGCTTTATGCCGCATTCGAATCCTTCACGGACTTCTCGGGCATCGTCTTTCTCGCGACGGAGAGAGTCGAGCGGGTAGACGCCGACGACACGGCTTTCTCGGATCACGCGAATCCGCGCGTCGCGCTGGATCGTGCCGGAGAGCACGCGACAGCCGGCCACGGTGCCGAGGCGGCTGATGCGGAAGATCCGCTGCACCAGGGCGCGGCCCAACTCGACTTCCCGCTGTTCCGGCTTGAGCATCCCTTCCAGGGCCGCTCTCAAGTCCTCGGTCACTTGGTAGATGATGTCGTAGCGACGGATCTGCACGCCGTAGCGATCGGCGAGTGTTCGGGCGCCTTCGTCGGCAACGACGCTGAAGCCGAGGATTACGGCGTCGGAGGCGTTGGCCAGCTCGACGTCGGCTTCGGTGATCCCGCCCACCGTGGCCTGGAGCACCTTGACGTGCACCTCCGGATGCTCCAGCTTGGTCAATTCCTTCCGGATCGCCTCGATCGAGCCGCGGACGTCGGCCCGAAGGATCAGGTTCAAGGTCTTCACCTCGTCTGCTTCGCTCAGCCGCTCGAAGAGGCTTTCCAGCGTGACGCGGACCGGGGCTCCGCTGAGTTCCCTCTCGCGGATCCTGGCCGCGCGCTCCTCGGCGATTCGCCGAGCGTCGGAAATCTTCTCCACCGCATCGAAGCGGTCGCCCGCTTCCGGCGCCACGTCGAGCCCGGTGAGATTGACCGGCATGGAGGGGCCGGCTTCCTTGTGCTTCCTCCGCGGGATGAGCGTGTCGTACATCGCCTTAACCCGACCGTGGGCCGGTCCGCAGACGATCACGTCGCCCACCCGAAGCGTCCCTCGGTCGACCAACATCTTGGCCACGACCCCCAGGCCCGGCTGGAGCTCGGCTTCCAGGCAGATCCCGGAGCCGAGCCTGCCGGGGTTGGCCCGGTACTCGTGCAGCTCGGCCACGGTCAACAGGGTCTCCAGGAGTTCGTCGATACCTTCCCCGGTGACCGCGCTGGTACGCACGACCTCGGTGTCGCCGCCCCACTCGCTGGGCAACAACTCCGCGGCAGCCAACTGCTGGAACGCGCGCTCCGGATTGGCCCCCGGCAGATCGATCTTGTTCAAGGCGACGACGATCGGCACTTCGGCGGCACGGGCGTGGCTGATGGCCTCCTCGGTCTGCGGCATGACGCCGTCGTCGGCGGCAACCACGAGGACGGCGATGTCGGTGCAGTTGGCCCCTCGGGCTCGCATTGCGGTAAACGCCTCATGGCCCGGCGTGTCGACGAACGCAATCGTGTGGCCGTCCTTCTCGATGCGATAGGCACGAATGTGCTGGGTAATCCCGCCCTTCTCACTGGCAACCACGTCGGTCCCGATGATCCGGTCCAGGAGGGACGTTTTGCCGTGGTCGACGTGCCCGAGGAAGGTGATCACGGGCGGACGAGACTCGAGCATCTCCGGAGGATCTGCTTGTTCCGCCACGGAGATCAGCCTTTCTTCCAGGCCGACCTGTTCGCGGAACTCGACCTCGACCGCCATCGCTTCGGCCAGTAGCTCGGCGGTCTCGCGATCCAGCGAGGCAGCGATGTTGCTCATCAGTCCCAGTTCGAGCAGCTTGCCGAGCACCATTTGGGCCGGCAGCCCCAAGGCTTCGGAGAACGTGCGCACGGTGCACGGCAACTCGACGACGACGTGGCTCTTGCGGGGGGCCGCGGTGGAGACCGAACCGGTCCGTCTCAAACGCCGGCGTTGAGAGGAGGGCGATCGAGTTTCGTCTTCGTCACCGGCGCGTCGTTTCCGCGCCGAGGCGGTTCGTTTACGCTTCAACTGCCGTTGTTCGCGGCCTCCGAGCGTGATGGCGTCGTCGGCCGGTTTGGCCACCCCGCGGCCTCGCTTTCCGCGGTCTTTGGCGGGGGCCGCCTCGGTCTTGTCCGCCGACTTCGCCGGGGCGGACGGCTCGCGCGGGGAGGTCCTCTTGCCGACGGTCCTGCGTTTCTGCTCGTGCTTGCGGAGATGCTCGGAAAGGGGCTTGCTGCCGGCCCTCGACGCCCGGATCGCGTCGGCGGGGAGCTTGATGTCGGGTTTCTGCGGGGTGGGCTCTTGCGGCTTGGGGGGCGGGGTCGGTTGCTGTACCTTCGGCATCGGGGCCAGCTTGATGGCCGGACCCGTGCGTTCCGGCTTATCGATCTTCTTTTTTTCCTCGGTCTTCTCGGTTGCCTCCGGGGCTTGGGCCCCCGTTTCGACGGGCTCCGGGGGTTTCTCCTTGGACGGTTGGAGTTTCTCCGGCTTCTTTGTCAGCACCGGGACTTTCTTGGGGCCAGTCCCGGCTGGGGCGACGTAGTCCTCGCGTCGCATGGCCACCGAAGGATCGCCGGTCCCCTTGCCACCCCCCCGCCCGACCGCGGTCGATCCGAGCCCCCGTCTGGTACCGAGGGGAGTCGCCGTGCCCGTGGCGCGGGAGGCCGACCCAGCACCCCTTCCGCCAAGGAATACCTTGACCTGGGCCACCTCCTCGTCCGACAAACTCGCCAGCGCAGAGCCTTTGACCGTGACGCCTGCCTTCTTGCAGGCCTCGATCAGCGATTGATTGTCGATCTTCAGTTGTTTGGCTAACGCGTAGATGCGAACGGGCAACTCGACTTCTCCCCCTCGGGCGCCGGCCAGCGGGTGTGGCTGGCCGGGCTGTTCTAGGACACCAGATCATCACATGGGCAAACTCTCCTAATGACTTGCCGCTTTCCACGGCCAGCCGGCCTCCCCCCGGGGGGCCCGCCCGGTTCGGATCGCGGCCCGAATCCATTTCCCCACCGATTTCTATTGTTCTACGAGCCGGGCTGCTCGGGTGGTCGCTCATCCGGGTCTTCCAGCTCGCCTGCTGTGGCATTGACCGGATCAGTTCCCGGTTCCGTGTCAGCCGTTTCCTCGTCGGTCGGTTGACCGAGCAGTTGCTCGGCGGCCGACGGGTCCTGGGTCGTCGCCTCATCGACGGCCACCACGGCTTCGTCACTCGCCTCCGGTTCAACGGCCTGCGTTTCGAGCATCTGCTCATCAGCGGCCTGTTGAGGGTCGCCTTCGACGTCGGTCGCAGCCGCGTCGGGTGCGGCAGGGCCCGTTTCGGCCTCTGCGATTGCTTTGTCAGGTTGTTCGGCTTCGTCACTCGCCGGCAGTTCAACGGCCTGCGTTTCGAGCATCTGCTCGTCAGCGGCCTGTTGAGGGTCGCCTTCGACGTCGGCCGCAGCCGCGTCGGGTGCGGCAGGGCCCGTTTCGGCCGCTGCGATCGCTTTGTCAGATTGTTCTTGTTCGCGTCGTTGTTGGCGTTGACGGCGCCGCTCTTCGGCAGCGGCTTTCTCCGCCTCCTCCGCTTTGACCTCCGCCTGTTCGATGATGTGGTTCACCTCCTCCATGGTGAACTCGTCTATCTCCGGTAGCTCCTCTTCGAGCTTCTTTCGCTCATCTGGTTCAAGCGTCTCGTCGTCCAGAGCCGTCTGCATCTCTATCTTCGCCTGCTCCCTGACCTGGCTGCCCATCTCCAAGAGGTCGTCCGGCTCGATCACCGAGAGGTCATCGTAGGAGAGGAACCCTTCGCCCACCAGCCTGTCGGCCAACTCCTCGCTCACTCCGTCCAGGGAGGCGAATCCCAGAAGGGCCCCTTCAAGTTGCTCGTCGAGTTCCTCTCGGGTCATGATTTCGATGTCCCAGACGCACAACTTGCTGGCGAGCCGGACGTTTTGCCCCCGGCGACCGATGGCCAGGGAAAGCTGGTCTTCCCGAACCAGCACGATCGCCCGGCCGAGCATCTGGCAAAGGATTACCTCTTCGATTTCGGCCGGCTGGAGGGCGTTGGGAATCAGCACCTGCATGTCGTCGCTCCAACGGACGATGTCGATCCGCTCGCCCGCCAACTCGTCGACAATGTTCTTGATCCGGTTCCCCCGCACCCCCACGCAAGCCCCCACACAGTCGACCCGCTGATCGGTACTGCTGACGGCGATCTTGGTGCGATATCCCGGCTCCCGGGCCATGGCTTTGACCTCGATCACGCCGTCGGTAATCTCAGGGATTTCCTGCTCAAACAGCCGTGCCACCAAGTGGGGGCGAGTCCGGCTGAGGACGACCTTCACGCGAGAGCCCTGCTTGCGAACCTCGAAAACGGTCGCCCGCACTCGCTCATTCGTATGATGCGTTTCTCCAGGGATTTGCTCGCTTCTGGGGAGGATCGCTTCTACGTTGGACAAGGCAACGGTCGCCGTTCCCCCCTCGTAGCGTTGGACGATGCCCGTCACCAACTGCTCTTTCTGTTCGGTGTACTCGTCGTAAAGGGCGTCGCGCTCTGCCTCACGGATCTTCTGGATCATCACTTGCTTGGCCGTCTGCGCCCCAATCCGCTCCGACATTTCGTCGGGGTCGAGCGGCACGCCGTCATGGCTGCCGGTGATGGCGCCCGTCTCGCGGTCGATATGGACCTCGATCTCCTCGTCTTCGCCGTAGTGCTTCTTGGCGGCAGAAACCAATGCCGCCTCGATTCCCTCGAAGACGATTTCTTTGTCGATATTCTTATCGCGGTGGATCGAGTCAACGATCCGCAGCAATTCGCTGGGGTTCATCGATCTTCACTTTCCCCCGCCGGGGTCTTGACCGTCCGTAGCACGGTTTCTCCCTAGATAACGGAACCCACTTCGCCACGCAGACCTCAAGGCCGATCGCTGGTGGAGGTGCATAGTCCTCCCCCGTCCGGTGTCTAGCCAGGAGACACGGAACGACCGTAACCGACGGCCATACCGCAGCTTAGCGGGCTATGTAATCTGGTAAAGATACCGGTCGAAGGGCGGGGTGTCAAGCCGGGGCGCTACCCGCCCACTTGGCGGGGCGCAGGAACGGGTTTGCAGTGATCGCGGGCATGATTAGGCTTCTGCGTCGGATTGTGGTTGATTCGGTGGTCTGAAATCCAGGGAGGGATGGAAGATGGCGACGAGGGAGCTTTCGCGGAAGAAGATCGAGGAAATCAAAGAAACTGCGAGGGGGGGGACTATTGCCTCGCGAGGCGT
>DATKZH010000111.1:0-12233 GCA_035528065.1 Thermoguttaceae bacterium | reverse complement strand
TTGGACGCCCACCACGGAACCGCCCGGTGAGTCTACGTCGAGCACGATCGTCTCGACCTCTTCATCGGCGACGGCCTGCTCTACCGCCTGCGAGAAGAGTTGCGTGGAGGTGCCTCCGGAGAATTCAATCAGCAGGTTGGCGCGAGGGAGAATGACCCCATAGAGCGGGATGATCGCCACTCCGTCGATCAGTCGATAGGGACGACGATCGCCGCCCCTCTCCGGTCTCGGTCGACCGTCGAGGGCGAACTGGACTTCGGCCTTGTCTAGGGCCACCCCACGCGAGCGCATTGCGATGAACTCCCCGATCTCCGCGAGCTTGGCTGGGGCGATTGCCCAGGGGGTGGTCGTGACGGCCCGATAGATCCTCGGCGTCTGCCGGACCGCGGCGGTGTCTGTCATGGAATCGCCTTTCGGGAAGTGAGGGGATCGGCCTGGCGGTGTCAGCTCCAATTCATGCCGGCGATGGGATCGAGCTTGCGCTCCCCCAGCGATCGCATCGCCGCCTCCTTCTCCACGACTTGCAACCGCAACCCCGGGTTGTGGCCTTTGGCGGCCTCCAGTTGGTTCAACCCCAACCCTTTGCGTAGGGTGGTTGCCTCCCGGTCGATCGCGGGATCCGCGCTTTCTGCGAGGGTCCTCCTGGCATCATCCAAGACCCGTTGCGCCTCGGAGAACGCCCCGGTGTAATCCGCCTTCGCGTGCTCGCACGCCTCGGTCGCGTCGGCAACCATCTTGGTCGCTTTTGCCCGGGCCTGTGCGAGCTCTTGCTCGCCGCGTTCGGCCGAGGCCTGTGACTCTCGAACGCGCTGCGTGATGGCGGTTTCGTCCTTGAGCTGTTCGGCCGCCTCGAATCTCGCCTTGAGCCGGTCCCGGTGGGTTCGCACCGTGGCCAGGTTTCGGCCAGTTGCCGACGCCACGCGAAGCAGCTCGTCTTGATCGACGGCCTCGCCGCGGGCAAGGGCAGCGATCAACTCGCGGTATCGGGTCTCGGTGGTCTCGGCGAGCTTCGCCAGCTCGTCGGCGGGTTCTTGTGGTTCGGTGGTCATTGGGGTGATCCTGTTGAAAAAAAGGGGGTGATGGCGTGGTCGCAGGGCGTTACGCGAACACCCCGGGACTCCCCGCGGCGTGCTGGAGAAGCGATTCTTGCCAGTCTCGCAGCTCGCGAATAGTCCAACGGGTTGCGCCGCCGATGCGGTGGGGTCGGGGGATGACGCCGCTCTGGCTCCACCTGCGAACGGTCGAGCTGGAGACTCCGAACAACGCGGCAACATCATTGACTGATAAGAACTCGGCGGGTATTGGTGCGGTGGACATTCGACCCTCCGAAGTAAGGTGCAGGAATAGTCACCGTCGATCATAGCAGCTCAAACGTAGTTATCTTTCGGGGTCCGGTACCCCCCCCGACCGCCCGTCGGCCCATCACGCCCCCGGCCCGCCTCGGCTTGACCGGCGCTCCCCCCCAGACGGTGAACCCGATGAACGCCCCGCACTTTGCACAGTCACGCCTCGTCGATCGGCCAGCATGGATCGGCACGTCCCTGAACCGCCGCCCGTCTCATTCGCTGAGGATGTAGGAGACCGGCTTGCCCAACGCGCGGGCCCGGGCAACCTCGGCTTGGACTCCTTGGCTTCGATCCCAGCCCGGGAGTTTCAACACGACCACCTCGTCACACCTCGCGAGGATCTCCAGGTCAACCCCCCACCAGAAGGCCCAGGTGTTCGGGACGCCGTGTTCGGCGATGGGAATCGAATGGGCGATCGGCGAGAAGACGAGCTTCCCGGCGCGGAGCATCCCGGCCGCCACCTGACAGACGGTTTGGAATCGTTGGTCCTGGATCGCGGGGTCCGGGTGCGAGTAGGGTGACGCTAAGTAGATCATTCGATGCCTCCCGTTTCGCCGGCCGCCCGACGCGCCATCACGCTCCCGGGCCGCTTCGGTTTGACCGGCCTACCGTTCCAACGAACGAACGCGAGAAACAGCCCGCACCTCCGGCAATCGCGCCGGACCGACCGGCCGCGGTGGATCGGCACGTCGACGAATCGACACCCACCGCAGCGCGGGCAGCGCTCGCCGGCCGATGCGTTGACGGCCTCGGCCGCGGGCGCCGCCGCCGGTGTCGCTGGTCGATCGACGGGCGCCGGCCCCTCGGACGTCCCGGCCTGGTCGGCGTCGACCCAACAAACGGCCAGCCTACCGGAGTGTGTCCGACGCCTGCCCCCGCCGTCGATCACGTCGCCCGCGTCTCGTAGCTCGCACCGCCGCGCCCGGCTCGTATCGAGCTTCAGGCCCAACGCCTCGGAGACCTCTTCGTCGGACGCCCCGTGTTGCCCTCGACTCTGAATGAACGCCAACACTCTCTCCCGGTGGTCGCCGGCAAAGCCCGCGATCGACTTGCTGGCCGCCCGCCGCGTCTGCCCGGAGCCCTCGGCCACGTCGAACTGATGCGTGGGTGTTCCTTCTTCGGTACCTTCTCGCGGGTATCGGGCCGATTCCCTACACGGTAACTTCGTTTGGATGGTCATCGGTTTCTCGGTCTCAATAACGCCTCGGGAAGCTCCACCCCGGCGAGTAAGCGGTTAAACTGCTCGCCTTGGCGTTTGCAGGCGTTCCCAAGGCACGTGTAAAGATACCCGGCGGCCTTGGTCGGCCGAACCTGGACCACGCCCTCCACCGCATCCCAAAGCCACTCCGCGCTCAGCGTGTTACGCGAGAGCCATACCACCTTGAGGATCAGAGACCGATCGCCTTCGGGAAGCGGGCTCCCACTCCAGTCGCGAGCGGGCCACAGCTTCTGCGCTACGCGGTTAGCCTCCTCCCGAACTGCTTTCCACTCCCCCTCCACTTCTCCCTGGTCGTCCCCCGTTCCCCGTCCCCCGTCCCCCTCGTCGATCGACGATCCTTTATCGTCTTTTATTCTTGACGAAGACGGTGACGGTGACGATAGACGATTTCTTGACGAGGGGTTTCCCCGCCCTCCGCCCCCATTGGGGCGATCGTCTTGAGGCGTAACAGAATGCCCGCATTCTGTTACGCCCTCCGAATTGAGGGGTATCGAGACCGTGCCGGCCCCCTCCGGCTCGGCCTCCTCCTGGAAGGGGAACGCGGCTTGCGGATCGGGACGCTGAGGTCGGGAGCGCACCCCGCAAGCCGGGTCGTTCGTGTAGAGATGGACCATGCCCGTCGCCCGATCCCAATCCACAATTTCGATAAGGTTCCGATCCTCCAGCGCATGAAGCCAACGGCAAGCCGCTTCGCGCTGCGCTCCCAGCTCGGCCGCGATGACTGACGTACACACCACGAGCTTGCCCGGCTCCCCCCCGGAATTCCACCACAACCACCCAAACGCCAGTTTGATCGCGGGGCCGATTGTGGGGTCGCGAAAGACGGGCTGGAGGCTCTGCCACCAGCGCACCACGCTAACGTCGCCCCTCCGTGCCGGTTCGGTCATGGTCGGTCATCCTCCGGTCCCCGTCTTGGGCCCCGCCCCATTTCGGCCGCGGCGAGCGCCTCCCCCGCGGCTTGCCGCGGCCGGACCATCCCGCGCCCGGTCCGCGGGTGCGTTGTGCTGCCGAGGATGACTTGATCCAGCTCCATCCTGTCGAGCAGCACGCGGCCGCGCACGGGCCGGTGGGCAGTCAACTTGCCCGATTCAACCAAGCGCCGGAGCGAATCCACGGAAAGATCGCTGTAGCCGCTCGCCGTGCGCAGCGTCATGAACCGCTGGGGCGGGCTGGCCAGCCGCTCCGTCGTCGTCAGGTCCCTCCGCCGGGCAACCCTCTCCAGGATCGCTACGCGATCGTCAACCGCAGCCCGGGGCCTCCGTGCGGTCTCCGTCAACCGTCTGCCTCCCGGGGCTGGCCGTCGGGGCCGGGCTGTTGCTCGCCCAATCGCGTGAAGAATGCGAGCACATCGGAGCCCAGCGCGAACTTCTCGCGTCCGAACGGGATCAGGCGAAGCCCGGCCCGTCTCGCCTGACGGACCGCGTGCTCCCCCCAGCCCAGACGACGTTTCAATTCGGCCAGCGTGAGCACTTCCCCCGCCTGGATCGACCCGCCGGGCCCTGGGCCAGCCGGCCGCTGGGGGCGTCGGGTGTGCTTCGGGCGCGAACCGTTATCGGCCGTCTTGGGGGGGGTCGTTCGTTGGTCTCGTTTGGCGGGCATCCGGCCCTCTCCGCTGGTTCATTGCCAGCGCATCAGACTACCGGATGAAGGGACCAACACGTCAACGGACAACAGGGAGGGACAACAGGGACAACGGCGAGGGACAACAGGGACAACACCTCGGAAAAACAAGGCTGAATAATTCTCAGGATTTCAGCTTTTTGAGCAACCGTTGTCCCCTCCGGGCGTATTCGCCGGCCTTCCTGGAACCGTCTTTCTTGTCGCGTTGTTCGATCGCAAGAGAAGGGAATTGGCTGGCCAGGTCGTCTCGGAGAGCCGTGTCTTTCTTGTTGTGCGGCGGGGCCTTCCAGTCGCCCAGAATCAGGTTCCGTCTGTTTGGGACGGTCAAACGCAACCCCATGGTCAAGACGCCCGCTGCCCGGAGAACTTTGATCACCTGGGCGTCGATCGGGTCGTCGGGATTCAACTCGGCCGCCCCGGCTTCCTTCCCCCCACCAGCCCCCGGGTCGTTGGGCGTGTCCGTCGTCTCGGCCGCGGGCGGCTTCGGCGGGGTCAACTTGTCCTCGGCACCTTCGCCAGCCTCCGCCTCGTCTGGCGTCGGCGGCTTCCCGTCGCCATTTCCGGCCGAGACCTCGGCCAGCAGCCTCTTCACTTGCGGGATGTCGCCTTCGTGCCAAAAGTCGTACTGCCTCTTTCCGCAGCATAGGCGAAGAACGCGAACGCCACCCAGCTTCGCCCTGTGATGCAATCGGAGACTGGTGAGACGGACAAGCGGCACTTCGCAACGCCTCGCCGTCTCGGGCTCGGGTATCCAGGCCCCCAAGCCGTCTTCGTACGCGCTGCCCGATTCCGATGCCTGCTTCGCCTGCTCTTGTCGGTTGACGATCGTCTCCAGGTCCGTCCGCGAATAGTGCTTCAGCTTCTCCGCAGCGTGGCGGCCTGGCCTGGCTATTGGAGGGGCCAGGAAGACATCGAGCTTTCTGCTGTCCAGCCAGGGGCAGTATTCCTCCCAGTGATTCAGCATGCTCCACGCACAGCCGAACTCTTCCTCCACATGTCGGGCGTCGACCAAACCCTGCCCGTCTCGGCCATCGACGGTTGCGCGGCGAAGGACCAAACGGTCGTATTCCTCCATGAAGGCCGGCCAATCCCTACGGCCGATGTTGCTCGGACGAATGCCCAGCTTCCTCGCAATCCAGGATTTCGCGGGGATCTTACCCTTCTTCACCTCCCCCCTGAGTAGCTCAATCGCCTTCAACTCGGTGGCGTTCTGTTTCTTCTGTTTCGGAGCCGGCTCAGCCTCATTGCCCGCGTTGCGGTACGCGGTCATGAATCGACGTGACCCGTAAAGCGTCCCCGGACTCACGTCGACAAGCGACGCAACACGCGGAATGCTGGGCAGGTGCCCGGTTTCACGGACTTGTCTCTGAAGACATTCGATCGCTTCGTCAACATTCGGGCTTGGCCCCTTCCCGCGAGGCAACGGACGCCTCCGGCGCTTCGCCCTTTCGTAACGTCTCTTCACGGACTTGTCTTCAAGGAGAATCTTCGGACCGATGTGAAGCGACCTTGCCAGCGGTTCGACGGCGGGATAGCAGCCGGAGCTGCGGACCTCTTCGTCCACCAGCTCGAGGAACTCCTTGCGCTTCCGGGCCCATATCTTCTCCTGGATTGAACGGCGAGCCCGCCGGTACTTGGCCCACGCTGGCGTACACCTGAGAGTCCCCTCTGCCAGACCGACCTCGGTTGCTACCTCGGCACTGGGCATCAGCTCGCCAGTTTCGCGAAATCGCCCTTGAAGCAATCCGATCGCCTTCGTCTGCGCCGCGTCACATGCGTCGCGTTTGTGGTGGTCCAGCCGGGGGCCTTCTTCCAACTGATCTTCAATCCTCTCGATCCGCCGCAAGTCATAGAGCCGGTGGGCCGAATTCTCTCTGTCCGGCTTGGACTTCAACTTTCCCCCACCGAGAGACTCGGGCAATCCACGCAAGATCCAGTTATTCAGATCCGTTTGCGTGATTCCTCGCCGCCGCGCGACGACTTCGGCGGCCGTGATCCATCGAGCTTTGCGGCTGTTGCCCCCTGCGGAAGACGAGGGCTCGGAGGAAAGGAGAGAAGCGTCTGGCATGGTCCAACCCTTTCCAACCCTTGGTCACTCCGTTCAAGCCGGACCGCCGGGTGAGCTGGCCTGGCAGGGTTGGAAAGCCAAGCCAGCTCCCGGCGCGTGGGCCGACGCGTAGCTATCGCGCCGGCCGCCCGGTCAGTCGATCAGTTTGCCGCGCTCCGCTGAAAACCGCAAGCCCATCGAAGCGCTGAGTGTTGCCACAACTGTTGCCAAACCGCCCGTTTTTCCCCGAAAACCCGCGGAAAGCCGATCGACGTAAGCCCTTGCCACATAGGCAATTCCGGGGTTGTTTCCAGGCGGTTTCGCACCCTTGGAGCCATTTTGGTTCCCTCGTTCCAGGTTCAAGTCCTGGCCGGGTAGCTTCGAGAAGTCAAAGCCGGAACTTGTCCAGCCCGGGCAAGCTCTGGCTTTTCGTTGATACGGGCTCGTGCCGACCCCGCCTAGCAGAAGACCACCGTCACCGCCGTCCAGCAGACGCCGGCCATTAAGGCGGCGACGGAAGCTTGGGGGATTTGGGTGCGGACGTGGTCCATCAGGTCGCAGCCGCAGCACATGGAGCTGAGCACGGTCGTGTCGGAGATCGGGGAGCACTGATCGCCGTACACGCTCCCGTCCATCACCGCGGCGAAGCAGATGGTCATGAAGAACATCGGATGCGCAAGCTCGTTGGCTTGTGCCACGGCCCAGGCGAGCGGCATGGCCAGCGGGAAGGCCACCGCGTACGTGCCCCAGCTCGTCCCGGTGGAGAAGGCGATGACGATCGTCAGCATCTGGAGCATCACCGGCAGGGCCCAGTAGGGGACGCGGTCGCCGAGCAGCTCGACCAGGTAGATTCCGCCGCCCGCGTCCTTGCTGATGTTCCCGATGGTGACGGCCAACAGCAGGATCACCGAGCCGAGCACCACGCCTTTGAGCCCGTCGGTCAAGCCCTCCACGAGGGTCTTCAGCCGCATGCCGCGGACCAGGGCCAGGGCAATGGCCAGCAGGAGTGCCGTCCCGAAGGCCCAGCGGACTTGCGGCGAGCCCTTGAAAATGAACGTGCCGATGGCGATCCCGATCAAGACAACCAGCGGCGCGAAGAAATCGATCACGTGCGGCGTGTAGCCTTCGGGCACGTGGCTGGTATGGAGCTCCTTGGCGGCCAGCGGCTCGGCGTCGGGGTGATCGAGTTGGCCGGTCTCGCGCGCCCGCTTGATGGCCGCCCGCATCCGCCGGCCCAGAAAAGGCGTTATCTCGAGGCTCAGCAGGAAGGTGAACGTCACGGCGAAGATCGCGTAGAAGCAGAACGGCACGCTCATGAAGAAAAACCGTATCCGCAACTCTTCGGTCGCCAGCCACGGGATCCCGGCCACGAAGATGAACGCCTGGATGTAGCCGGGCCAGGCGTTGAACGCCAGTTGCGAGGCGATGGGCGAGGCCGTGGAGTCGACGATGTAGGCCAGCTCTTCGTGGCTGACGCCCTCCTTGTCGGCCAGCGGCTTGACGGTCGTCCCCACGAGCACCGTGCTGACCGTCCCGCCCTGAAAGAAGATCACGCCCAGCGACCAGGCCACCAGCTTGGCGGTCCTCGGCCCGCGCACGAACTTCCGCGTCATCAGCTCGGCGAACGCCTGCGCGGCGCCCGTGCGGCTCCACACGCCCAAGAGCCCGCCCAAGAGCCAGAGGTAGAGGAGCAGCACGCCGGCCGCGTTCTTGGTAGCGAAGTTCTCGACGAACACGGCGTCGGTGACGTCGTATCGCCCCAGCATCAACGCGCCGACGAGGATCCCGCCCACCAGCGACATCAGCGGCTCGCGGGTGATCCAGCAGAGGCCCACGGCGACGACGGCCGGCAACAAGGACCAGAAGCGCCAGTGGCGCTTGGCGACCAACTGGAAGTAGAGCCGCGCCGGCTCGCCGTCCACGCGGCCGGTTTCCCATATGTACTGCTTGGTCACCCCCGGCGACCCGCCGGCGGAGTTGAGCTTGCCAATCCGCTCTCGGTTCAGCTCCGACTCGTCAATCGGCACGGCGTGGTCGACGTAGACGCGATCGCCTTCAACCACGTAGAAGAGGCGGCCCTCTTCGTCCTCGGCGACGTCGAGGCTGATCTTCTCCACCGTCCAAGTGGGCGGGACGTAGAGGCCGACCAGGACGCCGGCCAATAGCGCCAGGAGGAAGAAGATCAGCGCGGGCTGGAGATATCGGCCCAAGCTCCCCGGCGATCGAAATCGACGCGGTGGGGGAGGCAAGCCAAACCTCGTTGTCCCAACAGGCATGCTACTCCTCGCCGGGGGTGGTCCGGGCGTCCGTCTCCTGGCCGCTTCCGCGCGCTGTGGCCCGTCTCCTGACCGAGCCACCAACGGCGACGGCAGGTCTCCCCCGCAGTTTGAGGAGACCTACGGTCGACGTCTCGGCGGGGTCGGGAGACCCGCGCCGAGCGCTCGAACACCCGCGCCGAGCGCTCGAACACCCGCGCCGAGCGCCGGCACAAGCCGCCAAGACGGGCTGGCCCAATAAACCACCAGCGACCGTACCGATACCAGTCTAGCGAGGTTCCGGCCTCCGCCCAACCCGAGCAGCCCCGGCCCCTGACCACTGCACTCTCGTCTCGGTCTAAGGCCCTGCCTCGCCAGGACTTCCGCTCGCGCGATCAGCACCGGGACACGACCAGCGCGGCGTTCTGGCCGCCGAAGCCGAAGTTGGTGCTGAGGACGTGCCGGCAGGAGACTTCCCGGGCGGTGTTGGGCACGTAGTCGAGGTCGCAGTCGGGGTCGGGCGTTTCGTAGTTGATGGTGGGGTGGACGACGCCGCTGTGGAGCGTCATCAGACAGACGACCAGCTCCAGGGCCCCGCACCCGGTCGTCAGGTGCCCGACCATGCTCTTCGTGCTGGAGACGGGCACCTTGTAGGCGTGCTCGCCGAACACCTTCTTGATACCCAAAGTCTCCACCCGGTCGTTCTCCACCGTGCCCGTGCCGTGGGCGTTGATGTAGTCGATCTGGTCCGGGTTCAGTCGAGCCTGGGAGAGCGCGGCCCGGACGCAATCGGAGATACCGCGTCCTTCCGGGTGGGAATCGGTGATCCGGAAGGCGTTTTGCGAGGAGCCGTAGCCGGCCACTTCGCCCCAAATCTCCGCTCCCCTCCTTCGGGCGTGCTCCAGCTCCTCGAGCACGACCACGGCGCCTCCTTCGCCGACCACGAAGCCGTCACGATTGCGGTCGAACGGGCGCATCGCCGTGGGATCGTTGCGAGCGCTGAGCACCGCGAGCCGGAGGAAGCCCGTGAGGCCGAACGGATGGATCATGCTGTGCGCCCCGCCGGCGAGCATCAGATCGGCCTCGCCGCGGCGGATGATGTCGGTCGCTTCCCCCACGGCCTGGGTGCTCGACACGCAGGCCGCCGTGTAGTTGGCGTTGGGCCCCTGGGCATCGAAGATCCCGGCCAGGTAGGAGGCCGGCAGATTGGGCTCCCAGGGGACTTCCGAGCTCAGGTAGCCGTCGCGAAGTGCCTCGCTGACGAACGTGCCCGACTCGAACTGGCCGTGGCTCACGCAGGCGGCCATGAGTTGGCCGAATCGAGCGAAATCCGGGTAGGTCTCGCCGCACCCAAGGCACACCCCAAACCGGAGGGGGTCGACGCCATTGGCCGCGAGCCCCGCACTCTGGACGGCCTTCTTGCCGGCCGCGACGGCGAAGGCGGTTTGCCGCGGGTGGTTCTCCCATTCCACGGAGTCTTCGTCAACTTCGGCAAGGTCGAAGTCGCGGACCTCGGCCGCTATGTGGACGGGGAACTGGGTAGCGTCGAACACCGTGATCGGCCCGACCCCGGATTGGCCTTCGACCAGCCGGTTCCAGACCCGCCGGATGTCCGCCCCCAGCGGGGTGACGCATCCCAACCCAGTGACTACCACGCGTCGCCGCATGCAACTTCCTCCGAACCGAGCCGGCCCGGCGCCCGCACCACCATTTGAGGGAAAGAAGGGAAGGAGACTCCTCTGTCGCTCTCTGATTTTATCGTCGCCCAAGATGATTGTAACCGGCAAAACTGGGGGAAGCTGGGCAATCCCAAGGGAGTTTGCCGGCTTTCCCTGGGCACCGTGCGCTATCTGCGGATTCTATCTCGTTTGAAGGGGCTTGGCACGCGGGGAATTCCGGGGAATCCCGGAGTCTACTTGCGGCTGCCGTCCCCACAGCCGGGCCCCAATCGTCGGTCTTCATTGTGGGTCGACCCGGACGTGCAGGCGTGCCGTGGCCGTCTGGCCGCGATCGTTGGTGCGCTCGACCGAGACGAGGTAGTGGCCCGGCCGCTGGTACCGATGCGTGGTGACCGCGTAGCCGTCCTTGGCCAGCTTGACGGCGTTGCCGTCGGACTGCACCCGGACGGTCGGGCTGCCGTCGCCGAAATCCCACACCTCGTGTCCTTCATCGCGGCCGATGCGGAAGGAGCGGACCTTGAAGGTGACTTCGTCGCCCGCCTTGACGTCGAAGGTGGGCCAGTAGACCGCATGGATGGACGGCGGAACCTGGTCCGGCTTGTCCCGGTCGATTACCTGAACCACGGCGAAATCGTAGTCGATGCGGCCTTCGTCGTCGGTCACTTTGAGGACCTCGCTGTACATGCCCGACCGGTCGTACCGGCGAGCGATCTTTGGCCCCGCGGCCGTGGTGCCGTCGCTGAAGATCCACTGATAGCTCTTGATGTGCTCGGAGCCTTTCGAGCTCCACGAGCGGGTCCCGTCGAGCGTGACCTCGTCGCCCGTCCAGGTCACGTGATGCGGTCGGGCCACCGCCTGAAGCTTCGTGCCCCGCTCCGCGTGATACGCCTGCCAGAGAAAGGCATAGCCTTCGGTGATGCCGTAGCGGCCGCTGGGCTGGGGGCCCTTGACGTCGAAGTGGACGTGGGACCAGCCGCCGCTGCCGCCTTCCTTGCCCAGCACGCCGATCTTCTGGCCCTGCCTCAACTTGGCTCCCGGCTTGACCGATGGCTCGATCGAGAACAGGTGGCTGTAGCGGCAGTACCAGCCCCGGGCGTCGCGGACGTAAATCACGTCGTAGCGCGGACTGATCCGTGAGCGGTCTTCGTCGGAGTCGATGACCTCCGTTCCCGCCGACATCACGATCCCGTCAGTTGCGGCCAGCACGTCGACCATGCCCTCCGTCCCGCCGATGTCCAGGCCCCAGTGGTAGTAGATCGACTTGTTGGCCGGGATCTCGCCGCCGTCGACGTGCACCGGGTCGTTGGCCATCTGCGTGTCGCTGGCAAACCACCGCTGGACCGCCGGATAGGTGAACGTGCCCGGGCGGATCCAGGGCGAGCCGGCGGGCCACAGCCGCAACCGGGCGTCGGCGTCCAGCTCCCACGGGTTCTTGCCCTCTTGCACGCATCCCTTGGTCACCGCGCAGTCGATCTGAACGTCGCCGACCGTGACCGGCAGTCGGTAGTAGGCCGCCACGAGCGTGGCTTTCCGCCCGTTGACCTCGACGGTGACACGGGCCTCGCGAACGGCGTTGCGCAACGTATCGCGGATCTCTTCCAAGCCCAGAAGCTTGACGGTGGCGGTCTTCCCGTTCGAGAGCTCGACCTCCGATTGCTCGCCCACGTTGAGGTCGACGACGCGGAGCAAGGGCTCCAGGGTGGGCGCCTCGTCGGCGCGCGTTGCGGAGCACGAAGTCGTCAGTAGCCACGCCAAAACAAGCGCGGGGGCAGGTGCAACAAGAAGTCTCGCAGTCACGACGTTTCTCCTTCCAAGAAAGGGGACCTCGCAAGATCATCGGGTAGGATCGCCTGAACATCCAAAGCGAACTCGCAAGCGGCGCTTTCACCGGGTCGTCGATGCGCCGCCTAATCCGCCAGCATCGCGGCCATCTTCTCACGGAGCTCGAGGAGCCGGTCCTCTTGATCCTCGCTGAACGAGCCGAGTCGCTGGCCGTAGGTGTCCATCCAGGTGGTGAGTCGCTCCCAGTCGTCCGCGGCGAGCTTGACGTCGTAATGTCCGCCGTCG
>DATKZH010000110.1:0-51677 GCA_035528065.1 Thermoguttaceae bacterium | reverse complement strand
CAGGCTGCAACTCGCCTGCATGAAGCCGGAATCGCTAGTAATCGCGGGTCAGCATACCGCGGTGAATGTGTTCCTGAGCCTTGTACACACCGCCCGTCAAGCCACGAAAGTGGGGGGCCGCCGAAGTCGCCGAGCTAACCCTAACGGGAAGCAAGCGCCGAAGCGGAACTCCGCGATTGGGACTAAGTCGTAACAAGGTAGCCGTAGGGGAACCTGCGGCTGGATCACCTCCTTTCTAAGGATTGCCTTAAGCAACTCGGGTGGCGACATCCGGGTTGAACAACATGGGGCCAGTCCTTGCACTGGACGGCAGGATTCACACACCTTTCCCCTCAGGGGGGAAGATCGCTACCAGATCAATAGCCGGCCCGGCCAGGTTCGCCCTGTGCCGGGCCGGTTCTTTGCGCACTGCTTCCAGCGGTTTTGCGGATCGCGGCTCATGCCGTATAATTGTCAGACACCGTGAAGGGAATCTGAGACCAGAGGCCCAATGCGCCGGACGGGGACGATCATGAGCGCCAGAGAAGCCCTCAGAGAGATTCTGGACGGATTACCGGACGACCGCGTCAACGAAGTGCTCGATTTCGCGCGGTTTCTGACCGGGCAGGAAGAACGCCAGGCATGGCGGCAATTCGGCCATGATCAACTGGCGAGGGCCTACGGCCCCGATGAGCCGGATTACCGCGTCGAGGAAGTCAAACCGGAATTGGGCTCATGAGAGCGGGCGACGTGGTCCTCATTTCGCTCCCGCAGTCGGGCGGCGGCGCCCCGAAGCTCCGCCCCGCCTTGGTGCTCGCTCTACTGCCCGGCCCTTATCAGAACGTGCTCATCTGCGGTATCAGCACCCAACTGGACCGCTTGCAGCCCGACTGGGACGAGTTCATCGGACCAGAGGAGGGTGACTTCGGCGGCTCTGGGCTCCACCGCGCCTCGGGCATTCGGCTCAGCTACCTGTACGCTGCCGACCCCAGAGAACTCGTGGGCGTGATCGGCCGCATTGAGGGCGATCGACTCCGGCGACTCCGCCGGCGTCTGGCTGAGCTTTTGACCTCCTGAGTTGGAAACGTGTACGGGCCCCTCTGTGGGGCGCCACAACGGGACAGGTCCGACATTGGCAAGATAGGCCGGGCCCGTGGCATGCCGTCACGCGGCGCCAGCCGCGCACTCGGCATGTGCTTCCGGCGAGCATGTTCACCTGACGCTGCGCCTCGTGAGAGCATGCCACCCTGCCGCCCTGAGGGACCAGGCGCGTGGCTGGGCCCACGCGCGACCCACCACGCCCATCGCTGCGCCCCGGGCGTGCCACCCGGCCCGCCCCTAGTAAGGTTTCCGTAAGACGCCACGCGTTGCGTGCACCTCAGCCCAGAATCTCCGGCACGTGTCAACGTCGGACGCAAATGATTCGTACCACGACAATAGACATTCGAGCGATATAACACAGAAGTCTCTTTTTTCGGCGAACAATCGCTCGTTTTCTCCCAACCATGTTTCTGGACGGTTGATGAATGGAGTGCCTACTGGCCCATTGTAGATGAAGACTCCTTTATGCGGTGTAGGATGTTGTCCTCTAGGCATAAGCATCACCTGGTTCTCCGTGACCCAGTGCATATCGAGCTTCTTGACCCCTTTTCTTATCTCCTCCTCCCCAGATAGTTCAAAAACCCAGTCATCCAATTGTCGCAGGCTTGACCTATCAGGACTGCTCTGTTTTCCGGATTTGACTTCTATCACCAATGGCTTTGGCGGCTTAGAATCAGTGCCTGGCTGCACGATAAAGTCTTCCATGTCCTTCCTACCCTTCAAGACAGCGAACTGCATTTCGCCGAAGATGTTCTCGACGCGTACCTCAAGGGCCCAACTAGCAAGGCAGTGATCTTCTCCCAAGCTGATTTGTCCTGTTCTGGCAAGCTCGTCAAGCTGCGTTCTAAACGCGGATAGCAATTCATCATAGGAGACATTGATGGACTGTACTACGCTTTCGATGGCGGTACGTAATGCAATGTCGATGCGTGTATCTTTACCCATATGCGAATTCCTCGGCCGGGTGGCATGCCGTCACGCGGCGCTAGCCGCGGGTCGGCATGTCCTTCCGGCGAGCATGCTCACCCGACGCTGCGCGTCGTGAGAGCATGCCACCGTTCCAACTCAGCGCCCACGACCACGAGCCCATCACCCGGCTCGAACGAGAAGCTCATAGCAGGATCGCCGTGTCTTCGGGCATCGTTCCGGTGAACAGCATCGCAAATCGCTTGGGGCGGAGCTCGATCGCCTTGCGGTAGACCTCTTCTCGGTCCTTGCTGTGGAAAAGGACTCTCCCCCCGCGCACGTCGAGGCCGTCACTCAACTGCGGCTCCTCCAACAAATACCCACTCGGACGCAAACTGGGCCTCGATCTCCGCCAAGGTGAGGATTTCGCTCATGACACAACCCCATCCGAAAAGGACGCCTGCGATCAGCTTCTATCACACAGATTGTAGTGGAAAGAAGGACGTGTTGCCAGCCGTTGGCATGTGCTCTGGGTGAGCATGCCCCCCTGCCGTTCGTTCACGTGGTCACAAGCCCCGATACTCCCGCAACTCGGCCAGCACCGCGGCCATGTCGTCGGGCAGCGGGGCTTCGATTCGGACGGGCTCGCCGGTGTCGGGATGGGTGAACTCGATGCGCCAGGCGTGCAGGGCCTGGCGGTCGAGCAGCACGAGCGTGTCGTCGGGGTCGCGGCGGATTTCGCCCCGGGTGATGCGCGAGCGGCCGCCGTACTGGCGATCGCAAAGCACCGGGCAGCCGACGTGGCTTAGGTGGACGCGGATCTGGTGCGTGCGGCCCGTCTTTGGCGATGCACGCACCGCCGCGAACCCGTCGAACCGCTCGAGCACTTCGTAGAAGGTCTCCGCCGGCCGGCTTGCCGAGTCGTCGCGGCGGATGGCCATCTTCTCCCGGTGCGTGGGGTGCATGCCGATCGGGCAATCGATGACGTCGCGATCCCGCTCGGGCGAGCCGGAAACCAGGGCGAAATACTCTTTCTCGACCGTCCGGTCACGGAACTGGGCGGCGAGCCTGGCGTGGGCCTGGTCGTGCTTGGCCACGAGGATCGCGCCGCTCGTGTCGCGATCGAGGCGGTGGACGATGCCCGGCCGGGTGGGACCGCCCGCCGTGCTCAGCTTTCCGCCGAAGTGATACTGTAGCGCGCTGGCCAGCGTGCCCGACCAGTGTCCTCGCGCCGGATGCACGACCATCCCGGGCGGCTTGTTCACCACGGCCAGCCAATCGTCCTCGTAGAGGACGTCGAGCGGGATCTTCTCCGGGCGCGGGGCCTCGCGGGGGATCTCCGGCAGCACGACCCGGACCCGCTGTCCCGGCTTCAAGCGGTAGCTGGGCTTTCCGCCCGTCTCGTCGTCAATCCGCACGCCCCCGGCGGTGATCACGCGGCGAAGGTGCACGCGGCTGTAGTCGGGGAAGTGATGGACCAGGAAGAGGTCGAGCCTCCAGCCCGCCTCGGAGGACGAGACCGTCAACTCGACCGGCTCGGAAGAGAGCTTTTCGGGTGAAGGCATGGTTCAGGCGAGCTCCACAGGCCGCTACGAGCCCACCCGGGCCAATCGGAGCACCAGAAGCGAGGCTGCGGGGCTACTTGGCCCCTGCCGGGTCGTTCGAGCCGGTCGGACCGGGAGCCGAGGGTTTCTCTGCCGCGGCGGGCTCCTGATCGGACGATTCCTGCGCAGGGGCCGAGTCGGCAGGCTTCAGTTCCGGCTTGGTCTGGTCCTGGCCGGGGGCGTCCTCCGGCTCGGCCGGGCTCTGGGCCGACGGCATCTCCGGCCCTGACGGTTCCTGCGGGGCCGTCGCGTCCGAGTCTGCCGGAGTGCTCATTCCGTCCTCGGCCGGTGGCAAGGCGTCTTCGGTCGTCGCAGCCGGCTCCTCCGCCCCGTCGGGCACCGGGGACTCGCGCAAGCCGGGGAGGCTCCCCTCTTCCGGCAGGCTGTCGAGGCTGAAGGGGGGTTTTTCGCCGGGCAAGCCGGGCAGGTCGGGCAAGGCAGGCTTGGGGTCGAACTGGGCGAACTTGTCGTACAGCGACTTGGTTTCCTGTTGTCGGAGCTCCTCCAGCCGCCGGGTGGCCGGCTCGCGGTACATACCGTTCGGCCACTTGGCGATGAGTTCCTCGTACGACTCAATCGCCTTGTCCAGCTCGCCCTGCGACTGTCGGGTGCCGGCCAAGGCTTCGTACGCACGTGCCAAGCCGAAGGTGGCACGCTCGTGGAGCATCGCCAAATGGGGGGGGGTCGTGTCGATGCCCATGGCATGGAGGATCTGGGGCAGTCCCAAGCAGGCCGCGATCATCACGAGGACGATCAGGGCGAACGGAATCAGACCCATCTTCCAGCCAGAGCCGGGCATGCCGCGTTTCCGTGCCAGGTAGGCGCCCAACGAGAAGGGGAGCACGCAGGCACCCAGCAGAAGGAGCAGAAGGACCGCCGTGGTGGCCAACTTGGCAAGTCGGGGCATGGCGGCAAACTTGCGGAGGAGCAGGTCCCAGGCATCCCCCCAATTGGGCGTGACGTTCAGCACCGCCCCATAGCGACCCACTGCCTTGCGCAACGCATCGCCCGCCGACGACTTGTCGGTGAAAAGCTGCTGACACCCGTTTGCCAGGTGCACGTCGCCGGCCATCACCTCGGCCCAGTGGGCGACATCGGTCCGCGGATTCAGGGCCGCGATTTCCTCCAAGTTGGCGGGGTCGCCGCCGGATAGCGCCAGGTAGAAGCCGTCCCATGCCAAAGACGTCTCGTCAGCCGACTGCCGCCCCCACCAGATAGTCGCCAAGACAGCCAGAACGACCAGAAGCACACCGAGAAGCATCGCGTTCGAATAGGGCTTGATCTGCGGGAGCCATTTGGCGAGCCATTCCGACAGCTCGTTCTGGTGCATCTTGTGGCGTTCTTCGGCTCTCATGTCTTGCTGACCTCACGCAGATCAAGT
Source organism: Thermoguttaceae bacterium (assembly GCA_035528065.1). Lineage (GTDB taxonomy): Bacteria > Planctomycetota > Planctomycetia > Pirellulales > Thermoguttaceae > DATKZH01. Next base: position 46,706 of record DATKZH010000110.1, on the reverse strand, counting down.
TGCGCACTGGCGGCGCGAACGACTGAATCGGTACCCGCTTTCCCATTTTCGCGAAACCGTAAAGTATAGAGCCCGTGATTCGTCCCGGTCAAGACCGGCCATTAGGGGTATGTCGCACTCGGTTTGGCGCCCGGGTCGAGGCAAGCAGCGCCAAGCGGCCTTGCGGTCGACGATGGCCCGGCGGGAGCCATGCGCGGGAACCGCCCCCTGTTTTTGGGGAGGCTGGGCATAGCGAGGCCCCGTGAGGTTTGACGGGTGCTCGCTACCCCACTGCCTCCAACTCGACCTCAGCGCGGAGGATCTCCCGCTTCCAGCCGGGCTCGTGGACCGGCCAGGCCTGGATGGTCCGCAGGCCGTCGCTCGATTGGTGGGGATCGCCCCGCCAGTGGACGGTCCGCCAGCAGGCCATCTCCCCTGACGATGGGGGCGGAACCCGCCCGAACACGTTGCTCCGACGGAAGTAGAGCTGGCCGTGGTCGAAGATCGTGACGATCACCGGCGGTTCAAGATCGAGCATCCGCCGGGCGATCAACTCATGGCTGGCCGTAGTGTAGCGCGATTTGAGCTCGAGCAGGTTCCAATCGCACGCGGGCCCGTCAGCGCTAAACCAAGGGCCGGGTAAGAGAATGCGCGAGGCCAGATGGGTCGCGATCCTTTCCCGGGCGTCTGCGGCCGTCACCCGCGGATCGACAGACAGTTGGCCGAACACCCGATGCGCTACGTGCTCGCCGATCTCGTGGGCGACGGCCCAGTGGCGCCGCTCCCAGCGAGGGTCCGGCCGCAAGAGGATCGTCGGCCGAGGCTTGCGGCCTTGGGTATCGCGAAGCCGAACGTATCGGGCCCGGCCTCGCTGACGGTCGTCCCAGGCGATCGTGATCCCCAGCCGGCGCGCGATCGTCACCGCGTCGACCGGAGGGCCGTCGATCCCCGCCTCGTCGAGCACTTCCATGGCCACCGCGTCCAGGCTGGCTGAGAGCTCTTCCGGCGTGATTTCGGGTAGCATGGTGGGCGCCCCTTCGCTCTGTGACGGCCGTTCTTTCCGTGCCTCAACGTACGCACGTCGTACGGGAAATGGTGTACAAAAGTATAGTATACTGCCGGTGAGGGAGCGATGCAAGCAGCCGAAATGGCCACTTACCGCGACCGTCTGAATCGGCTAGGATTCCTACGAAGATGGGAGCCGGCCCGCACGCCGGCGTCCGCACCTCCGGACCGCACTTTGCCCCCCGATTGTGGATTCGCCCATTGGCACGGCCCGCCCGCCCAGACGACTCGAAACGGACCTGCTGCCTGGTCACGCTCGGCTGTCCCAAGAACCTGGTCGACAGCGAGCGGATGCTCGGCCTGTTGCGGTCCGCAGGCTACGAGCTGGTCACTCAGCCGGAAGGGGCCGATTTCGTTCTGGTCAACACCTGCGGCTTCATCCAGAGTGCCCGCGAGGAGTCGCTCTCAGCGATCCGCGAGATGATTGATCTCAAGCGGCGCGGGCTGACGGGCGGGTTGATTGTGGCGGGCTGTCTGGCCGAGCGCGAGCGGGAATCGCTGCTGAAAGCCTGCCCCGGGATCGACCAACTGGTCGGCGTTTTCGCCCGCGACGAGATTACCGAGGCGGCCCGGCGGTTGACGAGCGGTGAAGACGACGACCGGGCCGTGTTCCGGTCCGCGCCGAGTTGTCCCCTCTCGGATCGGGATCGACTCCGCGTCACGTCCCGGCACGTGAGCTACCTGAAGATCGCCGAAGGCTGCGACCGCCGCTGCACTTTCTGCACAATTCCCGCGATTCGCGGGCCGTACGCGAGCAAGCCTCCCGAAGAGGTGATCGCCGAGGCGCGGCAGTTGGCCACCGACGGCGTGCGGGAGCTGATCCTGATCGCGCAAGACACGACCTATTACGGCATGGATCGGGGAGGTCGATCGCAACTGGCCCCTCTGCTGGCCCGGTTGAACGAGGTGGCCGGGCTGGAGTGGATCCGCCTGATGTACCTCTACCCGGTGCACGTCACCGAAGAGCTGATCGACGTGGTGGCCTCCGGCGGCAAGATCCTCCCCTACCTGGATTTGCCGCTCCAGCACATCAACGACCAGGTGCTCGGGCGGATGAATCGCGGCATCACCCGGGCGGAAACGGAAGCGCTCGTCGATCGGCTGCGGGAGCGGATCGAGGGGCTCGTGCTGCGGACCACGCTGATCGCCGGTTTCCCCGGGGAGACCGAGGAGCAGTTCGAGGAGTTGCTTCGGTTCGTCGTGGAGCGCAAGTTCGAGCGGCTGGGGGTGCTTGCGTACTCTCAGGAGCGCGACACCCCGGCCGGCCGATTCGACGGCCAGCTTCCCGAGGAGGTCCGTCGCTCGCGCTCGGATCGGTTGCTTTTGGCCCAGCAGGAGGTCGCCTTCGCCTGGAACGAGTCGCGCGTCGGTTGGCAAGGGGACGTGATCATCGACCGTTATATCCCCGGCGAGAAGAACGCCTACATAGGAAGAAGCTATGCCCACGCGCCCGACGTGGACGGTGTGGTCTACGTGACGGGGGATGACTTGAGGCCGGGCCGGATCGTACCCTGTGAGATCGTGGCCGCGCGGGAGTATGATTGGGTAGGCGTAGCGATCGCAGACCCGCGGTAGCAGGCCGATCGGAACTCGACAAGCAGTGAGGGAGCGGAACGTCGATGAGCAGCCAGCAGCGGAACGGGGCCTCGGTCTTCAATCTCCCCAACCAACTGACCAGCCTGCGGCTCGTGCTGGCGGTGATCATGTTCTGTTTGATCCCCTGGGGGACGGGACCGACGTATGTGGCCGCCACGGTGCTGTTCCTTCTGGCCGCAGGCACCGACTGGCTCGACGGCTACTTCGCCCGCAAGTACAACCTGATCACGACGCTTGGCCGGATCCTCGACCCGTTTGCCGACAAGGTGATCGTCTGCGGCACGTTCATCTTCCTGGTGGCGGTGCCCGAGATGGCCGACGTCCCCCTCGGTCTGAGGGCATGGATGGTGGTCGCCATCGTGGCGCGAGAGCTGCTGGTGACGGCCCTGCGGAGCGTCCTGGAGGAGAGAGGGACCGATTTCTCGGCGAAAATGTCGGGCAAGCTGAAGATGGTCTTGCAGTGCATCGCCTCGGCGTTGGCACTCTTTTACCTCTCGGTGAGGGCCTACGGGGTCGACTGGTCGGGATGGCTTTGGCTTCCGCTGGTCGCGTCGATCTGGGCCGCCGTGATCCTCACGATCTACTCCGGCCTCGTCTACGTGCACGCGGCTGTCAAACTGCTCAGAAAGCCGTAAGGCGATGGACGACCCTTCTCAACTGGCCCTGTCGCCGCCGCTGCGGATCGTCACCCTGCTGCTCGTCGGCGCGAGCATCGCGATATGGCTGCTTGTGGTGGCACGGGTCCGCCGGGGTCTGCCCGTGCTGCCCTATCAGTCCCGGCGCCAGGTGCCGTGGCGAGCGGCGGAAGTCCTGCTCGTGTTCGCGGTGTTCGAGTTCCCGTTGTTGGCGGGCTTGCTATGGACTCTCCTCGCCGGTCAGGAGACTTCGGATCCGACGCCGCCGTCTGCGGCCGAGAAGACCGACGTCCAGCATCCGATCGTCGACCTGCTGGCGGCCGACTCGAGTGCCGCCACGTGGTTGCTGTGTGCGCTGGTCGCGGTCGTCGTGGCCCCGATCGTTGAGGAGTTCACGTATCGCCTGGTATTGCAGGGCTGGCTGGAAGCTGAAGAGAGACGGGCGCGCCGACGGACGGCGGCGCTGCGGCGCCTGATCCCCGGCGTGGGCCCGGTGGTGCTCGTGTCGTTGCTCTTCGCGCTGAGGCATTTCCGATCGGCCGCGCCGGCGTTGAAGCCCGAGGATCTGCGGCAGATCATGGTCCTCCAAGCGACATGGAGTCTGATGACACTCGGTTTCGGCGGGTGGCTGTTGCGAACTCGCTCGGGCGCGACTGCTGCGGATCTCGGGTTCGTGCCCGCGAAGCTCTTGGCCGACGTGCGTCTGGGGCTCCTCACGTTTGCCGCAATCACGGCCCCCGTTCTTGCCCTCCAGGTCGTACTGAAGCAGTTCGTGTTGCCCGACGGTTTCGCGGCTGATCCCATCCCCTTGTTCTTCCTCGCCCTGGCCCTGGCAACCGTGTACTATCGTACCCACCGGATCGTTCCTGCGATTACGACTCACATGGCGTTCAATGCCACCGCTTTGGTATTGGCCTGGTTTGAGTTGTGACGCGTGGCGGGCGTCGATCCATGGCTTGACCCTGGCGGCCCCCCTTTGCCGGCCCCTTTTACGCGGTCCGCGGGCCACGTATAATCCGGGTCTCGTGATCGAGCGATCAAATCGCAATTGGCTTTCCAAGGAGGACACCATGGCGACCGGCTTTGGCATTATCGGCTGCGGGATGATTGCGGACTTTCACGCCCGGGCGATCGGCGACGTCGACGGCGCCGAGCTCGCGGCCTGCTACGACATGGTCCCCCAGGCGGCGGACAAGCTGGCGGAGAAGACCGGGTGCAAGGCGTACCACCGCCTCGAAGAGATGCTGGCCGATCCGGCGGTTGACGTCGTCACGATCGGCACGCCCAGCGGCGCGCACACGGAGCCGGCGGTCGCCGCCGCCGAAGCGGGCAAGCACGTGATCGTGGAGAAGCCGCTGGAGATCACGCTCGATCGGTGCGACAAGATCATCGGGGCCTGCGAAAAAGCCGGCGTCGTGCTCTCGACCATCTTCCCCTCCCGATTTCACGGTTCGAGCGTCGAGATGAAGCGGGCGGTCGACGGGGGCCGATTCGGAACGCTCACCGTGGGCGACGCCTACGTCAAGTGGTATCGCACCCAGGAGTACTACGACAGCGGCCAGTGGCGGGGCACTTGGGAGCTCGACGGCGGCGGGGCCCTGATGAACCAGGCGATCCACAGCGTCGACCTATTGACCTGGCTGATGGGCCCGGTGGCCGAGATCCGCGCCCAAACGGCCCTGCTGGGCCACGAGCGGATCGCGGTCGAAGACGTGGCCATGGCCGCGCTCAGGTTCGCCAACGGGGCGTTGGGCGTCATCGAGGCCAGCACGGCGATTTACCCGGGGTATCTGAAGAAGATCGAGATCCACGGCTCCACGGGGTCGGCGGTGATGGAGGAGGAAGACCTCATCAAGTGGGACTTCGCCGAGAAGAAACCGGAGGACGCCGACATCGAGAAGAAGATGTCCCAGCGGGTCTCCGGCGGCGGCGGCGCGGCCGACCCGAAAGCCATCGGCCACCACGGCCACGCCCGGCAGTTCGCCGACGTCGTCCGAGCCATCCAACAGGGCACCAAACCGCTCATCGACGGCCCCGAAGGCCGCCGCTCCGTGGAGATCATCCTCGCCATCTACCTGGCCGCCGAGACGGGCCAGACGGTCCGCCTGCCGCTGGAAAGCGACCCGGTGCTCAAGGCGAGGGACGTGGGCGTGGGTGGGTTGGGCTGAAACGCGCCTTGCCTCGCCACCCTTGCCACCCTCGCCACCCTCGCCACCCTCGCCACCCTCGTTCCCAGGCTCTGCCTGGGAACGCACTAGCGCGAGGCTCCGCCTCGCCCCGCAGGAACGAGGCCGCGATGATGCGCGGTAAGACGTGACGGGGAGGGCAGGCAGAGCCTGCCAGACAGTGCGTTCCCAGGCGGAGCCGGGGAACGAGGAGGTGAAAAGCCAAGGAACGAGCGCGGCAGGCAGAGCCTCGGAACGAGTGCGGAATCAGGGCAATCGTCCCTATCCCTACGTTTCTCCCGCGGGCGCGGTCACGCGGTCAATCTTCCAGAACAGGTCCTCGATCAGAAACGGTTTGGAGAGCACCGCCTTCGCGCCGGCGGCCAGCGCGCGATTGCGGTCGTCGATGCGGGGGAAGTGGAGCAGCGCGATGATGGGGACCGGCCCCAGCGCGGCGGCCAGATTCTTGAGCGATTCGGCTTCGTGCCCGCGGCAATCGTTGCCGTCGAAGACCGCCGCGGTCGCGCCTGAGGCGCGTGCCGGACGCTGGGGCAAGAGCCAGACACTCGAGTAGCCCCGCCGCCTGCACGCGGCGCGAAGCCAGTCCTGCATCTCGAACTCGGGCGTGGAGATGGCGATCAGGCCCTCGCGCCGCACGGATGGCTCCTGGGCGAAGAGCAACAACCGCTCCTCCTCGCCGGCGGTGATGGGCAAGGACCAACTGGACGGCGCCCCCTCGCGCACCCGGGCGATCTCCCGCCGGAAATACGCTTCCCACTGGTGCCAGTAGACGCGGATGGCCGCCGGCCAAGGCTGCCCGGAGCGCGTCTCCCCTTCGCACCAACTGCCCAGCAAGCCCACCACGCGAGCCAGCGGCGCGAGGCGCCGTAGCCGGTCGATCGCCTCGTGGGAGAACTGCCCCGGGTACGCCTGGGCCACGACGATCAGGTCGGGAGCAATCCGGCCTTCCGCCAGGACAAGGAGGGCCGACGGCACGTCGGCCGCCGCAACCACCCGGCCCGACTCGTCCAACACCGCCCGCGCCTCGCGGAACTCCGATCGATCGGTGTTGCCGACCAGAAGGATCGAGATCTCGGGCACGGCAAGGGCCTCGCGTCGGGGAGGTGACCACGGTCGACGCTGGTCATTCCGATTCGTGTTTCACTCGCCCAGTTCGGCCTCGGTTCGGGCGACGAGCTGGTGCGCGGTCAACCCGTCGGGCGCTTGGCGGAGCTCGTCGAGGAAACCGGGCGAGGTGAGCACGCGGCTCAGCCGTGCCAAGGTCCGCAAGTGGCTACGGTCGTCGACCGAACAGATGAGGAAGAAGACGTCGGTCAGCCCGCCGCGGCTCCCGCCGAACGGAATCCCGTTGGGAGTGCGGCCCAAGGCCAGAAAGCCCTGGCCGAGGATGGTGGCCATGGGGCGCCGGGGGTGCAACAGGGCGACCCCGTTGTCCAGTGCGGTCGGGTACATGTTCTCCCGGTCGCGGACCGCCGCACGCATCTTGTCCGGGTCCCACAACCACCCGGTTCGCGCCGCGACCTCGACCATCGCGGCGAACACGGAATTCCGCGTCCGCGCCTTCAAAGGGATCTCGATGGCTTCGGGCGGCAACAGCTCGGCGATGACGATCTCCTCTTGCGTGTCGGGCCCGGCCTCGGACCTGAGCACGTCCTCCACGTCCACCAGGTTGTCCTCTTCCGAGAGCCCGATCCGGTCTTCCAGCCAGTGATGGATCTCCGCCCGGGAGAACCGCCACTGCCCCGCGACCTTCCGTCCCGGAAGCTTGCCCCGGTCGGCCAACCGGCTCACCTGCTGCGGGCTCAGGTGCAGATAGGCGGCCAGGCTGTTGACGTCGAAGTCGTCGGCGGGCATGTCGGCAGGGCAGGGTAGAAGGAGTGGAGTGATGGACGAGGGAGCACGCAGAACCCCATGTTGCTCGATCGACTCCCGTTTGTCCAGACCGCCCCCGGGCCGAGCGTGGATTTCCGCCTTGACAGGGGGATGAAAATCGAGACAATCCGGCCGCCATTTGAGGGTCGGGCAGGGAAGCCCTTCCCGTCTCCCGAGCCGCTCAAGCGCTGCCGAGCGTGGGCCGGTGAGACCGACGGGAGCCCCCAACCGACTTGCACCTCTCTGGCGGTCCCCGGGGGGGATCATTGGCCCGCCAACTTATCGCGGAAAGCACTTACTGCCAACAAAATTCAACGCTCTTTTCGTCGCGGTAAGGCACGGAGGCCTTACGCAATGCGGATTCAGCCCGAGGGGAAACAACGAATCAGTCTGCGCCGGTTGTTGCCGGAGGCCGATTTTGTCGGCGCCGACGACATCTCGGTGACCTCGTGCTCGTGCGACAGCCGGCACGTTCGACCGGGCGATTTGTTCGTGGCCCTGCCCGGGAGGGCTTGCGACGGCCACGACTTCGCTGCTCAGGCGGCCTCTCGCGGGGCGACGGCCCTGCTCGCCCAGCAATCGGTTCCCGGGATCAGCCTGCCCGTCTGCCGCGTCCCCGACGTGCGAAAAGCTTACGCTCGACTGTGTCAAGCCCTGGCCGGCAACCCCAGCGACCACCTGTGCGCGATCGGGATCACCGGCACCAACGGCAAGACGACCACCTCCTGCCTGATCGCCAGCGTGCTGTCGGAGGCCGGTCACCGTGTCGGGCTGCTGGGCACCCTGGGCGGCTTCGACGGCCTCGACTTCCACGACTCCTCGTTGACCACTCCACCGCCGCACGAATTGGCCGGGTGGCTCACCCGGACCGTGGCCAACGGCTGCTCACACGCGGTGTTGGAGGTCTCCAGCCACGCGTTGGATCAGTCACGGATCGCCGGGATCGCGCTTGACGCGGCGTGCGTGACCAACGTGGCACGCGATCACCTCGACTACCACCGTTCCATCCTCGACTACCAGATGACGAAGTCCCGGCTGCTGGACTACCTATCCGGCGAGGGGTTCGCCGTGATCAACGCCGACGATCCTACGTCGGCCTCGTATCTTGCGCAGATCACCGGCCCCGTGTTGACGGTCGGGATTCACTCGGCTGCGGAAATCTCGGCGACGGTGATCGAACAGTACGCGAGCGAGCAGACGTTCCTGCTCACCGCAGGCAGCGAGACGCTGCCGGTCCGCACGCAGATGATCGGCACGCACCACGTGTACAACTGCCTGATCGCGGCGGCGGTGGGACTGGCCTACGGGATCGACTTGATCACCGTCGTCAAGGGTCTGGAGGCCGTCGAGCACGTGCCCGGCAGGCTCCAGCGACTGGAATGCGGACAGCCGTTCGGCGTGTTCGTCGACTACGCCCACACGCCCGACGCCCTGACCTGGTCTCTGCGGACTCTGCGGGAGGTGGCTGGCGGACGTCTGATCTGCGTTTTCGGCGCCGGCGGCGATCGCGACAAGGAGAAGCGCCCCCTGATGGCCCGGGCCGTGGAAACGGTAGCCGACTTGGCCGTACTGACCACCGACAACCCGCGAACCGAACCCATCGAAGCCATTCAGAAAGACATCCTCCTCGGCTTCCAGAGCCCCGAAGCGGTCGAGGTCATCCCCGATCGGACGGCGGCGATCCATTGGGCGCTCGGGCAAGCACAGCCCGGCGACTGCGTGCTGATCGCCGGCAAGGGACACGAGAAGTACCAGATCGTCGGCAGCGAGCGGATCCCGTTCGACGATCGCGAAGTCGCGCGCGAGTGGCTCTACCGGATGCAGCCGGCGGAGGTGAGTGGTGAGTGGTGAGTGGTGAGTGGTGAGTGGTGAGTGGTGGGAGAAGCCCACGGGCTGCGGCCCGTGGGATCCCGATGCGGACACGAAGCACACCAACCGGCAGAGACGTTTCCTCGACCCTTTCATGAACACGCTCGACGAGCTACATCGCACGATCGGCGGCACGCTGAAGCCCGCCACGGCCCCTCCGGACGAGGCGCAGGCCGCGCCCTTGGGCCGGGTGGTGAGCGATAGCCGCCGGGTCCAGCTCGGGGACGTGTTCTGGGCCCTGGTCGGCCCCCATCATGACGGGGCGGACTTCACCCACGAGGCGTTCGCCCGCGGAGCAAGCGGCGCGGTCGTGGGGCGACCGGTTGAGGCACCGCAAGACCGCTGGGTCATCACCGTGGACGACACGCTGACCGCGCTGGGTCAATGGGCCAGGTACAAGCGGGACCGTTTCCACGGCACCGTGATCGCCGTCACGGGAAGCGTCGGGAAGACGACCACCCGGCAGATGATCCACACGATCCTGAAAACCCGGTTCGTCGGCACCGCCAGCCCGAGGAACTACAACAACCACGTCGGCGTCCCCTTGAGCATGCTCCAGATCGAGCCGGGCCACGATTACGCGGTGCTCGAATTGGGCGCCAGCGGCCGCGGGGAGATCGCCGCCCTGGCCGAGCTGTGCGGCCCGACGATCGGAGCGGTCACCAGCGTCGCGGATGCTCATCTGGCCGGGTTTGGCAGCCACCGGGCGATCGCCGAATCGAAGGCCGAGCTGCTCGCCGCCCTGCCGCCGGACGGGCATGCCGTGCTGGCCGACGATCCGTGGCTGCGGCGCTTGGCCGGGCAGCACCTCGTTCCCGTCACCTGGGTCGGTCGCGGCGCCGCGTGCGACCTGGTGGCCACCGACGTGAAGTGGGGCCACGGGGAGCTGCATTTCCGAGTATCCAACCAACCGTTCCGTGTCCCGATCTGGGGCCGTCACCACCTGACGTGCGCGCTCTGTGCCGTGGCCGTAGGCGGGCGCATGGGCTTGCCGTTGGACCAGATCGCCGCTTCGCTGGAGAGCTTCGATCCGGTTCCCATGCGATGCGAAGTGACCGAGGTCGGCGGCGCGACGATCATCAACGACGCGTACAACGCGAGTCCGACGGCGATGCGGGCGGCACTGGAGCTGCTTCGCGACTTCCACGTGCGCGGCAGGCGGGTTTTTGTCTGCGGCGACATGTGCGAGTTGGGCGACGAGACGGCGGCGTTGCATCGCCGGCTGGGGGACCAGGTTGTCACCCTCTGCGGCGCCGATCTGTTGATCGCCTGCGGCGACCATGCTCGCCACGTGGTGGCGGGCGCCCGGGCCGCCGGGATGCCGGACGACCGTGCCATCGCCTGTCACACCGTGGAGAAGGTCTTCCCTCACCTAAGTCGCGCGATCTCGCCCGGCGACGTCGTCCTGGTCAAAGGATCCCGGGCGATGGGGATGGAGCGCGTCGTCGACGCCATCGAGCAACTACTCGAACTACAGCTCGTCTGAGCGACACCGAACAGACCAACCGAAACAGACGGCAACAGCAACCGCCCGGATCGAAGGAGCCTACTGCCAACGAAGACACCCACGAGGTGCGACTCGAAGCCCGTCGGCGTTCGAGTCGCGGCTCGACAAACTAGCTTTGAGCCCCGTCGATTGTGCCGGATTTGCGGGAACCCGGCACTACCCTCCCTCCTGGGGTAGGAGCAACAAACTTGCCGGATTACGTGGCTTCTGGGTCGGCCGCACCGGCAAGTGCTTCTCGATGGGGCTTCTGACTGAGCGCCGGGGCGGCGCCTTGCGCCGCTCCCGGCTGCTCAGGGATTTGGCAGTGGGAAGTAGGCGGCGGGAAGCGCGCAGCGGGAAGCGCGCAGCCAAGTTGGGAACGCCGCTTGCGGCTTCGCCCGTGAATCCTCGACGGAATCTCCCTTCCTTCGCTGTCCCTTCTCTCCTGCCCACGATCACCCACTCGTCACTTGTTGAATTGATCCTTCATCCTTCATCGTTCCCCTCATGCTCTTCTGGCTTTTGGATCACCTGGCCCGGACATCGACGACGGCCTCCTGGTCTGGCAGGCTTGCGGCGCTGGAGAAGATCACTTTTCGCGCGTCCCTGGCCGCCATGGTCAGCTTCGTGCTGGCCCTGGTGCTCGGGCCGTGGCTGATCCGGTGGCTGCGCGTCCGCTTCCGCGAGCCGATCAAGAGCGACTCGCCGCAAATCTGTCGGCTGCACGAGCCGAAGCAGGCCACGCCCACCATGGGGGGGCTGTTCCTGGTCGCCGGACTGGTCGCCGGGACGCTTGTCTTCGGCGACCTCACGAACGGCTACCTGCAAACGGCACTGGTCGTCGCAATTGGCTTGGCTGCGGTCGGGGCGCTGGACGACTTGACCAAGCTCCGCGGCAGCGCCAACGGCATCTCCGCCCGATCCAAGCTGCTCGCACAACTCGTCGTCGCAAGCGTCGCCGCCCTGCTCGTCTACCGGCAGCACGCCGCCCTGGACGACGGGCTCGCGCTGCGCTTCCCCTTGGCGGAGGCGTCCGTCTCACTCGGGCTCTGGTTCGTCCCCTTGGCGGTGATCGTCATCGTGGGGTCTTCCAACGCCGTGAACCTGACCGACGGATTGGACGGGCTGGCCGGCGGCTGTCTGATTTTCGCCGTGGGGGCGATGGGGATGTTGGCCTATGCCAGTGGTCATGCCGAACTGGCCGACTACCTGAACGTGCCGCGGCTTCCCGGGGCCGGGGAGATGACCGTCCTGAGCGGGGCGATGATCGGCGGTTTGCTCGGTTTCCTCTGGTTCAACTGCCATCCCGCCCAGGTGTTCATGGGCGACACGGGCTCGCTCCCCCTGGGTGGTCTTCTGGGACTGTTGGCCGTGGTGAGCCGGCAGGAGCTCCTGTTGCTCCTGGCCGGGGGGGTGTTTGTGGCCGAAGCGGCCAGCGTGATCTTGCAGGTCGGCTACTACAAGTGGCGGCGTCGGCGGATTTTCCTTTGTGCCCCTTTGCACCACCACTTCCAGTTTCGCGGCTGGCCCGAGAGCCGGATCGTCGTCCGCTTCTGGATCGCCTCCGCCTTGTGCGCGATCTTGGCCCTGGCCACGCTCAAGCTGGGCTCCGGCCAAGGCACGCCCGTCCCGCCCGTCCGGGTTACCGCCGCTGAAACCCCCCAAAATCGGTAAAGTTGACGCCCGCGAATCACGAAGACAAGGATAGGGCCGGAGAGAGGCAAAGTGCGATCGTAGCCGCTTGCGGCTTCCCCATGCACTGCCTGGCGAGGAGGGTCGGCGCCATGACCTCAACCGGACCGCATCCCCACATCGTCTTCGCGGGCGGAGGGACGGGCGGCCACCTGTTCCCCGGCCTCGCGGTGGCCCAGCGGCTGACGGGCGACGTGCCGCAGGTTCAGATCACGTTTGCCGGGAGTGGCCGCCAGTTTGAGCGACGGCACGTGGCCGCCGCCGGGTTCGAGTACCTGCCTTTGCCATGCCACCCCCTGCCGCGGAAGCTCCGCGACGTCTTCCCTTTCGTGACCGACAACCTCCACGGCTATCGGGAGGCCCGGCGGTTCTTAGGCGGCCAGCGGGTCTCGGCCGTGGTCGGATTGGGCGGCTACGCCAGCGTGCCCATGGCCCGAGCGGCGATCCGACGCGGCGTCCCCTTGGTCCTTCTGGAGCAAAACGCCGTGCCCGGTCGGGCAACCCGATGGCTGGCCCCCGCCGCCGCGCTGGTCTGCACGGCATTCGCCGAGGCCGGCCAGTACCTGGGCTCGCGATGTGCGGTCCGGGTCACGGGAAATCCGCTCCGTCCCCATTTCACTCCCCGGCCGCCGGCCGAGGAGGCCCGCGCCGCGAACGGTCGCCGAAGGGTACATGGGGCGCACGCGTCGCCATTGCCCGCGGGCAATTCGAATCGATCCAACGGCGACAATCGTCCCAGGGTTCTGCTCGTCGTTGGCGGCACGGGCGGTGCGCGATCCCTCAATCAGAACGTGCCTTGGGCGCTTCGCAAGGTGGGCGCCGCGCTACGTGGCTGGAAGATCGCCCATCAGTCGGGAAGCGCCGAGCTCGAAACCACGCGTGAGCTTTACCGGAAGCTGGGCCTCAAAGCGACCGTCGTGCCGTTCATAGCAAATATGCCCCAGGTGCTCGGCCAGGTGGACCTGGTCATCTGTCGCGCCGGGGGCACGACTCTGGCCGAGCTGGCAGCCACGGGCGTCCCGGCGATTCTCCTGCCGTACGCGCTCGCGGCCGACGATCATCAGCGCAAGAACGCCGACGTGTTCTCCGCGGCCGACGCGTGCCTGACCCTCGACGAGCGTGAGCTTCCGGGGCGCATCGACGATCACTTGGCCGGCGCGGTCGCGCTACTGACCGGCAATCCGGCCAAGCGGGCGGCGATGGCCGAGGCCATGCGCGGCCTGGCTCTGCCCGACGCCACCTGGGACGTGGCCACCATGATCCGACAGGTGGCGGCGTCGAACGGGACGTGAGGGGCGATCACTTTGGCACGGCCGACGGCAGCCGGAGGGCGTACTCTCTTTGGTTCGCGCGACCTCGGACGTACAGCTTGTCGGAGATCGTGACCTCAGCGTAGCTGCCTCCCCAGTGCGTTGCCGCCAAGGTGACGTAATGGACGCCCCCGTGTACGGTCCATCGGTTGCGGTGCTTGTGTCCGAAGAAGCAAGCGAGGACCGAGCCGTCGGAGCGGAGCATCTCTCGGACCTGCCAGCCGTTGTCGACGTAGGAGTGCTCTTTGCCCACGGGCGGGAAGGGAGCGTCGCCTCCCTCGCCCGAGCCCTCCGGCGGGGTGTGGTGCAGCTCTTGATGAGAGAACACGACCTTGAGCTGCTCCCGATGCGAAGCCAGGTCCTCCCGTAGCCACGTCATCTGATCGCCGTCGACGTAGTAGGCGCCGGCGATGCCGTCATGGCCCGGCGGCGGCGCTCGCGTGTCCCGCGCGTTGTCTGCGTCCAGCACGATGAAGTGGCAGGCGCGGACGTCGAACGAGTAGTACCGGCCGGGCATGCGAGTGACGGCCAGGAACTCGTTCTTGGTGACGTCCTCCCCGCCGTGAGCGCCCGCGTACAGGTCCGCCGGCCCGATCGTCTCGTTGCCGCCCTCCAGCCAGCCGACGTCGTGATTGCCGATCGCGAGGTACGCCGGGCAGGGCACCTCGGAGAGGGCCGACCAGTGATGGACGAGCCCCTGCAACTGGGCGTCGTGAAGCTCCGGCGTCGTCTGACCTTCGCCGGCCTGGCACGCGAAGTCGCCCAGATCGATGACGAAATCGGGCTTCCAACGGGTCATTTCATCGACGAACGCGCGAAGGTGCCGCTCGTTGGCCGGCGTGCTCCGGGCCATGAGGTGGCAGTCGGCGGTTACGGCAAAGCGAACGGGGCGAAGCTCGCTCCCTTCGGGCTCGTCCGCGTGCGTCCCTGCTTGGAGCAAGAGGATCGCAAGAAAGATGGGGACTTGCCAAATCGGAACGTCAACCGTTTCACGCGCTCGGTTCATGGCTCTGCCTCCTTCGCGTTTCCTCCCGGGGCTCCTGTCTGGCCTCACGAAAGCCGCTTCCGGCCTTCTTTGCCTCACGAGGATTCCAGAACGCAACAGCTTGAGCTACGATGGCGGTCTGTTCAAGTTGAATTCACGGGTGCCACGGTTGGCTTGTCCAACCGTGCTTCCGGCACTGCTGGGCAAGCCAGCAGTGGCACCCAACGTGCAAAGTCGAGGTGGACAGACCATTACTCGTACCCGAAAGCCCGGCGCGAAGCAAGGCAACGGTTCTCGCCTTGCCCTCGGCCGCACACGTACACAGGAACGCCGTGGCACCAGGGCCCATTTACTGATTTTGACACGAGGAAGCGGAGACGTACCATGCTTCACTACGGCACCTGTTCACGATCCGGCGTTGCGGCGATTGTACTGTTGCTCCTGCTCGGCCAGACCTGCCGCGGTGCGGAAGGGACGGCTACTCCAATGGGCACTTCGGCCGCGGCCGATTTCTACGTAGCGCCCGGCGGCAACGACGCCTGGTCGGGCAAATTGGCCCAGCCCAACGCCGACGCATCGGACGGCCCGCTGGCCACGCTCCAGGGGGCTCGCGACGCCGTGCGGCGCCTCGTCGCCGGCGAAAAGCGCAACGTCAAGGTCCTCCTTCGCGGAGGCACGTATCGCCTGACGGAGACGGTCGTCTTCTCGCTCGAGGATTCCGCGGGCGAGGGCCACACAATCACCTACGCGGCGTACCGGGGCGAGAAGCCCGTGCTCAGCTCCGGAGCGTCCATCACCGGCTGGCGCAAGCCCGCCGACCGGCCGGCCCAACTGCCCGAGGTGGCCCAGGACAAGGTTTGGGTGGCCGACGTGCCGACGCTCGGCAAGTTCTCCACGCTCTACGACGGCGATCGAGAGCTGCCGCGTGCCCGGGGCCCGGGGTTTTCGCCTACAAACAGCGCAGCGCGGGGCTCGCAGGATCACCAGACGCTCCAGTTCCCGCCTGGGGCGGTCAAGCGCTACGCGAACCTGAAAGACATCGAGCTGCTCATCGTCCCGTCCTACTTCTGGATCATGAACATCCTGCCCGTCGAGTCGGTCGACGAGGCCGCGTGCACCCTGAAGACGGCCCTCTCCGGCACCTATCCGCTGGGCAAGAACGGCATGACCGATCGCGACAGCGCGTGGATCGAGAACGCCCTGGAACTGTTGGACGAGCCCGGCGAGTGGGTGTTGGACACGTCGAAGGGCCTCGTCTATCTCTGGCCCGAAGGCGACCGGCCCGGCGACGGCGTCGTTGCGCCAGCGCTCACCGAGCTGGTCCGCGTGGAAGGCAGGATCGACTACGAAGGCCCGGAGGACACGCCGGTGAAGGGACTCGTCTTCCGGGGCCTCACCTTCACGCACGGCGACCGCTTCGGCTGGCACGGGCGGACCGGCTGGGGCTTGCAGCACGACTGGGAGTGTTTTGACAAGCCGACGGCGCTGGTGCGGTTGCGCGGGGCCGAGGGCTGCGCGGTCGAAGACTGCGAGTTTGCCAACTCCGGGCACACGGCCGTACGCCTGGACCTTCACTGCCAAGAGAACCGCATTGCCGGCAACCACATCCACCACGTGGGAGGCGTGGGCGTGCTCCTGGCGGGCTACGGCCCCGGGACGAAGAACGTGAACCGGCGCAACGAGGTCGTCAACAACTACATCCACCACGTCGGGCAGCACTACTGGGGATCCGGCGGCATCTTCGCCTGGCAGAGCGGCGAGAACCGCATCGCCCACAACCACATCCACCACGTCCCCTACACCGCGATCCTCGCCACGGGCCGGATCAGCCGCACGCCGCCCGGCCCCGGCGAGTGCTCCCGCACGATCCGCTGGCACGAAACGCCGAAAGAGTTCGTCCGGTGGTCCTGGGCCGAGCGCGAGCCCTATCTGCATGCGCGCAAGAACCTCATCGAGCACAACGAGATCCACGACGCGATGGAGACGCTGGGCGACGGCAACTGTATCTACATCTCCGGCACCGGCGGCGGCAACCAGGTCCGATTCAACTACTGCCACGATTGCACGGGCCGATACATGAACGCCGTGATCCGCTGCGACGACGACCAGCACGGCACGCTCATGGAAGGCAACGTCTGCTGCCGAACCGGCGGCCACGGCGAAGGGTTCATCAGCAAAGGCGACAACGACATCATCAACAACGTGGTGGCCGACCTCCGCCCGGCCGATCGCCACCGCGGGTACATCGTGTTCCCCTACGGCTCGGTCCAAGGCTCCACGATTAGGCGCAACGTCCTCTATTCGCGGAGGAAGGGGCAGACGCTGTACTATCAGGGTCAGTCGACCGGACGCCACGGCGGGCCGCCACGGCTCCGCGACACCGAGGCCGACGACAACCTCTACTACTGCACCGAAGACCCCGATTGGGCGAAGGAGCATTTCCAGACGGAGCGAGAGTTCGGGATCGAGGCACACAGCGCCGCCGCCGATCCGAGGTTCGTCGACGTCGATGCGGGCGACTTCCGATTCCGGCCCGGTTCGCCCGCCTCGAAGCTCGGCATCCAGCCCCTGGACGTTGCCGAGGCCGGCCTCCAGCCGCCCTACCGGGAGCTCTTCCTCGGCAAGCGAATCACCACCCGGATTGCGCCCCAAGACCAGACGTATCGGAAGCCGATCACCGTGGACATCCAGTGCAACCACCCCGGCGCGGCGATCCGCTACACGCTGGACGGCACGGAGCCGACCGAGAAGTCAACCTTTTACGTCGGCCCGTTTACGCTCGAGGAGCCGGCCACCGTCCGCGCGAAGGCGTTTGCCGCGGGGGCTACCGATCTCGTGGGCGCCGTGGCGTGCTACGCCGCGCCGCCGGCGCCGATCGTCGAGGACTTCGAGTCGGTCCCGGTCGGCGGCACCACGCCCGGCGCCGAGACCAACGAGGACGAGAAGCTCACGCAGTACACCGCGCGCGTGACCGACGAACAGGCGGCCGGCGGGCGTCACGGTCTCAAGCTCGTCGACGGGCCCGGGCAAGAGCGGTCGTACACGCCGCACGTCGTCTGGCGTTGCCGGTACACCGAGGGCCGGATGGTCGGCCGGTTCGACGTGCGTATCGACCGCTCCGCCTCGCTCTCCTACCAGTGGCGTCACTACGAGACCGGCTACCGGCAAGGCCCTGTCGTGGCGATCGAGCCCGGCGGCGCGGTCGTCCACGGCGGCAAGACGCTTGTGACTATTCCGCCGGATCAGTGGGTCCGCTTCGAGGTGGCCTGCTCCCTCGGCGACGAGTCGACGGGCAAGTTCGACCTGGCCGTTCGGCTTCCCGGCCAGAGTTCGCCCCGGGTCTTCGAGGACCTCGCGTGCCAAGAAGGATTCGAGCGACTCGACTGGATCGGCTTCGTGAGCAAGGCCGAGAAAGAAGCGGTACTCTACGTGGACAACGTCGAAGTCCGGCCGGCTCGATGAGCGGCGTTCCGCAAACGTCTTCCGTAACCACTCACGGCATTCGGTGAAAGTAGCAGGCAGGCGGCGTGCGGGCTGCTCAAGATCGACCGTCAATCACTCGGCACATGGTTCCCGTTTGTGTTCCACGACCGTACGCCGAAGGCGTTCGACAACACAGCCCAGGGTCGCGAAGCGCACCCTGGGTGGGCGGGCAACGAGACCCTCCCAACCCCAACGGGGTTGTACCGGGCACAAGCGTCGACCGGGTGGTGTACAACCCCTTCGGGGTTGAAGGGGGACGTGCGAACCGGGGACCCGGGGTGCGCTTCGCGCCCCCGGGCTTTGCTGTAGAACCGCTTCGCGGTTGGAGGGAACAGAAGCGGCACACGCTTTCCGCGGATTCATGGCCGCGTCTTCCGTACGCTTTTAGCAGCGCACGCGCCGTGTGCCTGGCACGGAAGGGAGGCTATTCTGCGGCCGCCGCTTACGCCGTGGAGATCGGATCGAGCGCTTCGGCAGGCTGCTCCGCGTCCTCGGTGCTCGGCTGCGCTTCGAAGGGCGCTTCCTCCTGCTCGCCATACAACGCGCGGACGAGGAACATCCTCGCGTCGACGACGAGGCTGAACAGAAGCGGGACCACGACGAGCGTGAACAGCGTGGAGCAGATCAACCCGCCGACCACGACCGCGCCCAGGCCCCGATACAGCTCGCTGCCTGCGCCCGGGGCGAGCACCAAGGGCAGCATTCCGCAGACGCTGGTCGCCGTGGTCATAAAGATCGGGCGGATACGGGTCTTGACCGACTGGCGGATCGCCTCGCGCGGCGGCAGGGGTTGGAAAACGTGCTCCTCGCCTTCGCCGATGCCCCGCATGAAGTTCAATGCCTGATGGACGATGAGGATCGCGTTGTTGACGACCACGCCGATGAGGATGATGAAGCCGAGCATGGTCAGCGTGTCCAACTGCTGGGTGGGATCCAAGAGCCGGACCAGGCGCAGCCCGGCGAAGCCGCCCACCGTGGCCAACGGAACGCTGAACATGATGACCAGCGGATAGAGAAAGCTCTCGAACAGGGCGGCCATGAGGAGGTAGGTGATCAAGAGGGCGAGGAAGAAGCGGCTCAAGCCGACGCTGGTGAGCGAGTCGAAGCTCCAGCCGTCCCAGCGGCCCAATAGCGCGGTCCGAGTTTGCGTGAGCTTGTCGGCGTTGCCCGACATGTTGACCTGCACGTCGGAAGCCATTCCTCCTTCGTGGCGCGACTCGGCGACCAGCTCTTCGATTCGTGCCTGGGCCTCCTCCAGAGCCATTTCCGGGGGGGGATTGACGGTGAACGTGACGGCGCGGCGCTGTTCCACGCGCCGGATAGACTGCGAGGCGTCGGCTTCCACGAAATCGACCAGCTCGCCCAGGGGCAAAATGGTGTTGCGGCCGTTCTCTTCGGTGATGGCGAGCGGAAGATCCGCAACCAGGTCGGGAGTCAGCTCGATGGTTGGATCGCGAATGATGACCAGGTCGATGTTGTCGCCCTCGAAGGTGAAGTCGCCGACGATCGCCCCGTCGACCATCGCCCGGGCCGCCAGCGCCAGCGAGTGGACGCTCAGCCCCAGCTCCTTCGCGCGGACCTGATCGATGACGATCCGCCGTTCCGGGCCGGCCTCGTTGAAGGTCATCGGATCGCTGCGCACGGCGAAGTTGGAGAACTCGTCCCAGAGCTTCTTCTGGAGATAGGCGGCGCTGGTCTTGAGCCGCTGCATGTCGTTGCCGACGACCTCGACTTCCACCGAGTTCGACCCCCCCGCGTTGCGGCCGAAAATCGACCTCTGCGACGCATAGCCGTAGCTGCCGGGGATCTGTTTCATGGCGCGTGTCAAGATCGCCTTGACCGGACGCACGTTCTCCGGATCTTTGCTGGTGGTGATCATGAACACCCGGCCCCTGGAAACGACGAAGAAGAACTCCTCCAGCGCGGGGACGTTGGCGATGGGCTTGCCCGTCTGCACGTCGACCAGGGGGGCGATGACCGTCGCCTCCTCGGAGTCTTTCGCCTCCCAGTAGGGTCGCACGGACTCTTCCAGCCGCTCGGCGACCGATGTGTTCTGCTCCAGCGAGTAGCCGGGCGGGTTGAACATCATTCCGAAGGTGAAGTTCTTGTTCCCGTCCGGCAGGTAGCTGGCCGGAAGCATCAGCATCCAGCTCAGCCCTACGGCGACGACCGTGATCACCGTGATCACCACCGCGCGGAGCCAGACGCCAGCCAGGCTGGGGAAGGTCATCAGGTGGATGAGGCGGGCGAAGGCGTCCGTGCCCCACGACAGAAGCGCGGCAAGGCCGAACAGCGAATGGACGGCCCGCATGATCGGCCCCCGCGCGGGCCGGCGGTCTCGGAGGAACTTCGCCCCGGCCGTGGGAATCACGCTGATGGAGACCAGCAACGACAGGGTCACGGCTGCACAGATGGCCAGGGCGATGTCGTAGAAGAGCTGGCCGCTTTCCTCTTTGATCGTCAGCACGGGCGCAAACACGGCGACCGTGGTCAACGTCGAGGCGAGGATGGCCCCCCAGACCTCTTTCGCGCCACGGTAGGCGGCCACCGAGGGCTGTTCTCCCATGGCCAAGTGGCGGTCGATGTTCTCCAGCACCACGATGGCGTTGTCCACCACCATTCCCACGGCGAAGGCCAGCCCGGCCAGGGAAATCACGTTCAGGTTGCGGCCCGTCAGAGCCATCACCACGAACGTCCCGATGACGGAGATCGGGATGGCAACGGCGATGATCAACGTGGGGCGCGGGCTGCGGAGGAACAGAAGCAGCACGAGCACGGCCAGGCTGCCGCCCACCAGCAGGTTCTCTCGCACCAGTCCCACGGCCCGGTGGATATAGTACGTATCGTCGACGACCAATCGCAGGCGGACTCCATACCGGTCGTTCTTGAACGATGGCAGCACTCCGCCCGGGGCATTGAGATCGTCGATCTCCCGGCGGACCTGCTTCATGATCTCCACGACGTTCGTCCCGGTCTCCCGCTTGATGAAGATCGTCATCGAGGTCCTGCCCTTGCACTGGTCGAAGTGGACCTTCTTCTCCAGCACGAGCTTGACCTCGGCGACGTCCTCGACGCGGATCGGTACGCCGTCGGCGTCGTATTTCACAATCGTCTGGCGCAACGGATCGAGCGAATCGAACTGGCCGATCACCCGGAACCGCACGTCCTGGCGCCCGTTGGCCAGGTCGCCGGCCGATTCGTTGACGTTGTCACTCTGCAAGGCGCTGCGCAGCTCTTCGACGCTGATCCCCCGTTGGGCCGACGCCACCGGGTCGAACTGCACTTGGGCCTGGTGCTCGCGCCCGCCGTAGATGCCGATCTCGGCGACGCCGGGAATCCGTTCCAGAGCCGGTTTGAGATAGCGGTCGGCATAGTCGTAGAAGCGGGCGACTTCGAAATCGGGGTCTTCCGCCTCGACCAGGCAGTAGGCAATCGCGTCGTCGCTGGCCGTGTCCGAGGCCCGGATTACCGGGCGATCCACGTCCTCGGGATAAGACGGCACTTCGTCCAGCCGGTTGGCCACTTCCTGAAGCGCCCGCGATACGTTGAAGCCCACACGGAACTCCAGCGTGATATTGGCGCGCCCCAATTCCGCCGTGGACGTCATCTTGTAAAGCCCCTGGAGCGTCTTGAGCTTCTCTTCCTGCTCAATGAGGATTGATTCCTCGATCTCCTCGGGGCTTCTGCCCGGCCACTCCGTACGCACGGTCACAACCGGCCGGTCCACGTCGGGCGTGAGCTGGATGGGGATGGCCGTAAGGGCAATCACTCCAAACAGAAGGACCAGGATCACGCCGACGGCGACCTTCACCGGGTTTTGAATGGCAAAACGGATGGGGTCCACGACTAGCCCTCCTGCCGGCTCGCCGGGCCGCTCGCGGTCTTCGTGGGGGTGGTTAGCAGCGTCTGCTGCACCGTTCCTCTCGGTTTTGCAGCGTCAGCCGAGCTGCCATCCAGCGTAATGATGCGGACTTGCTGCTCCTTCTGCAATCGCTCCGCGCCTTCCACGACGACCTGCGTCCCGGCCACCAGCAGCTCGCGCCCTTCGTCCGTTTCGGGCTCGATGGCGTACTCCCCCGGCATGCGGGCGGTGATCGTGACGGGCACGGGATGCACCTCGGCGGTCAGCGGCTCGCCTTCGGTCAGGGCGACCCAGACGGTCGAGCCATCGGGACGGACCAGAACGGCGTCCTTGGAAACGACCAGCGCCTCTCGCTCCGGTCCGATGGCGATCGAGGCGGTCACGCTCATCCCGACCTTCAGCCGCCCCCTTTGATCGTCCAGACGCACCCGAACGGGAAACGTCCGCGACGCCGTCGGGCCGTACGGAGTCAACGAGACGATTTCCCCCTCGATTTCCTCACCCAACGGGTCAACCCGAATCGGCAGGACCTGGCCGACGCCGATCAGGTTGATCGCGGACTCGGGAATCATCAGCCTGGCGTCCACCTGGCCTCGCGAGACGACGTCCACGATCGGATCGCCCGGGGAAACGTGCCCCCCCAGTTCGGCGTGCTTGGCGACCACGGTGCCGTCGAACGGGGCAAGAATGGTGGACCGCTTCACCCTTTCGGTTTCTTCATTCGCCGCGGCCTGGCATACGGCCAGGGTCGCCGTTAACTCGTCGAAGGTGGCCTGCTTGGATTGGAGCTCGCTTTTTGAGATGGTGCCGGTCAATTCCTGGGCCCGATCCAACTCCAGCTTCTCGTAATCCAGCTTGGCTTGCGTGGCGGCAACCTGGGCCTGGCAGCGGTCCGAAGCCCAACGGCACCAGACGTCGTCGACCTGGGCGAGGACCGTCTTGCCCGCGGTCACCGGCGTTCCCTCCTCCACCGGGATGTCGATGATCTTCCCGGTGACCTCGCTGGCCACGGTCACCTTCCGGACCTCCACCAGGCGACCGATAATCGGCCTCTGCGGCTGGATCGTCTTCCTTTGGGCCACGCTCACCCTCACCAGGGCGGGTTCTGCCGGCGGGGGCCCGGCGTCCGGTTGGCCGCTCTCCCGACCGAGGCGATCCAGTTCTCCCCGAAGGAACTCGGCGTCCTGCATTCGCTCCTGCGACACCCGACGCACCACCAGCCCGCTGACTAGACCTCCTACCAGCAATGCGGTCAAGCCAAAGGAACCTATCAGAACGAACTGTCTCTGACCTGAGCTATTCATGGGACTCGACACCGAGAGGGCGTGTGGCAGGACTACCCGATAGGGTAACCGGTTTGGCTTCCTCCTGAGCACAGAGAGACCCGCCGGTCTTTCTCACGTGGAAACCCCAAACTGACGTTCGGACGCCGTCGCGCGGCATACCGTGATTCCCCGGCGGCGCTGCAGCGCGGTCGACGAGGCAAGGCAAGCCCGCTTCGTGTCGATTCACGGGACACAGACGGCGAGGCTCTAGGCACTACTTCGGGGGGGTACTGCGTCTTGCTGGTGCACCGAATCGATGCGTGGCCAGACGTCTCGGATCGGTGGGCATCTGGGGCGCGTGCTCATATCTGATGTTGATAGAAGCACTTCGAGTATAGTCGGCGCATTCGCGGGATGCAAGGGTCGAGATCCTCGCACGGCGCGCGAGCGGCGCGTTGCCCTGGAAGGTCCCCACGCCTTGCAGGGGTTCTCGTCACGCCGGTGCAAACCGCACGGTTCAACGAGGCTACCCAACCGCCTCCCCAAGCGACCGGCACGTTCAGCCGGCCTCCTCGGGAGCCGGGCTTTCGCGCGTCACGAGCTTCACCAGAAGCGGGAGCACGACCAGGTTGCCCGCCAGGCCGCCAAGCATGGTAAGACTCACCAGCGCCCCGAAGTAGACCGTGGGAACGAACGGGCTCGTGCACAGGGCGGTGAAGCCGACGACCAGGGCCAGGATCGAAAAGACCATCGCCCGGCCCACGCTCTGGTGGACGAGGGCCAGGGCGTCGGCCACCGAGGCTCCTTCGTCCCGGGCGCGGCGAAAGCCGAGCACGTAGTGAATCGAAGAGTCGATCGAGAGGCCCATCGAGACGGCCGCGATCATCGCCGCGCCCATGTTGATTTTCATCCCCAGCCAGCCCATCAGGCCGGTGACCACGGCGATCGGCAGGGCGTTCGGCACCAGGGCCACCACGGCGAGCACGGGGCTCCTGAGCGCCACCATCAGCATCAGCCCGATCCCCACCGTCGCCACGCTGAACGTGATCCACTGGTCGCGCAGGACGCTGTGAATCAGGTTGGTCAGGAGCACGAAGAAGCCGGTGACCTCCGCCCCGGGCTCTTCGAGCGTGGGTGGGAACTCTTCTTGACAGATCTGCTCCACCTGGGCGATGATCGCCTGCTTCTGGCTTGCCGGCTGCTGTTCGCGAGCGCGGAGCATGATCCGCAAGTAGCGCCGGCCCGGCTGCTCGGGGTCTTCGCTGTGCAGCGCACGGTAGAGGGCGGGCATTTTGAATTCAAACAGGCGCAGGGCGACGTTCACGATCACCGTTCGACGCAGCCCTCGCGGCAGCTTGTCGGGATCGACCGGCGAGGCAGCGACGACCCCGTCGGCCAGACTGAGCACCTTGGTGAGGCCGGGAGTCGGTCCTCGCCCGGAATCGGGCACCACGACTTCCGCCCGGAGCCGCTCCTCCAAACGCCGCACTCTGCTCAGATACTCCCAGCCCAGCCGCTCGGGGGCGGGCAGGACCACGTCCCAAATGCCGGCACCGCCGAGATTCGCTTCGACGAACGCGTAAGAGCGGACGATCGGGCTCCCCGAGCGGAAGTTCCTGGTGAAGTCGCTTTCCACTTCCAGTCGAACCATGCCTGAAGCCGCCGCGACACAGAAAATGAGCGAGACCAGAGCAACGGTCTTGGGCCGCCGCTCCACCCAGCCGACCACCCGGTTTAACTGGCGATCGAGGACGTTCTCGCCCCAGGCCCGCTTGGGGTCCGGATCCCAGCGACCCGAAAGTGCCAGTCCGGGCACGACCAGCCCCACGCTCACCATCACCATTAGCGAGGCAATCGCCATCATCAAGCCGAAGTCCCGGACCGGGCCGACCTCGGCGACCATCAGCGAAGCGAAACCGACCGCGGTCGTCGCGCAGGCCCAGAAGATCGGCGCCGCCAGCAGTCCGCCCGCGCGCGAAAGGGCTTCCTGCGGCGACAGGCCGCCGAGCCGGGCCTCGCGGAACCGCACGATCACGTGAACGACCGCGGCAATGCCCACCACCGTCACGACCGCCGTGAGCATCGAGCTGACCAGACTCAGCTCGAGACCGGACCAGACCAGGATCGCTTGGGTCGACAGCCTCGCCAGTTGCACCACGGCAAGCGGTATGATTACCCAACGAATGCTGCGAAAGCAGAGCAGGATCGTCACGGCCAACAGCACGGTGGACGTCCGGGCGAGCCGCGCCCCGTCCGCCTCGACGTAGCGAAACCCGTCGACCACCATCACCGGCTCGCCGGCGATCATCCCGGAGTGAAGCGGCGCGGGAAGGGCCCGGACGAGCCGGCGCATGCGGTCGATGACCTCCTGCCGGGCCACTTCGGTTTCCGACTCCGGGGCAAGCAAGCAGACCACGGCTGCGATCTTGCCGTCCGCGCTGTGCGTGTACCCTTCGAACAGCTCGCGGACCGGCCGGGCCAGGCGCGTCCCGTCGTCGACGATCAACGGGCCCAGCGGCTGATCCAGGCTCACCACGTCCCTTACGCCAGGCACCGAATCGAGCTTCCGGCTCACCTCGGCGAGCCGCTGAATGCCGCGGCCGTCCGGATGCAGCAGCTCCTCGTCTACGTAGACCGCCAGCACGATTTCGTTGCCCCCGAACGCCCGCTTCAGCTTGGCGTACGGCCCCAGGAGCGGATCGTCCGGGGCGAACATGTTCTCGATCGAGCGGTCGAACTGGAGCCCTTGGGCGGGGAAAAACGCCACGGCCGCCACGACGATCCCCAGCACCAGGAGAGGAACCCGCCAGGCAATCAACAGGTCGACGATTCGCTCGGCCAGGGGGCGCATGGTCAGAGAGATGCGGCAAGGGTAGGGCCGAAACCGGAATGGGCGCAGGATACCACGCCGAGGCACCCAGCGTCCAGTTGCGTCTCAACCGCCAAACGACTGCTGAGTGGCAAGTGGCGAGTGACAAGTCGAAAGCGGTGGCCCTCACGTCTCCTCACCTGCCACTCGCCACCTGCCACTCGCCACTCCCCATCGCGCCCGCCCCGTGGCGCGGCAGAGCCGTTCCATCCTGCAAAGGCCGCTTTGGACGACACGGCACGCATCTTCGGAACAATCGCTTCGGAGCCGCCGTTTTCAGTCCGCAGATCTGGCCCAGCCCGGCTCTCCCCACGCGGGGAGAGTCGTCGGCGTCGTCCGTGGGCGCGTCGCAGGTGCCAAGCGTGGCTACCTTGCCCGATTTGCCGGTTCTTGGGAATGACCTTGCTGTGTCGGGCACAAGAAATTGCCTCGGTCGTCGACGGACAACTCGCCGATATCCCTACGTAGTCTCCAGGTTGACCCGTGGGGCGTACGCCGACGGCGGTACGAACGAGAGAGGGTGTTCGCGGATGAAGAAAGACACGTTTCGGGTAGTGACTCGCGGGGCCGACGGACAGATCCGCATCCGCGACTACGACAGCAAGGAAGACCTCTTGAGGCGTCATACGCAGGTCGGCATCGACGATTGCAGCACCGATCTGGACCTGCGGGGGCTTCCCGTGTTCCGTGGCCTGATCGGGCCCATGCCCGAAGGGGAGACCGTCATCCGCTACGAATCGCCCGAAATCTTTGAGACCCTCACCAAGGAATGGAGCACGGCCAAGATCCCGCGACGCACGCGGACCCGCCCTCCCGCTTCCCGTGCCAACGCGTAGCGATTCGGCACGGCCGATGGTCGCCCGCGATTCACGGACCTCGCAGCCCAGGCTGCCAGGAGGCGTGATGGCGACCACGGGCAAGATGCCCGTGCCACACGTCGTCGAGCGATGGAGGGCGCATTCGGGGCCACTCGGCCCTGCCCACCCTCTCCCTCCCTCTCCGGTGCCCGTTCCCATTGCCGGGCCCCGGCGTAGGCAAAGCCTGACCGGTCCGATATGATAGGGCTGTCGTGGTCAATGCTGCGACTCCGCCTGCCTGTCGTACTAAGGGGAGAACTGCGAAGGGTGTGTGCAATGAGGATCACCGACCACGCGACCGGGCTCGTTACGTTCCTTCTTCTGTTCGTCGTTGCGGCGTCGCCCGGCTGGGCGGCCACCCCGGTTGAGACGTCCGTCGACGGCGCCCCGGGCCCGGTGATCTGCCGGGAGCAGATCGAGGCCGATTGGCTCCGGCAGGACGTGGTGCGGCGGTTGCCGCCGGCCGAGCCGTACCGCGCGCAGCCGATGACGACCCGCCTGGACGCGGCCGGGGCCGTCGACGGCGTGAAGGACGGCACGTACGGCTTCCACACGAACCGAGACGCCGGCCCGTGGTGGCAGGTCGACCTGGGCGAACTCGTCGAGCTGGAGCGGATCGTCGTCTACAACCGCTGTGACGGAAACGTCGAGGCGCGCGCCGCCCGGCTGAAAGTCCTCCTCTCCAACGACGCCAAGGCGTGGACGGAACGGTATCAGCACGACGGCACGAAGTTCCGCGGCCAGGCCGACGGCAAGCCGCTCGTGGTGCCCGGCGGCGCCGCCAAGGCCCGCTTCGTGCGGCTGCAACTCCCCGGCCAGGAATACTTCCATCTCGATGAGGTCGAGGTCTACCGCACGGGAAACCCGGAAAACGTCGCTTTGGGTAAGCCGGCCGATCAGTCGAGCTCGAGCCCGTGGTCGAAGCCCGGCAAGGAGTCGATCGGCGAAGGCACCGAGGGAACGGCGCCGCAGCCCGAGCCTGCGTATCCGGTCGCCGACGTGATGGAAAGCGGTTTGAAGCTGGCCAAGGACCTGCGGCAGCTTGGCGCCGACGTTGAGCCGGCGTGCGAGTCTTTGCGGGCGATCACCCGACGGCTTGAGGACGCGGGCGACGATGCCCCGGCGTCCGTACGCCGGGAGCTCTATTTGGAGGCCCGGTGGGCCGTCCGCCGCATGGCGCTTGCCAGTCCGCTTCTGGATTTCGAAGACCTGTTGTTCGTCAAGCGGGTGCCGGGCGAGTTCACGCACATGTCCGACCAGTACTATGGCTGGTGGTCGCGGCCGGGCGGCGGGCTGTACGTGCTGGAGGGTTTCAAGTCGGAGGAGCCGAAGCTCCGCTGCCTCACGTCGGAGTTGCCGGCCGGGAGCGTGCTGCGGCCCGATATCTCCTACGACGGGACGAAAGTCCTGTTCGCCTACTGCAAGCACTATCTCGGCTTGAAGGACGAGCCGGACAAGCTCAACAAGGCGAACGTGCCCGAGGACGCCTTCTATCACCTCTACGAGATGAGCCTGGACGGCACGGGCCTGCGGCGGCTCACGCGGGGCAAGTACGACGACTTCGACGGCCGCTACCTGCCCGACGGCCGGATCGTGTTTCTCTCCACTAGGCGGGGGCATCACATTCAGTGCGGCCCGGCCAGCGCCGAGGCCATCGTCGACGGCCAGCGCCCAGACTGCTACGTCCGCTGCGGCGGTGGGCCGGAGCGCCCGGTGGCCGTGTATACCCTGCACGTGATGCACGCCGACGGCACGCGCCTCGAGCAGATTTCACCGTTCGAGATGTTCGAGTGGACTCCGAGCGTGGACCGCGACGGCCGCATCCTCTACGCCCGATGGGACTACGTCGACCGCCACAACATGCCCTACATGAGCCTCTGGTCGACGATGCCCGACGGCACGGCGGCGCGGGCCGTGTTCGGCAACTTCACCCGGAACCCCCATTGCTTCTTCGAGGCCCGAAGCATCCCCAGCTCGGGAAAGCTCATCTTCACCGCCTCGGCCCACCACGCCTTCACCGCGGGGAGCCTCGTGCTTCTGAACCCGAACCGGGCGTCGGACGGCGAGGCGGCGATGACGCGGCTTACGCCGGAGGTCGTCTTTCCGGAAACGGAAGGCTGGCCGCAGACCTACTTCGCCAACCCATATCCGCTTTCCGAGAGCCACTACCTGGTCGCGTGGAGCGATTCGCCGCAGGCGCCGGGCACGCCGAGACCGGCCTGGGGTATGCCCGGCCCGCCCAACGATCTCGGCCTCTACCTGTTCGACACCTTCGGCAACCTGACGCTCATCCACCGCGATCCGGAAATATCGAGCATGTATCCGTTGCCCGTCCGAGCGCGCCCCAAGCCGCCGGTGATCAGCTCGCCGGTCCGGTGGGCCGGGCCTCAACAGGGCCGGATGCTCGTGGTCGACGTCCACGAAGGCCTTCCGTCGATCCCGCGGGGCACGATCCGGAAGCTGCGGCTCGTAGGGATCCCCCAGAAAACGCACCCCACGATGAACTACCCCTCGATCGGCATCACCCGCGACGACCCCGGCAAGTTCGTCATCGGCACCGTGCCCGTCGAGGAGGACGGCTCGGCCTATTTCCACGTGCCGTCGGGCGTGGGCTTCTTCCTCCAGGCCCTCGACTCCGACGGGATGGCGGTGCAGACGATGCGGAGCGCCACCTACGTGCAGCCGGGCCAGACGTTCACGTGCATCGGCTGCCACGAGCCACGGAACACGTCGCCGCCGAATGCCCACGCGGCCGCAAGAAGCCGCGAGCCCTCCAAGATCGCCCCGGGCCCG
The DNA here is from genome assembly GCA_035528065.1 of Thermoguttaceae bacterium. Classification (GTDB taxonomy): domain Bacteria; phylum Planctomycetota; class Planctomycetia; order Pirellulales; family Thermoguttaceae; genus DATKZH01. The sequence goes on along the minus strand of DATKZH010000110.1, from coordinate 16,902 downwards.
GAAGGCTCCTGGCCGCTCGATTTTCAGGCGTTGGTGGAACCCGTGCTCGCCACGCATTGCGTTGAGTGTCACAAGCCGGGAACCGAGGGCGAGAAGTTCGATCTGGTGCCCGAGAAGGCCTACGATTCGCTGGTCGATTACGGCAAGCCGAGCCTCCGCGAGCACGTCCAGGCCCGCTACGCCGAGGGACGCTCGATTGCCGGCGCGTGCGCCTCGGCCGTGAGCCCGCTGGCGAGGCTCCTCAAGGAGGGCCACTACGACGTGAAGCTCACCGGCGACGACTGGCTCCGCCTCTACACGTGGATGGACACCTACGCCCAGCGTCAGGGCTCGTTCGGCGAACAGCAGGAGGCAACGCTGCGACAGCTCCGCGTCGACATGGCCCCGATCGTGCAGGAGTGAGCACGCGAGTCAATACCCTACCTCTCGTTCCCAGGCTCCGCCTGGGAACGCACTATCGCGAGGCTCCGCCTCGCCCCAGCCAGCGCATGAGAGAGACCGAAGTTGTGGATCAGCAGCGCACGCAGCGCCTGCCAAAGCCGAGCGTTCCCAGGCAGAGCCTGGGAACGAGAATTACCGGAGTGGCCGCCATGGCTCGATACCTTCTCACCTTCGTCCTTCTTGTACCCGTAAGCAGTATTGCCGCGGCGACTGAGCTGCGGATCGAGGGCACCCGATTCACGCTCGACGGGAAGCCAACGTTCCTGCTGGGAGTCAGCTACTACGGCGCCTTGGGGGCGCCGCAACAATTCGTCGAGCAGGACCTGGACGATCTCCAGCGCCTGGGGATTAACTGGATCCGCGTCTGGGCCACGTGGGCCGCGTTTGAGAACGACGTCACTGCCGTGGACGAGAAGGGCCAACCCCGCGAGCCCTACTTCTCGCGGCTCGAGTGGCTCGTGGCCGAGTGCGATCGCCGGGGAATGATCGTCGACGTGACCCTGACCCGCGGTAATGGCGTGGTCGGAACGCCCCGGATTCGCTCGCTCCAGACGCACCGCCGGGCCGTGGAGACGATCGTCTCCAAACTGAAGTCGCACCGCAACTGGTATCTCGACCTGGGCAACGAGCGAAACATCCGCGACAAGCGCCACGTCCCGTTCGACGATCTCAAACAGCTCCGCGAAGTGGTCAAACGCATCGATCCGAAGTGTCTGGTCACGGCCTCCCACGCGGGCGACGTCCCGCCGGACGACCTCGGGCGCTATCTGCTCGACGTGAAGGTCGACTTCCTCAGCCCGCACCGGCCGCGAAACGCCAAGTCGCCGCGTGAAACCGAGGAGCGATCGCGGCAATACCTTGCCGAGATCCGCAAGCTGGGCCGGGTCGTGCCGCTGCACTATCAGGAGCCGTTCCGCCGCGGCTTCACCAAGGGCTGGGAGCCGACCGCCGAGGACTACGTGACCGACGCCCGCGGCGCCCTCGCCGGCGGCGCGGCCGGCTGGTGCCTGCACAACGGCGACCAGCGCCACGTCCCCGGCCAAGAGCCCCGCCGCTCGTTCGACATGCGCGAGAAACGGCTGTTCGAGCAGCTCGACGAAGTGGAACGGGAGGCGCTCGGGCGTCTGAGCCGATCGCTCGTCGAAAGCAGGAAGGGATAGTCATCGGCAGCACACGAGGCGTAGCCCTTGAGTGCCGCTTGCGGCTTCGCCCGGAATCCCGTTGCCTACCATCCACAAGTCATTGGACCGACAACATGTCAAAGCGCTACCTCGTCACCGGTTGTGCAGGATTCATCGCCTCGAAGGTCACCGAGCTGTTGCTCGAGGAGGGCCACTTGGTCGTGGGTGTCGATAACCTCAACGACGCCTACGATCCGCGGCTGAAACGGTGGCGGCTGGCCCGGCTCGAGCCGCACGCGGGCTTCCGCTTCCATCCGCTTGACATCACGGACCGAGGTGCGTTGGAGGATCTCTTTGCGGCAGACGCCCGGTCGCCCGACGCCGACGTGGATCAACGGCCCTACTCCGCCGTGTTCAACCTGGCGGCCCGGGCGGGGGTGCGGCCGAGCGTCGAGAACCCCTGGGTCTACTACCAGGCGAATTGCGACGGGACGCTCAATTTGCTGGATCTCTGCCGGCGCTTCGGCGTCGCGAAGTTCATCCTCGCCTCCACCTCCAGCCTGTACGGCTCCCACAATCCCGTCCCCTACCGCGAGGACGCCGACACCAACCGGCCGCTCTCGCCCTACGCGGCGTCGAAGAAGGCCGCCGAGACGCTCGCCTACACGTACCACCACCTGCACGGGCTCGACGTGACCGTGTTCCGCTACTTCACGGTGTACGGACCGGCGGGCCGGCCCGACATGAGCGTCTTCCGCTTCATCCGCCGCATCGCCGAGGGCGAGCCGATCGTGGTCTTCGGCGACGGCACGCAGGAGCGGGATTTCACCTACGTCGACGACATCGCGCGGGGAACCGTCGCAGGTCGGGCCCCGCTCGGCTACGAGGTGATCAACCTGGGCGGCGACCGCCCGGTGCGACTCTCGGCGATCATCGACCAGATCGCCAAGCTGGTCGATCGCGAGCCGGTCATCGACTACAAGGACGCCCACCCCGCCGACGTCCCCGCCACCTGGGCCGACGTCGGCAAGGCCCGCGACCTTCTAGGCTGGTCGCCCCAGGTCGCCGTCGAAGAGGGGCTCCGCCGCTCGGTCGAGTGGTATCGGGAGAACCGCGAGGCGGTGCTCCCCTTGGAATTGGGCGATCGCTAGACACCCCTGCCGGCACTCCCAGCTTGACAAGCCTGCCGGCGGATCTAGAATCGAAGTCGCGATTCGCCGCTCGGGATTTCTCAAGCTCTGGGAGGGTCCTATGTCGCCTCACGCCACGCGCCTGACTCGTCGCCGGTTTTTGGGCAACTCTGCTCTCGTTGGGCTCGCGTCGGCACTGGCTGCGCCGGCTGTGGCGAAAACGACCGACCGTTCTTTTCCGTTCCGCGTGGGCACGGGCGTCGAAGAGATCACGCCGCTGCTGGGCGTCGGGATCTTGATGTCGTCCGGCCGGCAGGCCTGGGAGCCGTTCGAGGGCGTGCGTCTACCGCTTCACGCCAAGGCCGTCGTGATCGAGAAGGGCGAGCGCCGGATCGCGCTGGTTTCGCTGGATCTGATAGGGCTGGCCGGGGAAGCCGTGGGCGGGATGGCGGGCTTTCGAGCGCAGGTGGCGGAGGCGGCCGAGGGGGCGGTCCGAGCGGACGATCTCGTGCTTGCCTCGACGCACACCCACTCCGGCCCGGAGTCGATCGCGTTGAGTGAGCTCTACCACACCGAAGACTTCCGCAAGTGGTCGTCTCAGCTTGCCCAGCGGATCGGCTCGGCCGTCCGCAAGGCCGCGGGTTCCGTGCGGCCCGTCAGACTGGCAACGGGAAGCTGTCCCGCGCCCGGGCTCGCGGTGAACCGACGCATCAAGACGACCCGCGGCATCGCTTCCGTGCGGCGCGAGCTGCCGCCGGACGTGGTTATCGGCCCCGAGGGGCCGATCGACGACGAGGTCCGCGTCTGCGCCTTGGTCGACGGATCGAACGAGCCCGTCGCGATCCTGGTCAACTTCACGGCGCACCCGGTGCTGGAGATGTGCATCAAGCAGGTCTCGCCCGACTATCCCGGCGAAATGGGCCTCGAATTGGAGAAGCGGCACCCCGGCGCCACGGTCCTCTTCTTCCAGGGTGCGTGCGGAAACATCAACACGCCCACGGTGTCACGGGGTGCGGCCTCGGCGCGGGAGTATGGCCACAAGCTGGCCGCGTTTGTCGAAGAGGCACTCGGCGGCCTTCAACCCATCGGCGGCGACGAGCTGTCGCTCTCCTGGAAGACGCTCCGGCTTCCCGCGCGAACCGTTACCGGCGAGCCGCAGGCGGAGCCGTTGGAGACGAGGATCGGCGCCGCCCGAATCGGCGATGCCGCCTTCGTCTTCCTCCCCGGCGAGCCGTTCGTGGAGATCGGCCTGGGGATTCGCGCGGCCTCGCCGTGCAAGTTCACGGCCGTGGTCGGCTACGCAGACGACTACATCGGCTACATTCCGACCGATCGTGCCTTCGCCAACGGCGGCTACGAGATCGGGCCCGGCCGCTGGTCGCGGCTCGCCTCGGGAAGCGAGTCGATCGTGCGCCAAGCGGCGATCGAGCTGCTCGGGTCGCTGGCCGGCGCGCCGTGAGGGGCGGAAGCAGACGAACGGTGTGCCACTGCTTGCCCGGGGGACCGCTGCGACTGGCGGCGCCCGTGGCACTGCTTGCGAGTTCCCCGGAGCACGACCGTATCCGGCAAGCAGTGCCGCGGCGGCAGTCGAGCGTTCTCCGGCGGTTCCGCAAGCAGTGGCACACCCAGTGCGTTGGTCCGCTTTGAGGGTGAGCGAAGCCGTATCGACTTCTCCGCGCGCGAAGAAAGGGCCGGGCAGTCGTGGTCGACCGCCCGGCCGGGACATCACTTTCGGCTTCCTCGCCGCGCGCCACAGCGCAGAGGGACCGTTCTTCCGGGGCGATTCCTACCGGTCGTCATCGTCCTTATCGTCGTCGTCCGCGTCCTTATCGTCGTCCTCGTCGTCGTCGCGGTCCTTCAGCTCGCGGAGACGAGCCTCGATCGTCCGGATCTCGCGCTCGAGATTCTCACTGCGCTGGTTGAGCTGGCGGCTGGTCTCGCCCGTCTCGCGGCTCATCTGCTCCATGCCGTGGCGGACCTCTCGGATCCTGTCCTCCACGCCGACGGTCAGAGCCTCCATCCTCTCGTTCAACTGGCCGATGGCCCCGTTTAGCTCGCGGAGCACGCCTTCGAGCTGCTCGGGATGGGGCCGCCCCTCGCCGCGCGGGGGCGCGTCGACCTCGCGTGGACGATCCCGCGGAGGCTCGGGGCGTCCGTGGAGCAAGCGCTCCATCTGGCCCGCGAGCTGCTCGGCCTGCTCGTGAAGCCCGGCCGCGTGAAGGTTCTCCACGGCGACCCGCACGTGGTGCACCCGCCGCTCCATTTCCTCGCGCTCCTCCGGAGGCGGGCCGTCCGGGCGGTCGCGGTCGGGACGCCGTTCCAGGTCCCGCCGGATTTCCTCCGCCTCGCGCAACAGCCGCTCGGCCTCTTCGGGCCGGCCCTCCCGAGCCGCCCGCTCGTGCGCCTCCATCAGCTCGTCCGCGCGCCGGGCAAGCTCATGCCGCTGGCGCTCGGCCATCTCGCGCTCGCGTTCGGCAGGCTCGCGGTCGCGGGTCTCTCGGTGCGGGCGATCGCGGGCGGCTTCGGCCAATTGACGTTCGACCTGCTCCATCCGCTCCCGGGTCCCGGCCAGCGCGCCTTGGAGTTCCCGGGCCTTCTCGTCCTGGCCGTCGCCCAACTCACCCAGCTCGCGCTCGATGCGATGGGCCTTCTCCGCCAGCTCGTCAAACTCCCGCTGGAGCGAGGGGATCACTTCGCGCGGCTCTCGCCGCCGCTCTTCACGCCCCTCTCGCTCGCCCCGCTCGCGGTCCCGGTCACGGTCGCGGGGAGCGCGGACTGCCTCGGCCAGCCGGGCGACCTCCTCGGCCTTTTCGGGCTTGTCGAACTTCCTCCACAGATCGGCCGCCATCCCCAGGATTTCCGCCAACTCGGGGGGAGGGGGGGCGTGCTCGCGGATTTGGCGGGCTTCGTCGTCGCGCCGCCCTTCGAGCGTCACTTCCGCGGCGCGAATGGCCCGTTCCACCAGCTCCACGGCGTCGCCGCGCTCCGCTTCACGGAGGGCGTTCATCGCCAGTCGCAGCACCTCGATCTGGTGCCTGAGGAATTCCCGCTCGCCTCCGGGGCGCTCGCCGCGCTCCGGCCGCTGGCGATCGCGTCTCGCGGCCACGGGTCGGTCACCTTCCTCCTGCGACATCACGTCGCCGGAGATCGGGATCAACATGGCGGCCACGGCCGCCGCGGCCAGCGAGCGGCGCCAGGACGTCTTCAGTACATTCATCGTCGTTCCTCCTTCTCCAAGGGCGACCTGGGGATGAGCCCAGGCGGTAGATAGAACTGCCACGATTACCAGTGCCACGGGAAGAGCCGTCTTGGCCACGGCCAGACGGGCACGGCCCGGGGCCTGCGGGGACCGGCCTGATAGACTCAACAGCCGCTCCACGCGGCGCCCCAGTCCTGATCGAAAATCCAGTCCTCCTGCCGACAGCCAGCCGAGCCGCGGACGCACCCCGGCCAGCCGCTGCCCCAACACGAGCAGACTGGAGGCGAGCAGGTCGGGGCCGTCGGGCACGAGCAAGCTCGCCTCGTCCGCGGCCGCTTCGCCGGCCTCGCGAAGCCTTCGCCGCGACCACCAACAGAGCGGATGCCACCAGAGCGTCGCGCACACGAGATCCGCCGCGAGCTGCCAGCCCGGGTCGCGGCCGGCCAGATGCGCCACCTCGTGGACGAGCATCGCCTCTTGCTGAGGCGGGTCGAACTCGTCACAGAACGTGGTCGGCAGCGCCACCGTGGGTCGAAAGATCCCAAACGCGACCGGCGCCGTCAGCCCGGCCGCTTCCATCACGGTGACCGGCCCCCGGATCCCCTGCCGTCGGGCCAGGGCGGCTACGCGCCGGCACAATGCCTCGTCGCGCACCACGGCATGCCGTCGCCGGAACGCGACGAGCAACAGTCGAGCCCACACGAAACGTCCGGCAATCGCTGCCGCCCCGAGGGCCCAGATTACGGCCGGCCACCAGCCTGACGCCCCACCCATTTCGGGACGACAAGCTGCCCGGCTCGTAGTGACCCGACTCATCGGGTCCGACGGCGCCTCGGACGGCGGCACAGACGGCAGGTCCGACGGCAAAATTTCGGACCGCATGAATGCGGTCACTACGAGCCCGTCCGGCGAGGATTGACTCGGCGCGGGTTCGTTGACCTCAACTTCGGGCTCAACAACGTGGGCCGGGGCGAACGGCACGCTCACGGGCAAAGGAGGCGGATCTAGGCCCGTCTCCGCCGACGCCGCCGATTCAGCGACGTCGGTTCCGACCATCGCAGGCCGATCCGCGTCGAGCAATCCGGCCACCGCGATCGGAGGTTGCCGCTCGTCCGGGAAGGGCGGAGGGGCGAGGGCGATCTGAGCCGCTTGGCCCGGCGCAACCACGTCGCCCAAGCTCGGCTCGGGCGCCGCCGACTCTTCCTGTCCTGAGGTTTGCGACCGCGGCGCGGCGAAGGTCATCGGAGCCGGTCTCGTTTCTGCGTCCGTCGGCCCGGCCCTTGTGCGGAGCAGTTGTACGAAGGCCGATCCGCCGCCGGTCAGTTCGACGACGAGCAGGGCGAACAGTCCCAGCGTGGTCGCCTGCCAGATGGTCCGCTGCCAAGCGGCGGAGCGGGCCCATCGTGCGGCGATCGCTGCCAAGCCGACGATCACGGCCGTGCCGACCGAGAGGACGATGATCGGCACCAGCCAAAGGCCGTACTCAAGGGGCAAGCTGCTGTGCATGATGTCCAAGCTCCGATCCTACTCGCCCGAGGTGCCAAGTCCGTCTCGAACCAAAAGCGTTACCGCTGACCCTTTCGCTCCTGAATCAACTGCTCCAGCCTCGCCAGTTCGCGGGGGCTTACCTCCCGCGTCTGGAGCAGGTGGCTGACCGCGTCGGCCAGACTGCCCTCGAACAGCCGGTCGACCAGGTCGTCGGCCATCGAGCGGGTGACGTCCTCGGCGGTGACGGCGGCCTCGTAGATGAATCGCCGCTGGTGTTCGCGATGTCGCACCAGTCCGCGGTCCTCCATTTTGCGGAGCATCGTGGCCACCGTCGTGTACGCCAGCGGGTCGCCTTCGAGCCGGTCCTGCACTTGGGCCACGCTGGCCGGCCCGAGGTTCCACAAGACCCGCATGATCCGGAGCTGGAGATCGCCCAGACGGTACGTTTGCTTGCTCATCATCCTGAAAGGCTCCGCGTTCCCTGGCAACTACTGCGGTAATACTACTGAGGTAGTTTGTAATTGTCAAGCCCCTTTTTCGAGACTCGGGTCTGCGATTTCTCAATCGCGGGCGCTCGTGGCCCGGCGGCCGCGACATCCCCGCCACCGGGGGGGAATTTAGACATTCGGGTCCCAACGGATCAAAGGTCGCTCGAGTCAGTCGCCATACGCCCGGCATGTCGGGTATGCGCTTGACGTGATGTGCGTCCCCCGCGCGCCGCAGGCGGCCAAGCATCCTTTACAGCACCCCGGAAATCGTAGAGAATGCTTGCTCGGCGGAGCTGCGTCGTCGGCCGCGTGCCGGGATGGCAGGGCGGGGCGCGGTGTATTTGTGCCGACTTTTGCCGACATTCGCTCGAGACGTTCGAGAATCGGACCCTGTACGGAGATTAGACACGAAAATGATTACCGCACCCATTCCCCACGATGAAGCCGAGCGTCTTGCCGACTTGCGGGCACTGAGGCTCTTGGACACGCCGCCCGAGGAACGCTTCGATCGGTTGGTCGAGCTGGCCTCCGCGGTGTTCCAGGTGCCGATCTCGTACGTGGCGCTGGTCGATTCCGACCGGCAGTGGTTCAAGGCCAAGTGCGGCTTGGTGGCGGACCAGACCGGTCGCGACGTCTCGTTCTGCGGGCACGCCATCCTCCAGGACCAGCCGCTGGTCGTCCCGGACGCCTCCGCCGACGAGCGCTTTCGCGACAACCCCCTGGTGGTGGATGAGCCCGGCGTTCGCTTCTATGCCGGCTGTCCCCTCCGCGGGCCGAGCGGATTCAAAGTCGGCACGTTCTGCATCGCCGACACGCAGCCGCGCGAGCTCGATGACGCCGAGCTGAGGCGATTCCGGCAGTTCGGCGAGATCGCCGAGCACGAGCTCCAGATGGCCGACCTGATCGAGGTCCAGCACGAGCTGTTGAGGACCAAGAGCGAGCTTTCGCTGACGCAGCATCGACTCCAAAACGAGCTTTCGGAGGCCGACCGGTACGTCCAGTCGCTTCTGCCGGCAAGACTGGATGGAGCGATCCGAACCGACTGGTGCTTCATCAGCTCCTCCGAGCTTGGGGGCGACCTGCTCGGGTACAACTGGCTCGACGACAAGCGGCTGGCCTTCTACGTGTTGGACGTCTCGGGACACGGCGTGGGCGCGTCGCTCCATTCGGTGACGGTCTACACGGTGCTTCGGCGCCAGACGCTTCCCAATGTGCAGTTCGACGAGCCGAGCCAGGTGCTGGAGGCGCTCAACCAGGCCTTCCCCATGGACGAGCACAGCGAGAAGTTCTTCACGCTGTGGTACGGGGTCTACGATACAACCACGCGCACGCTCCGCTATGCCAGCGGCGGCCACCCGCCGGCGATCGTCGTGGACCCGAATTCCGGACGCTCGGTCCAGCTCTCGGTGGCCAGCTTCATGGTGGGGGCGATCCCCGACGTGACCTACGAGACCGACACGTACGAGATGCCGCCCGGCGCCCGGATCTATCTGTTCAGCGACGGCGTCTTCGATATCGGGCGCGACGACTTCACGCTCGACTCCCTGGCCAACATGCTCCTGGAGTTCTCCACGGGGAGCGGCCCGCGCCTCTCACAAGTCCGCGAGCAGATCCAGCAGTTGCAGGGGTCGGCTGAGTTCGGCGACGACTTCTCGATGCTGGAAATCGAGTTCCCCTAGAAAAGAAGGTGACTGGCGCATATCGTGGCCAGAGTGCGCTAGCTGGATGGCCTGTCTTGCGCAGTTGGCGCGTGGGACTTGCGGGGTCACCGCGGGGGGCCGAGGGTCGATGCCAGCTTCAGTCGCTCGGTCGCTTGTTCCCCCGTGGTTGGGCCGCGGCAAGGTTTGCGGGCCGGGAAAACGGGGATCGACGCATCTCGCGCGCAGCCTTCGCCGTCGTCAGATATCTACATCCGTCCGACGCGCTGACCGAAGACGTTGAGCACGATGCCACCGCGTGTATTCGCGGCGCTGGCGGCGTAGGGCCAGATTGCCCAAACCGCCGCGCAGCCCCAACATGTGCGATCGTCCCCTTTTCCCTTCTCCTACTCCTCGGCCATGTACGGATAGCGGAAGTTGGTCGGCGGGAGGAAGGTTTCCTTGATCGTTCGGGGCGTGACCCAGCGCTCCAGGTTGAGCCAACTGCCGGCCTTGTCGTTGGTGCCCGAGGCCCGGGAGCCGCCGAACGGCTGCTGGCCGACGACCGCGCCGGTCGGCTTGTCGTTGACGTAGAAGTTGCCGGCGGCGTGACGCAGGGTGTCCATCGCCTTGACGATCGCGCTGCGGTCCAGGGCGAAGATCGCACCGGTGAGGGCGTAGGGCGACGTTTGGTCGCAGATCTGGAGCGTCTCCTCGTACTGGTCTTCCGGATAGACGTGGACGGTCAGCACCGGTCCGAAGATCTCTTCGCTCATCAGCTTCGACTTCGGGTTCTTGGACAGGACGACCGTCGGCTCGATGAAGTAGCCGGTGGAGTCGTCCGATCCGCCGCCGCAGAGGATCTCCATGTCGGGGCTGCTCCTGGCGAAGTCGATGTAGCCGGTGATCGTGGCGAAGGCGTTCCGGTCGATCACCGCGCCCATGAAGTTGCGGAAGTCGCAGACGTCGCCCATCTTGATCTCCGCGATTTCCGAAAGCATTCGCTCCTTGACGGCGGGCCAGATCGAATCGGGGACGTACGCCCGAGAAGCGGCCGAGCACTTCTGCCCCTGGTACTCGAATGCCCCGCGGACCATGGCGGTCACCAGGGCGTCGACGTCGGTGCTGGCGTGGGCGAAGATGAAGTCCTTGCCGCCGGTCTCGCCGACGATGCGGGGATAGGCGACGTACTTGCGGATATCGGAGCCCACTTCCAGCCAAATGGTGGAGAAGACCCGGGTGCTGCCGGTGAAGTGAATGCCGCCGAGGCCGACGTTCGCCAGCGCCGCCGGCCCGATGATCGGGCCCGGGCCCGGGACCATGTTGATCACGCCCGGCGGCAGGCCCGCCTCGGCGAGGACCTGCATGAGGAGATAGGCCGGGAGCACGGCCGTCGAGGCCGGCTTCCAGATGACCGTGTTCCCCATCAGGGCCGGGGCGGTGGGCAGGTTGCCGGCGATCGACGTGAAGTTGAAGGGCGTGATCGCCAGCACGAACCCGTCCAGGGGCCGGTGTTCCATGTAGTTGATGGCACTCTTGCCGGAGAGCGGCTGGTCGCCGTAGACGATCTGCATGAAGTGCGGGTTGTACCGCCAGAAGTCGATCAGCTCGCAGGCGGCATCGATTTCGGCCTGGTGCGGCGTCTTGCTCATGTTGAGCATCGTGGCGGCGTTGAGCGTCTGGCGATACTTGCCGGCCAACAGCTCCGCGGCCTTCAAGAACACGATCGCCCGGGCGTCCCAGGGCATCCGGCTCCACCCCGCCTTGGCCTCGTTGGCCGCCTCGATGGCCTTCTCCACGAACAGGGCGTTGCCCTGGTGATACTTGCCCAGGACGTGCCGATGGTCGTGCGGGCAGACCATGTCGGCCAGCGTGCCGTTGCGGACCTCTTCGCCGGCGATGATCATCGGCACGTCGAGCTGCTGCCCGAGCATCTCGTTGAGCTTGGCCTTCAACTCGGCCCGCTCCGGGCTTCCGGGCCCGTAGTCCAGGCAGGGCTCATTGACAGGTTGCGGTACGCGGAAAATGCCGTTGAACATCAATCTCTCCCTTGGTTTCTTTTGCCTGTCTTACCGCAAAGCAAGTGCTGCACGTTGTCGCACGCTGAACCGGGACCGCGTCCCGGCGCGAGTCCGTCACGCTGGGCCTTTCGGCGCCGCGCCTGTCTACCGGCCGGCCCGACTCGCGCCGTTGGTCGCAGCCACCGGGTCGAGGCCCTAGCTGCCCACGCACGGAGCCGCGGGCCTCCGGCTACTCAATCGTGGGCAATTCGGCGAGGGCGGCCTCGATCTTTTCCTGCGGGTAGGCGTAGTCTTCGAGATCGCCCGCCAGATACCGGTCGTACGCGCCCAGGTCGCACAGCCCGTGCCCGCTGAAGTTGAACACGATGCACTCTTCCTTGCCCTCTTCCCGGCAGCGAATCGCTTCGTTGATCGCGGCGCGGATGGCGTGGGACGTTTCCGGCGCGGGGATGATGCCTTCGGTGGCGGAAAACTGTTGAGCGGCCTCGAAGCACTCCACCTGGTGAAACGCCACCGGTTCCATGATTCCCAGGTCGATGCACATGCTGACCATCGCCGCCATGCCGTGATAGCGGAGGCCCCCGGCGTGAATCCCCGGCGGCACGAAGCTGTGCCCCAGCGTGTACATTTTGATCAGCGGGGTCAGCATCGTCGTATCGCCGAAATCGTAGCGGTACTGCCCGCGGCTCATCGTGGGGCACGCGTGCGGCTCGGCGCCGACGAAGCGGATTTCCTTCCCCTGGAGCTTGTGGCGGACGAAGGGGAAGGCCAGCCCGGCGTAGTTGCTCCCCCCGCCGCAGCAGCCGATCACGACGTCGGGGAAGTCCCCGATCAGCTCGAACTGCTTCTCCGTCTCCAGGCCGATGATCGACTGGTGCAACAACACGTGGTTCAACACACTACCCAGGGAGTACTTGGTGTCGTCTCGGGAGACGGCCGCCTCGACCGCCTCGCTGATGGCGATCCCCAGGCTCCCCGGGCAGTCCGGGTCGGCCTCGAGGACCTGGCGGCCGGCCTGCGTCTCGGTCGAGGGGCTGGGCGAGACGTTCCCGCCCCACACCTGCATCATCGAGCGCCGGTACGGCTTCTGCTCGTAGCTGACCTTGACCATGTAAACCTTGCACTCCATGTCGAACTGGCTACAGGCGAAGCACAGCGCGCTTCCCCACTGGCCGGCCCCCGTCTCGGTCGTCAGCCGGTTGATCCCCTCCTGCTTGTTGTAGTAAGCCTGAGCCACCGCCGTATTGGGCTTGTGGCTCCCCGGCGGGCTGTGGCTTTCGTCCTTGAAGTAGATCCGCGCGGGTGTCTTCAACGCCTGCTCCAGGGCCGTCGCCCGAACCAGCGGCGCCGGACGCCAAATCGCCAGCACCCGCAACACCTCGTCGGGAATCTCGATCCACCGCTCCTGGCTCATCTCCTGCGCGATCAACGCCATGGGGAAGATCGGCGCCAGGTCGTCTGGGCCGATCGGCTTCATGGTGCCCGGGTGGATCACCGGCGGCAGCGGCTTCGGCAAGTCGGCCTGGAGGTTATACCACGCCCTCGGCATGTCGCTCTCGCTCAACAATACTCGCTTCGAACTCATGAACTATCCCTCTCACAACAGGAAGCCATCGGGCCGATTCGTCCAATCGGGGGGGCGGGCCACCCGACTCTCATGGATAAACCGACTAGTCTAATCCCTCGCGCGCCGGCTGTCGAGCCGCTCTTGGGGCTCGCCTTGCGGCCGGGAGGCAAACTGGGTAGACAAGTGGGCTACGCACGCTGCCGCAAGAGCATTGGCTGGAAAACGTCCGCGGAGGGAGAATCGCCATGATGACGAGGATGATCGCGGGTACGGTGGGAGTGGCCATGACGCTGGGCCTGACTTCGGCCCTCGGCATGGCCCCGTCTGAGGCAAACGAGGATCCGGGCCCAAGCCAGCAGGGGGCGAGGCGAATCCTGGACACGACGGGCATCCGGGGCGGCCTGATCGTCCACCTCGGCTGCGGGGACGGCAGGCTCACGGCGGCCCTGCATCAGGGCGACCGCTACCTCGTTCACGGCTTGGACGCCGACGGAGAGAACGTCGTCCGGGCCCGCGAGCACGTCCAGTCGCTCGGGCTGTACGGCACCGTGTCGATCGACCGCCTGGTCGGCAACCGCCTCCCCTACACCGACAACCTCGTCAACCTCGTGGTCGCAGAGAACCTGGGCGGCGTGCCGATGGACGAGGTCATGCGCGTGCTGTGTCCCGGGGGCGTCTTCTGCGCCAGACAGGGCGATGCGTGGACCAAGACGGTCAAGCCGCGCCCGCCCCAGCTCGACGAATGGACCCACTTCCTCCATGCCACGGACAACAACGCGGTGGGCAGCGACTCGGTCGTAGGCCCCCCGCAACATATCCAGTGGGTCGGACCGCCCCGTCGTGCTCGGCAGCATGAAAATCTGGCCAGCATCAGCGCCGTTGTGTCGGCCGGCGGGCGAGTCTTCTCCATCGAGGACCGGGGGCCGATCGCCTCGGTCCTGTTGCCTGCCACGTGGCTCCTCGTTGCACGGGACGCGTTCAACGGCATGATCCTGTGGGAGCGGCCGGTGGGACCATGGGAAGGGCATCTGAGGAGCTTTCGGATGGGCCCGCCCAACATCGCCCGCAGACTCGTCGCCTCCGGAGACCGCGTCTACGTCACGCTCGGCTACGGCAAGCCGCTTTGCGCGCTGGACGCCGCCACCGGCGAGACGGTCAAGACCTATGAAGCGACCGAGGGCACGACCGAAATCATGTACCGCGACGGCGTCTTGTTCCTCGTCGTGGGAGACGTCGACGCCCAGCAAGCCGCCGAGGCAGCCAAGCGACGTGGTGCCGGGCCGCCACCGCGCAACAAGCGGATCCTCGTGATCCGGGCCGACACGGGCCGGCTCGTATGGACCAGGTCGGATTCCGACACGGCCCAGATCATGCCCACCACGCTGGCCGTAAGCGGCGGACGTCTGTTCTTCCAAAATCCCGAGAAGATCTTCTGCCTGAGCGCAGGCTCGGGGGAAGAACAATGGCAGGCGGTCCGGCCCGTCGGCGCCACGCGACCCGGCTTCTCCGCCCCCACGCTCGTCGTCTACGACGACGTGGTGCTGTCGGCGGATCGCGCCACGCCCGCGGATCTGAAGCGGGAGCCGGGGAGAATTCACAAGACCTCCTGGGTCGATGCCCCGACCGGCGAGCTGATTGCCTTCTCGGCCGACACCGGGGAGCAGCTCTGGAGTTCGACGTGCCGCGAGTGCTTCAACGCCCCCGTCGACGTGCTCGTGGCCGACGGACTGGTGTGGACGGGTGATCTCGCCGTCGCAGCCGATCCCGGCATCACCGCCGGACGCGACCCTCGCACCGGCGAGATCAAGAGAACGCGCCCGGCCGACCAGGCCTTCTTCGAGGTCGGCATGCCCCATCACCGCTGCCACCGCAATCGGGCCACAAATCACTATCTGGTGCTTGGGAGGGCCGGCGTGGAGTTCATCGACCTCACGTCCGGCGAAGCCATGCCGAACCACTGGGTCCGAGGCACGTGCCAATTCGGCACGCTGCCCTGCAACGGGCTGCTCTACGCCCCGCCGCACTCCTGCGCCTGCTACAGTAAGGCCAAGCTGAACGGGTTCCTCGCGCTAGCTCCCAAGCGCGGGCGCGAGCCGGAAGCAGAACAGCGTGAGGATAACAACCGCCTCGAGCGCGGTCCCGCGTTCGGTCAGAGTATTCCTCCTTCCTCGTCCATCGTTCCTCCTTCCGATCCCTGGCCCACCTATCGCCACGATGCCTCGCGCAGCGGCTCGACAAACGCCCCCGTGCCTGCCGATCTCAAGCCCAGATGGGAGGCCAAGCTCGGCACCAGGCTGAGCAGCCTCACGATCGCCGAGGGCAAGGTCTTCGTGGCCTCGATAGACGACCACACTGTCCACGCCCTGGACGCCGAGGACGGCAATCCCCTCTGGCATTACACCGCCGGCGGCCGAGTCGATTCGCCGCCGACGATCGCCGCAGGGCTGGCCGTGCTCGGGTCCGCCGACGGCTGGGTCTACTGCCTCCGCGCGTCGGACGGAACCTTGGTCTGGCGCTTTCGGGCGGCGCCGGCGGACCGCCGCGTCGTGGCCTACGGGCAACTGGAATCGGTGTGGCCCGTACACGGGAGCGTGCTGGTCGAAGACGGCGTCGTCTACGCGGCCGCGGGAAGGTCGTCCTATCTGGACGGCGGTATCTATCTGCACCGGCTCGACCTGAAGACGGGCAGTTCGCTGTCGGCCACGTGCGTCGACAGTCGCGACCCGAAGACCGGCGGGCAGCCCAAGGGAGTCGTCGAGATGTTCGACCTGCCCGGGGCGATGCCGGACATCCTCTCCGGCGACGGCACGTTCGTGTACATGCGGCACATGAAATTCGACCGCCAGGGCGTCCAGCAGGCCCAGGACACGCCGCATCTCTTCTCCCCCACCGGGTTCCTGGATGACTCCTGGTGGCACCGGTCCTATTGGATCCTGGGCACCCGCTTCTATACCGGCTACCGCGACTGGTTCCGCGCCGGGCGAGAGGTCCCCGCCGGGCGTCTCGTAGTGTTCGACGACTCCCGGGCGTACGGCTTCGGACTCCGGCCCGAGTACTACTACTGGTCGACGCCGATGGAATACCACCTGTTCGCCGCCGGCAGGGAGCCGGAGATCGTCGAGTCGCCGCAGAAACGCCCCAGGGTGCCGGCGTGGGGGCAGCACGAGATCGCCTACGACTGGTCCGAAGCGATTCCCCTCCAGGTCCGGGCGATGGTCCTGGCCGCGGAGACGCTGTTCGTCGCCGGCCCGCCGGACCTGGTCGACGAGCAACAGGCCTTCCGCCACCCCGACGACGCCGGTTTTCTGGCCAAGCTCGCGGACCAGACTGAGGCCCTGGAAGGCCGCAAGGGCGCGATGCTTCGCGCAGTATCCGCCTCCGACGGGAAGACGCTGGCCGAATACCCGCTCGAATACCCGCCCACCTGGGACGGCGTCGCGGCGGCCGGCGGATGCCTGTACCTGTCCACCGCGGAGGGCAAGGTCCTCTGTCTCGCGGGCAAGTAGGCGCCTGTGTGGTTGCTGCTTCCTTACGCGGTCCGATTGCGCCGGCGGAGGCTGTAGCCGAGCACGGTTATGATGCCGATGCCCCACAGCACGAAGGTCGAGGGCTCAGCAATGGGCTGAAAGTTCAGGTTCAGGCTGTTGCCCACCTGGCTGAGCCAGAAACTTGGTTCATCCGACTGAAGCGTACCTGGGGTTGCAAAGAGGCGGACATGCTGGTTCTTTGTGAAGTTTTGGGATTCGACTTCACAAGGAGAAGCCAGCATGTCCACGAGTTTACTTTACCACGCATTCGGGGTCCGAGGCT
>DATKZH010000109.1:0-7550 GCA_035528065.1 Thermoguttaceae bacterium | reverse complement strand
TTGTCTTGACGTAACCGAGCAGATCTGCCGTTAAGGCTGAGCCTGTCGTTCGCATACTCGATTCCCAGGTTTCGAATCAAGATCAAACGCCAGTTACCCATCTTCCGCCATCGGGGTCATTGTGACGCAATCGCCCTGGGCCAGAAAGCGAACGCCGAGGCAGGCGGCTGGAACGGTGGCCCGATCCCATACGCTTTCGAGCGAGGTGAATTTGACGCCGAAGGTCGCCTTGTGCGTCGCCTGGAGCCCGGGGAGCGGAAGCGGGCTGGACGTGGTCACCGGGTGCTTCTCGTCCCCACGCGAGATCAGGACAGAATTCGCGCTGTCCGATATGCGTTTGAGCGGTTCGCCCATTCGGACGTGTCTGTCCGGCAACTGGCGGCGGAACTCGCCGAGCGTGGCTATCCTGCCCCCACAGGCGGCGGGTGGCAGCATAGCACCTTGGGAAAGACGTTGGCAAAACCGATTTACTGCGGAACGAGCAGCTGGGGCGACCGTAGTGGCGGGAAGTACTCGCCGATCGACGAAACGATCATCAAGGAAGGCGTAGTTGAGGCGATCGTCTCGCCGGAGCTGTTCGCGAAAGTGCGGGCGAAGCTTGGGACGATTTCCGGCAGGCGGTACCAGCGACGCCAGGAGTACCCGCTACGCGGCCTGATCTTCTGCGGGCATTGCGGTGAGCCGATGCAGGGCGCCTTTAATCGCTACAAGAAACGGGACGGCAAGCGGTCGTATCAGTACCATCAGTACCTCTGCGCCCAGTACCGGTGGGGACCCCACTTGAGAACAGCTAACTGCGGACACTTCGCAGTTGATGCCGATCGGGTCTTGCGGTGGCTGGTCCGGGCGCTGCAGGAGGTCTTTCTGGGCCCCGGCCGGGATACGCTGGTTCAAGAGATTGAGCGGCAACTCAGGGTGACTGTTAAGACTACCGACAGCAACGCCGGACGGCTCCAGAAACGCCTCAAGGACCTGGACAAGCAGATTGACCGGCTGCGCCGCGCAATCGCTCAGATCGACGATACGGGCCTTGTGGAGCAGCTGCGGCAGTCCAAGGCAGAGCGGGAGCGGATCGCTGCGGAGCTGGCCCAGGCGGGACAGTTCAGCACACCCCGCGACATCCACCGGGAGGCACAGCGAATCGCTGATCGGACGTGGGAACTGGGTGAACGCCTCGGCGACGCTGATCCCGCCACACTACGGGAACTGCTACAGCGGACCGTCAGCCGGATCACGTGCCGCTGGGATACGACTACCACCAAGAGCGGCCGGACTCGTTGCCCGCTGGCAGAAGGACGCGTTGAATTGCGGGACCATCCGCTGTTCTGCTGTTTGTCTCGTGGTGTAGCGCACGCTGAAGCGTGGGAACGATGAACTCACCACTCACCCCTACACCTTGATCCCATACGGCTCGCGTTGCTTGCGGCTCATCAGGGCGTTGGCCTCGTCGTCGTCGATGAACTGGTACTTCTCGGGGTCCCAGCGGAGCTTGCGCCCCACGAGCATGGCGAGGTTGGCCATGTGGCAGGCGTTCACCGAGTTCGTGTGGGTCCAGACGTCGGAGATCGGCTTTTCGCGGGTCTTGACGCAGTGGAAGAAGTTGGCCATGTGGCCTTCCATGGGCATGCCGCGGTAGAGCTTTTGGACCTCTTCGTCGAGCCACTTTTTGTCGGCGTCGCTGAGATCCTCGATCGGCTTGCCGGTGAGGTCGCGGCGGTTGACGCGGATCTTGCCCAGCTCGCCCTCGATGATCAGCTCGTTGGGGCCGCTGAACAGGCGGATCGTGTTGCCGTTGGGGAACGTCATGTCGCAATCAAAACCCTTGGCGACGTTGTAGCTGTTGGGCTCCGCGCAGGGCTTCTCGCCGCGGAGCATGGCCAGCACGCCTTCGGGGCCCAGGGGAAGCTCGCCCTTGCCTTCGATCTCCACGGGGCCGGTCTCTTCGCCGCCGAGCGCCCAGACGGCGACGTCGGTGTGGTGTACGCCCCAGTCGGTCACCTGGCCGCCGGAATACTCGAACCACCAGCGGAACTGGTAGTGGACGCGCTTCTCGCAATAGTCGACCTTGGGGGCCTGGCCGAGCCACATGTCCCAGTTGAGGTTGGCGGGCGGATCGGCGGTGGGGAACGGGCCGCCGCTCTGGGCCCCGCCGACCGACGAGATCGCGTGGAGCTTCTTACCCAGGCGCCCGCTTCGCGCCATGACCACCGCCTTGAGGAACATGCCGTTGTACTCGCTCCGCTGCTGGGTCCCGACCTGGAAGACGCGGCCCGTCTCCTTGGTCACCCGGCAGATCTGCTTGCTCTCCGCGATCGTCAGGGTGAGCGGCTTCTCGCAGTAGACGTCCTTGCCGGCGAGCATCGCCTCGATGGCGATCTTCGAGTGCCAGTGGTCGGGGGTGCCGATGGTGACGACGTCGACGTCGTCGCGCTCGAGCACCTTGCGGTAGTCGCCGTAGACCTGGCAGCGGTTTTCGTAGCGGTTGGCGAAGGCGGCGGCCCGCTCGCTGTCGATGTCGCAGCAGGCGACCATGTTTCCGAGTCCGCCGGCCTGGTGGCCCACGGCCGAGCCACGCCCTCCACAGCCGATCGAGCCCACGCTCAGCTTGTCGTTGGCCGCTTCGGCCTTGGCCTGGGCGGACGACCAGAAGTAGGGCGCGCAGGCCCCGGCGGCGGCCAGGCCGGCGCCTGTCTTGAGGAAATCACGACGGGTCGATCTTGGCTGGCTCATTTCTGGCTCCTTGGATTGCGGGTGAATATCTCGTGGGATGAATCGTTCGCGGCGACCGCGTGGATGCGGCCGGTGGCAGTCTCCCTCCTGTCGGACCGGGTGAATCGGGGCACGACGAGCCCGGGAAAACGGTATTCTAGCATCCGGCGGTGGCGGGCGGTAGCGTTTGACGCACGTGCGCACCGGCGCCTCGACTTCCTCGCCCAGGCCGACCGCGAGTGGCTCTTGCGAAAGACGGGCGAGCGGGTGTTCTTCACCAGACGCGTTCCGCGGTCGGCATCGGCGGGGTCAGGAGACCCGCGCCGAGCGCGGTCTGCACGGGCGAGACGCCCGTGCCACCCCGCCGCTTCGAGCGTGGCACCCACGAGTCCGAGGTTGGCAGTGCACTCATCCCGAAGCAAGCGACCTTCTGGAGTGCGGCGACTTGTCGCCGCTTTTCTGAGCGGCCGGAAGACGTGGCAAGACGACTTTCGGGTGAACTCGGAGATCGCTCGCCGGTTGCGGAAGCGCTTAAGAAAGCGGCGACAAGTCGCCGCACTCCAAAAAAACTCGCTCGTTTCAGGGCTAATCGCCGTAGGAGATCTTGGCCACCCGGGGGCTCACCAGCCGCTCGAAGTCGGCGTAGGCCAATCGGACCAGCTCGGTGTGGGAGCCGGCGTTGAAGGCGATCTCCGCGTCTTCGGCCAATCGCTCCGACACGTAGACCTCCATGTCGTAGAGATTCCCGAACGGCGGCATCGCGCCCACGTCGCAGCCGGGGAACATGTCCTCGAACTCCGCCTCGCCGGCCAGCTCGACGTTCTCGGCCCCGGCCGCTTCTCGCAGCCGGTCGAAGTTGACCTTGAACGAGGCGGGCAGCACGGCCATCGCCATCTTGCCGTCGATCCGCACCATCACCGTCTTGGCCAGCTCCTTGCCCGAGACGTGGGCCGAGGCCGCAATCTCCTGGGCCGTAAACGCAGGCGAGTGCTGGATCATCACGTACTTGACCTTCTGGCCGTCGAGGAACTCCTTCAATCGTTTGGCAGGCATGACAGACTCCTTGTGTGTTGGGGCTCTTGGACCTATTCACACTCAATGGAATTCTGTGATCCCGGGGGGGCGCGGAGTCCCGTAGGGTGGGTCGAGGTACGAGACCCACGTGTCTGATGGAAGACGGCAACGACCCTGATAGAAAACGACGATGCCCCCCCGTGGGTCTCGTACCTCGACCCACCCAACGGGACACCACGCGTCACGCGATTCGATCTAGCCGTCGGCGGCGCCGACCGCCAGCACGGTGTTCTTGGCCGGGAGACTGATCGGATTGGAGTAGTGATGGATCTTGCAGAGCTCTTTCTCGTCCTCGACGACCGGCGTCGGCTGCTCGATGACGAAGTCGGCAAAGTGCGGGGCGTTGAAGGCGACGAACGCCAGGCGGAGGCACTCGATCCACGGGTCGAACCGCTGCGAGAGGTCCGGAAAGGCGACCGGGCCCGTGTCGACCTGATACATCTTGAGGTCCAGGCTGACGTTCATCGTCTTGACCGGGCACTCGATGATCGCGCGGAGGCCCGTCTCGGGGTTGGCGATTTCCGTTTGCGTGACGATGGGCACGGCCGCGGCGGTGGCGTCGCGGATCGCCTCCCACGTGTCCAGCACGCGCGCGTCGCGGCCTTCGCGGAGCTTGAGGATCGGCTTTCCCCAAACGTCCTCCGACTTGGTGACCTGGCGGTAGCGCTCGCTCAGTCGGGCCGGTCGGCGGAAGATGAGCAGGTCTTCGGCTTCCTTGCCCCCGAAGATGGGGAGGAAGTCGTAGTTGTCCACCTGGAACAGGCCCTCCTCGGCGAACGTTCTCTCGCTCTTGCACGACGCGCACTGATAGAAGTCGACCCGATCGCCGGTCGAGTCGTCGACGAGCGTCGTGCGGCTTTCGATCCAGAACCGGACCGAATTGGCGGGCGACGGGTTCGCGAGGAACGAGAGCCCGTAGTCGAGCGGGCGGGGGCCCGGGCCCTCGGCCTGCCCTTGGCTCTCCTGGCCGTGGCCGGCCCGGCACGCGGCGGCCGTCGCGGCGACGGCGCAGGCGGAGGCGAGGCCGCGGGTCAGGAAGCTGCGTCGAGTGGTGTGCATGCGTCTACCTCCCAGCGTTGGCGAAAACGGAGAAACGGTCGACCATCAAAGATTCTGGGCCGCGGGGCCGGGGTGGTCAAGCGTCGCCGGGAAGCCCTCCCGGAACTTCTCCAACTTGGGCCGGATCACCAGGCGGCAATAGGCCTGTTCCGGGTGGCGCCGGAAGTAGTCGCGGTGGTAGTCCTCGGCCTGGTAGAAGGCGGCCAGGGGCGCGATTTCGGTGACGACCGGGCGATCCAGCGCCCCGGAGGCGTCGAGCTCTCGCTTTGACTGCTCCGCCAGGGCTTCTTGCGATTCGTCGTGAAAGAAGATCACCGATCGGTACTGCGTGCCGACGTCGTTGCCTTGGCGGTTGAGCGTGGTCGGGTCGTGGACTTTCCAGAACACGTCGAGCAGCTCCAAGTAGCGGATTCTCGACGGGTCGTAGCGGATCCGGCAGACCTCGGCGTGGCCCGTCGTGCCCGTCGAGACCTGCTCATACGTCGGGTGGGCCACGGTGCCGCCGGCATATCCCGATTCGACGGAAACGACGCCGTCCAGCTCCTGGAAGACCGCCTCGACGCACCAGAAGCACCCGGCGCCGAAGGTGGCGACTTCCGTTGGCGGCTTCTGTCCCTGTGTCTGTTCGTCGGTCACGTCGGTTCTCCCCTCATCCGGAGTCGCGGCTAGTGCGCCCGAGGGAGTCGGTGCTTCTCATGGGCTCAACTTGCGGACGACTTCCAGCGCTTCGCTCACGTGCCGGTCGGCGGCGAACTGCGAGTTGAACACGTGCCGGACGATCCCCTCCCGGTCGATCACGTAGGTGACGCGGCCGGGAAAGAGCCCCATCGACTTCGGCACGCCGAACGCGCGTCGCGCGCCGCCGTCGGCGTCGGACGCGAGCAGGAAGGGGAGCTGGTGACCGGAGGCAAACGCCTGGTGCCGGGACGCCGAATCCCCGCTCACGCCGATCACCGCCGCGCCCGCCTCGACGAAGTCCTCATAGGAATCGCGGAAGCTGCACGCTTCCTTGGTGCAGACCGGCGTGCCGTCCTTCGGATAGAAGAAGAGCACCACGGCCTGCTTGCCCCGATAGTCCGCCAGCGACACCTCGTCGCCGGTTTGCGTGGCCAGCACGAGATCGGGAGCCGGATCGCCTACGTCGATACGGGTCATCGTCGATCACTCCGGTTGGAGGTCATGGGAGATGCGGAATTGGCGTCCCGAACCTGGTTCCCAACGTGGAGATTGGGAACGAGGAACGGATCGGCCGAAGAATGACTTCTGCATTTGCGGAGTAGCAGGCACACGCCGTGTGCCGCAGCCAGCGGACGGCACACGGCGTGTGCCTGCTACTGAAGTCGGGGAGTTGTTTTTCGGCCGATCCAAAGATGGTCACTTCTCATACCCGCCGAGCTCCCGAATCGCATCGAACATCGCCAGGACGTTTTCCAGCGGGGTCTCTTCGAGGATCGTATCGTGGCTGGCACCGGCCACGTAGCCGCCGCCCGGCTTCATGATATCGAGCGTCTCGCGCGTTCTCTCGCGGACCAGCGCCGGGTTGCCGCGGATCAACACGTGATGGGAATCGATGGCCCCGTTGAGCAGGATCCGGTCGCCGAACTCGGCCTTGAGCCGTCGGGGGTCCATGCCGGCGCAGCACGGTTGCAGGGCGTGCAGGCCGTCGAGCCCGACCTCGATCATCGCCGGGATCAGCTCGGCGAACCCGCCGCAGCAGTGCATCATCACCCGAAGGCCGTAGCCGTGCCCGAGGTCGACCAGGCGCTTCAGGTGCGGGAGGAGGAACCGGCGAAACATCGGCTCGCCCAACAGGGGCCCCCGCTGGCTGCCGAAGTCGTTGCCGAGGAAGAAGACATCGACGACAGCGGCGGCCGCATCGAAGATGTTCCGGCTCACCGCCGCGTAGTAGTCGACCAGGTGCCCGAGCACCGCGTCGACCAGCTCGGGCTGGTCGTACATCTTCAGGTACATGTTCTCCATGCCCAGAAGATCGACAAGATCGTGCCAGAAGGGCGACCAGTCGCCGCCGAGAATGGCGTACTGGCCGCCGTAGGCTTCGGCCTCCGCGCGGACGCCGGAGACGTCGATCCGGGCCGGGCTCGGCCACGGGTAAGCGTGGACGTCGTCGAGCGTGGCGTCGGCCAGCGGGTGCTCGACCGGCTGGCCGTAGCCGATCCCCGTACGCCGGACGCCGAACGGAGTGACCGACGTCACGCCCGGCTCCGGCTCGACGGCCGGTCCGGTGTCCCGGGCAAACACGCGGCGGAAATCGTCGCCCAGCCGGATCCGCAGGCCCTCGTCGTCCAGGCCCAGCTCGCGCCGAGCCTTCCCCCAGAACTCGACCGAGGCCCCGCACCAGGCCGGCACGCGGTCGGGCTCCTCGTGGGCAAACGCAGCGAGGACGCGGTCGCGGGAGTTCATGACGGGCGTCTCCTCGGGAGATCCCCTTCGACAACCCGTTCAGCCTATCGGAACCCCGACGATCCGGCAAGCCGCTCGAAAACGGGTGTGCGCCCACGAATCGCCGCGCTCCGTTCCGGAGCGGCCGGAAACCGTGGCGGGACGGCTTATTGATGTTTGCACGGGAGGCCGGAAAAATCGGCCTCCCGCCGGTCACCCTCGCGCATTGGCTGCATGGGCGTCGATAGAACGGACGCCGAAACCAGTCGGCTTCAGCCGACCGGTGGTCTGCCACCAGCTTTAGCTGG
>DATKZH010000108.1:0-2260 GCA_035528065.1 Thermoguttaceae bacterium | reverse complement strand
CGCTCACTGTCGCTGTAGGGCAGGCAGTAGAGCAGCCATACGATGTCTCTGTCGAACGCACTGCGGAGCTTCAATACGGAGAGGACGACGCCAACGGCCAACGGAGAATAGGCGCCTGGCTTCCTAAACGTGGTCACGATGCAAGGTCTCCTGCCCATCGCCTCGCGTTACCGGCACGACCGAAGGCGTGGCTTGCCCGAATGCGGCGAGGCGATGGGCATGGAGTCAATGATGAGTCATAAGTCATGTCGGATACATTCGAGCAAGCGTCCCCATCGTGCCTCATCGGTCGCGGAGGTGTCAAGCGATAGACTCCACCAGCAGCGCCACCGCGTCGCTTCTCGTCGTGCCGCACTTCTCGGCGTAGGCGTCGAGCTTCGCCAGCGTCGAGGCGCGGAGGGTAATCTCAACCCGCTGTTTCGGGTCGGTCGGCGCGTCGGGCTTCTGCGCCTTGATCTTGCGCTCGGCCTCGCGGGCAGAGGTCTCGCCGCGCTTCACCTCCTCGAAGACCTCGGGTGATTCGTCGTAGGCTTTGAGGACGCGCTCTGCGGTCTTCACACCAACGCCGGCAGCCTCGGCAACCTCTTCGCGGGCGCGCTTCGTGTTGCGCTTCTTGCGTGGCTGCGTTTCCCCCTTCTCAGGTGCGGAGTCCCGGGACTCCGCACCTGAGAACCTCTGCCCTCCGACGGCCCTCTGCTCCTTCGCCTTCTCCCGCCGCGCCTCGTTCGCCTCGGCCTTCTTCTTCTCCAGCCACTGCTCGCCCTTGTCCTTGGCCTCGACGTAGATTGCGGCCTTGACTGCCGGTGAGATGTTCCGGCGCTCGGCGTTCTGGGCAAAGACCCAGGTGTAGGGGTCGCCTGCGATGATGGCAGGGGCGAACGCCGGTACAGCGCCCGCCTGCTCGCACGCCTTCAGCCGGTTGCGCCCGTCGATAATCTTCTCCTCGTAAATCAGGATGGGGTTGAGCTGCCCCTTCTCCTTGATGGAGGCGATAAGCGAATCGAGCTCGTCGCCGTCCATCATGGGGAAGAGGTCGGCAGCCGGATGGATTGGCGTGTCGAAGCGTGACATTTAGCGCGAGACCTTCGGGCGAGACTTGGCAGCACAGAGGCGCTTCAATGGCTTTCCTTTGCGCCAGTGGTTCCACGCCGCGATGCACTTTCGATACATCGTCTCGGCGTCGTTGTAGTCTCCTGATGTCTGCCGTTGAGCGCCACCTCGGATAGTGGTAACGACGAGATATCGAGCAAGCGCCCTGGTAACGTCTCCGCTGTTCATTGCACTTTCGTTCTTGACAAGCGTCCAGAACCTGAACGCATCGCCATGGTTGGCCTCAAGCGTGTTTGCAACAGCCGCAATGACGGGGGCTCGAAGCATCCACCTTGGGGCATCATGTAGCACTTCAGAACAGCATCGGATTGCATTCACGTTGTCGCTCACGAGGTTTGCCCATCTCGTCTGGTCCCATGTGTTCGCGCCGCCCCTCAACTGTGTTTCGGGGCGCTTCGATAGCCGGATTCCAGACACTATCTTCCTGAACAGCCTGTCTGGTATGTCCTTCACCTGGGGGATGAAGTCCTTCTCTGAAAAAAGAATCTCAGAGGTCTTGTTCTGAGAAACGTCGCTGTCGTAAATGCCCCACACTCGGCGCACGTCCGACAGGTTGTTGACGTTGTGCGTCTCGATTAGAACCTGGGCGCCGTCAGGGATTTGCACGTCTCCGAAGCTCGAGCGGCCGGAGAACATCAACGAGGTGTGCTGCCCGTTGACCCTGTGCTCGACGATGCCGACCCCGTTCTTGTAGCGAGCACTTGCCCAGACAAGAACGCCCATGTCTCCGTTCGTGAAAGAGTGAAAGAGCTTTTTGATTCTAGACTCCTGCACACGTCGCTCGACCGGAGACCTCGGCATGTCGGCCCACTTCACTGCCAAGTCCTTGGTAAGCGGTACGAGTTGTCTTTCGATGGTCATTGCTTTTTCTCTCCACTGTCTGCGGCCGGCGTGATTGCCGACGGCGTGTCAACCTCTCGTCCTGAAAATCCCGTCGTGCTCTGGGTACTGCCGGTGGAACTCCCGCGCGAACGTCGCGGTGAAGTTGTTGTTGAGCTTGTAGTCATCACCGCCTGCGATTGCCTGGTGCCAGCGCACTCTCTCGACGACTGCCTTGGCACCGTAGTGGGAGTGGCCCGCCTTGATGACCTCCAGCGCGTACCAGACGAACCACGACCAGAAGTCCGGATGCTCGGCGATGAAGTCGAGG
>DATKZH010000107.1:0-2918 GCA_035528065.1 Thermoguttaceae bacterium | reverse complement strand
GACGCCCTCTTCGAGCATCTTGCCGGCCACGCTGGCGGTGACGTCCTCCTCGGCCTGCGCGGTCTGGCAGGCCTCCAAAAAGACCAGCGGGATGCGGTGGTCGCGGACCAGGCCGGCCAGGTCTTCGGCGTGAATCAGTTTCGTGGCCCGCTTCTGGAGCTTCTCAGCGTCTTTGGGGTCTTCGAAGCAGAGCACGCCCAGCCTGCGCTTTTTGCTGTAGGCCCCGTGCCCGTCGAAATGGATCACATGGAAGGGCTCGCCGCGCTCTTGTGCCCGGGAGAGCGCCTGATCGAGCGCCGGGAAGGTCGGCGGGCTCAGCACGGTCAGCTCGACCAGGTCGCCCAGCCCTTCCATCGCGGCGACCAGCGGCAGCGCGCTGGCCCGATGGTCGATGTACCGGGCCCGCGCGTCCTCGGGCCGGGGACTCAGCAGCAGCACGCGGATGGGCAGCGCGGCCGGCTTGCCCGGCTCGTGACGCCGCGGCGGCAGTCGGCGGCGGACGCCCACCGGTTTGGCGCCGGTAAACAGATAGTTGCGGCCGTCGTGGAGCAATTCCCAGGGCAGCGAGAACAGACCGCAGGCGGCCTGCCGGGCGGCGGCCTGCTGCCCGTCGGTCGTCCCTTCCGGCAGGTCGCTATCGACCTCGACCGAGAAACGCCGCTGGGCCCCGCCGGCCGATTGCTGCCAGGCGGCAAGGGCCTCGCGCGCGGCCGCCGGGGCCAGGGCTGCCTCGTAGAGCCGCCGGCCCCACGCGGGCAGCATCTTCTCGACCCGCCCGGCACGCTCGACGAACAGCCCCACCGGCCAGCGGAAGAACTCTTCGAGGTACCAACGGAGGTCGTTCTTCTCGATCGGGCCCAGCGGCGCGGTAAACGGGAACCGCTTGCTCTCCACCTCGCGGGCGTGCGGGTCGGCCGGGTCGTAGTGGAGAACGGCCGTGGCCTTCAGCCGGGTTTCGCCCCCGGCCGTCTCCTCGATCGGGTCGCTCAGCTTCAGCCGCAGTTCTTCGATCGGCTCGGCTCGGACCTCGGCCGCCGGCTCGAAGTCGTCGGGCAACTCGATCCGCAGTGCGGCGGCCAATCGCGGCGCGGCCTCGTCCAGTCCGCCGGGACCGAGTTCGACTTTCACCGCGACCGGTTCCTCGCCAAACCAGTGGTCCAACGCGGCCGGTTCCATGCCCGGCAGGAGGATCGGGATCACCGCGTAGTGGTCGTCTCCACGCCGTTGGGCGACCTCGAGGGCGTGGCGGATTTCCCGGCTGACCCAGCGGGAGTTGATCGTCGCGGGGCTAAAGACGCCGATGACCCTGCCGGCCTGTTCGATCGCCGCTCGGATTTCCGGCATCAGTTCGTCGCCGCCGCGGAGGTTGCGGGAGTCGACCCAGACGGGCAGGTGCAGCCGTTCGAGCAAGACGCGCAACTGCTTGACGAACCCGTCGTCGGCCGAGGCGTGGGAGATGAAGATAGGCCCCGCAGTCATGGCTGTCCCCCCCAAGGTTCCGGCCGATATCCGGGATTACCCCACCGGCAGCATCGACACGGTCGGCCCGACTCGACCGGGAGCGTGCCGCCGCCGGGGAACCACCGCTTTCAGTGCAAGGCTAGCAGAACTCCAGCGGGGCGTCAATGACCCGCAGTCGCGTGGCCACGGCGGCTTTGAAACGCGAGTACCGCGAAGGGTGGAGCTTGTAGGAGGGGGAATGACGAATGACGAATGGGGAATGACGAATGACGAAACGATGGCCGGCCCCGCAGCTTTCTTTTTGGGGGCAGAACGGGCATAATGGACCCGAGAAATCGACTGATCGAAGGGAGACATCACCATGGCCAAGCTTTCCGCGGCGTTGTTCTGCTCTTGGACGTCGGCTGCTTCGGCTCGCCGCGCATTAGGACCCCGCGGCTCCCAGCCTCGAAGACCGGACGCAGCCAAATGGATGCCGAAGTAGGATGCGTGAAACGCACCCTGCGAAACCGAGAAAAGGAGCCTTGCCGTGCAAGTGGATATCTGTGAGACCAAGCAAGAACTCGGCCGAAGGGCGGCTGCTGACGGAGCGACCTTGATCCGAGAGGCGATCCGACATCGCGGGAAAGCGAACATCATCCTGGCCACGGGGGCCTCGCAGTTCGAGGTGCTCGGCGAACTGGTCGCTTCGGGGGGGATCGATTGGACGGCGGTCACCGCGTTTCACCTCGACGAATACATCGGCATGCCCATCTCGCATCCGGCCTCGTTTCGGAAGTATCTCAAGGAGCGTTTCGTCAATCAGTTGGGGCAACGGCCGGCGGCGTTCCACTACATCGACGGGGAAGCTGACCCCCATGTCGAGTGTCGTCGGGTGGGAGAAATCATCCGTTCCCACCCGATCGACGTGGCTTTTATCGGGATCGGGGAGAATGGGCACCTGGCGTTCAACGACCCGCCGGCCGATTTCCGGACCGGGGAGCCGTATCTGGTGGTCGACCTGGACGAAGCCTGCCGCCGGCAGCAGTTGGGCGAGGGGTGGTTCGATACCTTGGACGACGTTCCCCGGCAGGCGATTTCGATGTCGATCCGGCAGATCATGCGTTCGGCGGCCATTATTTGCAGCGTGCCCGACCGGAGAAAGGCCGAGGCCGTCCGGGGCGCGATCGAGGGCCCGGTGACGCCCGAGTTGCCCGCTTCGATCCTCCAGGAGCACGCCCGGGCGATGGTTTATCTGGATCGGGATTCGGCGTCGTTGTTGCAATCGGGGAGCGGAGGGGGCTAGCGGCTCGGGAAGTGACGGTGTGGGAAGCCGCGAGCGGCCCCCCTTGGCAACGGCCGCCGAGGGTTGGACAATATGAATTGATCCGTTTTCTCGAATCGATCCTCCCGAACCCATGCGAGTCTCCCATGGCTGACAATCCCCGCGTGATCCTGTCCGGCTTTGCCGACGAAGC
>DATKZH010000106.1:0-14737 GCA_035528065.1 Thermoguttaceae bacterium | reverse complement strand
ACCTTACCTGCGGGCAGTCCACTCGGTGTACCGAGGCGTAGCGAACGGATAACCTGAGGAACCGAATGCGTTAATCGCGCACGTTCGGGTCTGTGGGAGCCCCGGGCGGGCAACCGCCCGGGGCCACCCGGTCCGGAACTCACATAGTGCTTCCACTACGCGGTTGGAGGACGCGCTAATGGGAATACTCTTCGAAGCGTGCATTGCTTTTGACGACGATACACCGGATGGCGACCCGCCGTTCTCACATAATCCCGGGATTTGGATCATGCGGGAGGATTATGCGTTGTCCTCCTGTGGCGAGATGGGCTTTTTCGCTGCTCTTGGCTATGATCCCGAAAATCGGTTCACGGAGCCAATGGTCACGCTTCGTGGATTTCCGGAGTTCGTGGCCCAGGCGTCTGAGCTGCGGCAGTGGATGGGACTCGAAGACTACGTGGGATGGCTCAGTGCCGCAGAGTTGTTCAGCGCGATCTCCCATGCAGCGATTCTGGAATCAGACTTGGTACGGTCTGTTCGCGTGTTTCTCGGCGCTGTACGATACCTTTCTTCTGAGTTTGGTGAAGAACGTGTCCGCGTGATATTCACCTTTCTTCCTTGAAAAGGACAGGATTCCGGGGACACGAACCGATATTGGCATACTGGGAAAGATCCAGTAGGGTCCCGGCATGGCTAGATTAGCGAGATTGGTCATTCCGGGTCTGCCGCATCACGTAACCCAGCGTGGGAATCGTCGGCAGCAGACGTTTTTCTTCGACGAGGACTACTCGGCCTATGTCGAGCTGATGGTCCAGTGGTGTCGAGAGCGTGGGGTTGCGATCTGGGCCTATTGCCTGATGCCCAATCACATTCATCTGATCGCCGTGCCGCAGTCGGAGGACGCGCTCTCCGCGGGCCATCGGCGAGGCTCATCGGCGTTATACGCGGCGGATCAACTTCCGCGAGAGATGGCGGGGCTACCTCTGGCAGGGCCGTTTTGCTTCCTTCGTGATGGACGAGCCGTACCTGGTGGCGGCGGCAAGATACGTGGAGTTGAATCCGGTCCGCGCCGGTCTGGCACCCGATGCCGGAGATTGGCGTTGGAGCAGTGCAAGAGCCCACTTGTCGGGCCGCGACGACGGATTGGTCCGAGTCGCTCCGCTGCTGGCGATGGTTGCCGATTGGCGAGGCTTCTTGAACAGTGCGATCCCTGAGGAGGAGCTACACGATTTGCGAGAGCACGGCCGTACCGGCTCCCCCTTGGGCAGTGCGACGTTTGTGGAGCGTCTGGAGCGAACGGTCGGCCGCAGGCTCCGTCCTGGAAAACCAGGACGTCCATCGAAATTACTCAAACGACCATAATCGGTTCGTGTCCCCGGAATCCCAACTATTGACTGCGGCGGGGCATTCCGGGAAGACGGGGAAGCAAGCACGAAGCAGGAGGAATACGCGAGCCGAATCGCGGCACGCCAACCGACTCAATTCGCTGCCGGGCCCCGATGCTCGCCGGACGGTCCGGGCGCGCCCTGCCCGGCCCTCTTGGCCTCGCCGCCGGAACGCTTGGTGGCAGCGGCTTCGGCGAGAACCTTGGAGAGCGTCTCTTGGACGACCGAGGCACTGACGCCCCGGCCCAGTTGCAGGACTTGGACCGCGTCGGTCGGTTTGGCCGCCTCATCAAGATCCGTGATCAGTCGTTCGATGTCGCGGAACAGGAACTCCGGCGCGGAGACGATCAGGGTGTTCGACAGGGTATCGATGCCGACCGATAGATAGCCCTTCCACCGGGGCATCTTGCGTTCGTCCCCTTCGTCCCCGAGCACGTACGTGTAGCTGTAACGGCTTTCCGTTTTCTGTTGTTGTTGTTGGCCCCTGTTGGCCAGCGCCTTGTCCCGGTCGCTCAACAGGTCGCGGTAGACCTCCTTGACCGCCTCGGCCACGACGTCGGCCTTCGAATAGCGGACCTGGAAGACCTCCGTCCTGCGGGCAGATTCGGAGTCGGTCGACGGGGGCTGATCGTAGAGCTCGATCAGTTCCTCGATGATTCGAAGCTGGTCCGGCGTGGCGCCTTGGACGAGGATCGTGTTCGTGTCGTCATCGGAGATGAACTTCAAGGGCCGCCGTTTGGAAAGCCGGCGGGAGGTTTCCCCGGACCCGGACGACTGAGGGCCCCAGTAATAGTCGTAATACCGGGAGGATGAATTACTCTCTTTATCTTCCTCCTTGAAGAAGTCGTCCAAGTTCCATTTCACCCAGTACGCCTCGGCGAACTTCAACTCAAACACGTGGTAGTCTCTGCGCGGGGGGGCCAGCCGGGATATCAGGTCCTCAAGCTGGTCCAGCGCCTCGGTGTCCTCCGACGTGATGATCAGCCGACCGTCCGGTGCTTCGGTGATGCTGACCGGGGGCCGGTTGCGGGCGTCATCGGTCGGCGCGGCGGCTGGCGGTTGCTCCGACTCCGAGGGAGCTTCGGCCGGCGCTGCCGGGGAATCGGCCGGCGGGGCCGGCTGCTTCTCGGCCTCCGGGGAGGCTTCCGCGCTGGTGGCCTTCTGCTGAACCGGCTCTGCCGACGACTCGCCGACCTTCTGCGTTGCGTTCTCCTCTGGGAGCGGTTCTGAGGGCTTGTCGGAAGCTTTGGTTTCCGTGCTCTTCTGAGAAACCGCGTCGCCGGGCTCTTGAGGAGCTTGCGACTCCGCGCTCTTCGGGGGCAATGGCGGGGCCGACTCCGCGCTCTCCTGAGAAGCGGCCGACTCCGCGCTCTTCTGCTCGAGCTGGGCGAATCGGAAGACCGGCCCGTCGGAGTCTGCGGCGGCGACGCGAAGGGCGCTCGAATGCGAGCCGTCAACCGCGGGTGAAGCGGGCGCAGTCGCGGCGCTGGCCGCGGTCGTCGGGCGCGACTTGGCCGGCGTCCCTTTCTCTTTCGATCCCTCGCTCTGTTCGCCTTCTCCCACTTTCTTCTCTTCGGACTCTTCGGACTCCTCGGGCTCGGGCGTCACCAACGGGTTGGGCGCCAGCGAGGGCCAGACGCGGCGGATCCGTTCCAAGAGCTTGTCCTTTTCGGGGCCCGGCAAGACGTCGAGCACTCGAACCGTGCTCGAATCGCCGCCTTCCGGAGGAACCTCGCCGAGCTTCACGAGCAAGTTCTGCACCTCGGCCATCTCGATCTCGTTAGCCCAGAGGAGCAGCCGGTTGTACTCCACGTCGGCGTCGACACGGAACTCATCCGTCTTCTTATCCTTGTCTCGACCGGACGAGCCGTAGATATCGTAGTAATAGTAGTTTCTGCTGTGTCCCGACTGTTGCTCATCCTCTTTGCCGGCCATCATCCACGCGATGGTGCCGGCCACGTCGTCGGCCTCGAGTCGCCGCAGCGGGACCACGTGGAATTGCCGGCCGCTGCCGTCGAGCTGCTCGATCAGCTCCTGGATCTTGGCGTGGTCGGACTCGGAGGCGTAGGCGACGATACTGTTGTTCTCCTCGTCCACTTCCAGCCTGGCCTGGAATCCCAAGGTCTCCATTTCCTCCAGGGTGGTGACGAACGGCTGGGGATCGAGCGTCATCAAGCGGTAGATCTTGACCGTGCTCGGATCGGGGCCCTCCCACTGGTTTTCGCGGAGCCTTTCCAGCAAGTCCTCCACTTTCCGCAGCTCGAACTCGTTGCACCACAAGACGAGCGTGTTGTTCTTCGTGTCGGCATCCACACGAAAACGATCGGTGTGTTCGTCGTCGCCATGGCGCGAGGAGGAGCTTCGGTAACGATCCCACGGATTGAACGATCGGCTGCTGCGAGACCGATCCTGCTCTTCCTCTCTCCCGCCGCCCATCATGAAGTCGACGATCTTGGCGACCGATTCCGCCCGGAGCGCCGTCAACGGAAGCACTTCCGCCCGGCGACCGCCGCCGTCGAGCTGCTCGACCAAGGCCCTGATCGTCAGGTGATCGGCCAGGGAGGCATAGGCGATGATGGAGTTGTTCTCTCTGTCGGCCTCGAGTCGCGTGTCGAAATCGAGCTCGCCCAGTTCCTCCAGGGTCTTGATCAGCGGTTCCGGCTCGACCGACTCCAGACGGTAGACCTGCATCCGCCCCATGTTGCGAAGCAGAGAATGGGCACGATCCGACGGCACGTCGAGGGCCTCGATCGCCTGCTCGATTTTCGCCATGATATCCGGAGGGGCGTTGGCCAGGATGCTGTTCGTGCGCGTGTTGGCCACCAGGTAGACGTCCGGCTTGTCCTTCGGGGAAGGCCCGCCCTTGCCCTGCTTGGCCTGCTCCGCGGCCTGCCTCATCGCTTCCTGCTGGGCCCGCATCTGATCCGGGGTCATCGGCTTCGGCGACCCGCTCGATTTCTTCTGGATGCCCAGGAGCTCCTGCAACGTCTCGAGAACCTCTTTGGCGCCGGTATGTTCCAACAGGAACTCGCGGACCAGACGCTCCTGGCCGGTTCCCGACTGCTCTTCCTTCAGCACGCGGTAGATGTCGTGCAGGTTGGTGACCGCGTCCATGGCCTCCAATCGGTTGGTCGCCTCCAGCGAAGTGAGCTTGCCGTTGGGGCTCTTCATCGATTCGAATTCCTTGACGGCCTTCTCCGCCAACATCCAATCCAGCGAGAACGAC
The DNA here is from genome assembly GCA_035528065.1 of Thermoguttaceae bacterium. Classification (GTDB taxonomy): domain Bacteria; phylum Planctomycetota; class Planctomycetia; order Pirellulales; family Thermoguttaceae; genus DATKZH01. Next base: position 10,147 of record DATKZH010000106.1, on the reverse strand, counting down.
ACCTTGACGTACTCGTGCGAGTCCCGTTCCGCCAACTCGTCCGGCTCCACGCGCGGAACCATGCTGGGGTCCAGCTTGTCGATCTTCGCGACCGACAAAATCTCACCGCGGCTGAGCAGCGTGAAGCCCCGGGCCAGCAGATGCTGGTTGATCAGGTTGCGGGTCTCCCGAACGCTGTAGGCCCGCTGGGTGGTGAGATTCAGATAGTCGCCCGGCAGCTCCTGCCAGTCGAGGCTCATGTCGGAGATCAGGGCCAGCCACTCGAGCACGTCGAGCCATTTCTGCCCGACGAAATTGAACTGGACCATGCCCCGTGCGTCGGGCCGGACTTCCAACTCCTTGGGATCGGCCTCCTTGGGCGGAGCCGACTCGCGCTTGATCGGCTCGGGCTTCTCCTCCGACTCCTTCTCGTCCTTCTTCCCTTCGTCCTTCTTTTTCTGCTCGCCTTCTTCGCTCTTCTTGTCCTTGTCCTTGTCCTCCTCGCCGCCTTCCTGCTCTTTGGCATCCCCCTTCTCGTCCGGCTTCCCGGGCTCCGGTCTCGGCCCTCCCGGTCCGCCGCCCGAGCGGATGCGTTCCAGCACGTGCGGCGGAATGTTCGCCGGCACTTTGATCGTTGTGCCGTCAGGCCTCTTGACCTCCTGGAATTCCTGCCCCCAGACGCTGCGGACCAGCAGCAGCGCGGCAACGGCCACCCCGCAGACCACGAGGAACCTCTTTGGCCCAGACATGATGGTCTCCCCTTCTCCCCCCCGCTGCGGAACGTGCACCCATCGGTCGGCGGATTACGCGACCCTACCATTATCCCAGCAACGGCGCGAAACGCAACCGAATTCGCCACGAGCCGGGAAGCCCCAGCCGGGGTGCGGATGCCGACACCGGGGCCAACCGACGACCCTGAGAAGGCCACCGGATTCGGGGAATCTCGCAAGGCGGAGCGAGGTCCGTCGAGGCACCAGCCCTACGCGTCGGACCGAACACGGCAGCCTTCCCGCGTGCGTGCTTCGCCGGGGCAGGAGGGGGGGGAGCCGTGGCGAAGCCAACGGGCAAGGCAGGAAGTGCGGCCGACTCCGCTTGGGGTGTTCCCGCAACTCTATTGGGGTGGGGGAGGTGCGGGGGCGTCCGTTGCGGAAGGGGCCGCTTGTGGCGGCTGGTCGCTCGTGTCACTCGAATCGTCCCCGCCACCACATCCGGGGAGCAACCCGATCAAGAGCAGACTGAGCAGAACAGAGCAGATTGTGCGCATTGTTGGGTCCCTTGGCTCGATTCGTGTTGGCCGGCAAGCTCGAAAACGGCTACCGGGAATTGGCCATCTGACGATACAATCGCCTCACACTGGAAGTGCGGCAGCCTGAAAAAGGGGAGGCACGTCGCCGCCAGCGTTCTCGCCCGGCCCCGAGCGGATTCGGGCTCGGAGCCAGTCCCCTGTTTTCAACTCCGCGCTTGGGGTTTGAGAATCACGATCACGGATAGCCGGGCGTCGTCTTGCCGTCCTCGATGCTCGACAGCGGGATGAAAGCGTCGTCCCTGTCGATCTGTCGGGAAATGCCCTTCACGGACCCGTCGGCGAGGCAGAACTGAACGACGCCGGGATGGTAGCTGCTGAACTGGGTCCAGCCGTCGGTTGCGAGTTCCTCGAGGCCCCAGGCCGTCGGCATTGCCCCACATCCGATCCAGGAGTAGAAGAAGTCGGGTTGCGGTTTCCCGCCCGCGGCTTCGCCGAACATGAGCGTGTTGCTCGAACCGTCGCGAATCGAGCGGAAGCTGATTTTGGAGCGATTGGTATATACGCCCCTCCACCGATCCCAGGGCTCGTATCCTACGACGCCCATGCCTCCCGCAACGCCCAGATAGTTGGTTCGGCCGAGGTCCCTACCCGCGTTCGGGATATGGGCAATCCAGAGCCGGGCGTGCCCCTGGCCCATGTCGGAGGTGTGCAGAAACAGGCCCATGCCCTGTCTCGCCTCGGCGCCCGCGGCCGAAGGGCAGAGGAGTTGGCCGATTCTCTGGTGTGCGACGCGCCAAGCCTCGTTTCTCCAGAACCAGGGCGTGATTTGCGGGGAGGGCGTTCGCGTGACCGCATCGACGTCGAACAGGGAGACGCCCTCGTAGTCCGCGCTGTCGGTGTCGATCGAATCGTAGACGTTCCCCTGCTCGCAGTAAGGGAAGAGGAAGACAAGCAGCCCGACCCATTGAGCGTCCGTCGTGGGAGGGCCGGTGAGCACCTTAGTTCCCACGTAGCCGGGCGGAAAACGTCGATGGACACCGTGGAAGTTGTGGGTGGCCAGGCCCAACTGCTTCAGGTTATTCTCGCACTGCGTGCGACGAGCGGCTTCGCGGGCCATTTGCACTGCCGGCAGCATGAGCGCGATCAGAATCCCGATGATCGCGATCACGACCAACAGCTCGACCAGGGTAAACCCTTTGTCTGTGTGTCGCGGCATGGGCCCCTTCCCTTGCACAGCGCCCGGTCAATACCCGGCCGGTTCTGCCAATCGTTTCCCGCTTGCGGCGCCGAACGGTCGGTGCATCAACGCCGTCCTCCGCCATGCGAGAACACTCACCTGACGGGGAGGAGCGTGACCCTACGTGGGCCATACCAGGATTCGGTGTAGAGAGTGCGTCGCGCCCCGACGAGTTGCGGGTGGCAAGCCCCTCGCAATTCCGGGAGGCGCGTCCGCCGAACTCCCTCTTCTGACAATCCCGTCGTCCGACAACTCAAGACTATTCTACGGGGCGCTCAAGTCTCGACCAGCAGGCGCGGCGTGGCAGGTCGACGAAATGCCCAAAATGGCAAGCAACTGCTCTTCACGAGCCCCTCGAGCCCCTCAAGCCGCCCAATGGCATGCCCGAGACGAATAGCACGCATGGGGGGTTCGGTGCCCGGACGCGTTGAATAGCGTCGTCGTGATAGCATCGCATCCTAGCTCCTCGTGGTGGTCGCTTCCCCTAAATTGGGTTGATTCTTCGAGGCACATTTGGCACCATGCATCAGATCTGCTTGGCGAACTGGGCCCTGATTCAGTTCTTTGGGGGGGGTACGATTCTCGTTGATCGGGACCATTGGCCGCGCTCCCTGGAATTTGGGTGGAGGGGTGACCCCCAAGGCAGTTTCTGCTATCATTGACGGAGGGTGGGTCGGATCGTCATTTGGAGGGACACGCTTCAGGGAGACGGCAGACCCCACTAGATGCCGTCGCACCTTATGGGGTAGCCGCTAAGCCCTGGCGGGTAGTGAACAGCCCGGAAGAACCGGCATTTGCCGCAGAACCGCTTGCGGACGCGAGAAGCCTCGCAGAAATGACCACGGACGATTCATCGAAGACTCGAGCCGAACTGATCGGCGAATTGGCATGGTTGCGCCACCGCGTGGCCGACTTGGAAGACGGCGTGGTGGGCGAGAGGGTCCGATCGGGTGGTGATGCGTCGCTGGAATGCGGGGATCTGGGCGAGAAAACGGCAGCTTGGTGCCATGTCAGCGCCAATGATCGGGAGTCGGCCGCGCTGAAGGCGACAAATGCTTGCCCCGCCGATGCACCGCCCTTGGGGGACAAGGAACTGCTCCACGAGATCCTGGCTGGCGTCCCGATGATGGTGTGGGCGGTAGACCGCGACGGCAAACTCATACTCGCGGAGGGTAAGAAGCTTAGCGCGCTCGGATTGGAGCCCGGCGGAGAGATCGGTCGATCCGGGGACGAGCTGTTTGCCGAGGTGCCGCAGATCCCGAGCGACACGCGTCGAGCCCTAGCCGGGGAATCGTTCACCTCCACGATCGAGGTAGACGGCACGGTTCTGGCCGGCTCGTACGCGCCTTTTCGCGATGCTGCCGGCCGGATCGTCGGCGCTGTGGGGATCGCGATTGACCTGACAAAGCGTCAACCGAGCGAGCAAGAGGAAACCGCTCGATGGCGCTTGATGGAAGACCTCCTCCGCTCTCAAGAGTGGGATCGTCGGCTGGTCGCCTACGAGATTCACGACGGGCTGGTCCAGGAGGCAACCGGCGCGCACATGCATTTGGAGGCGGCGCTCGAGACCGGGCAAGTCCCGCCGGGCCCTGCTCGCGACCAGATCGAATTGGCGTTGGAGCTGGTGCGGAGGGCGGTGAGCGAGGGGCGACGGCTCATTAGCGGCCTGCGGCTTTTGGTTCTGGAACAGTCCGGAGTGGTCGCCGCCATTGAGTGCTTGATCAAGGAGCAAGCAGAAAACGGGCCGTCGATCAAGTTCATCGCAGACGTGCAGTTTGAACGTCTGGAGGCGCTCCTGGAGACGACGATCTATCGGATCGCCCAGGAGGCGATTACCAACGTCAGGCGGCACAGCAAGTCGGACCGGGCTGAAATACGCCTGTCCCAGAGGAACGATCGGATCCAGATCGAGATCCGTGACTGGGGCGTGGGATTTGACCCGGCCCGCATCGAGAGGAAGCGTCTTGGTTTGGAGGGGATTCGCGAGCGTGCTCGGCTGCTGCGAGGCCGGGCGGAGATCGACAGTGCGCCTGGGGAGGGAACCCGAGTGTTCGTCGACCTGCCTCTCGCCTACCCTGCTGGAGAAGCCGCAATCACGAACGATCGGAGTATGGAATGAGCACGATTAAGCTATTGGTGGCCGACGACCACGAGGTGGTCCGCTGTGGCCTCAGAAGCCTTCTGGCCGGCACGGAAATCGAGGTGGTCGCGGAAGTGGGGACCGGAGACGCCGCGATCAAGTACGCGGAGGAAAACAATCCGGACGTGGTCTTGCTGGACGTCCGCATGCCCCAAACCGACGGATTGACCGCGCTGGGACGCATCAAGCTCGCGAAGTCGGACATGCCGGTGCTGATGCTTTCCACGTTTGACAATCCCACCTACATCGCGCGGGCGGTCGCTTACGGTGCCAGCGGCTACGTGTTGAAAGACTGCACCCGCGACGAACTGATTCGTGCAATCCGCAGCGCTGCGGCGGGCGAGAGCGCCTGGACTCGGGATGAGCTGCGACGCGTTACCGGGGCTCTGGCCACGCCGCGACTGGCCGCCGACGTCGAAGTGCCGCTGACGCAACGGGAGAGCGAGGTGCTGCGTCAATTGGCCCTGGGGTTGACGAACAAGGAGATCGCCCAGGCGCTGCACATCAGCTACGAGACGGTCAAGGAACACGTCCAGCACATTCTCCGCAAGATCGGCGTTTCGGACCGCACGCAGGCGGCAGTTTGGGCAGTCCGGAAGGAGCTCGTTTGAGCGTCGGCCTGCCCGCGGAGGATGCGAGGCGCACGGCCGAGGTCCGCGCGATCGCGGCGAGCTTCGCGCCATGTCTAACCGATCCATCACGATCCGCTCGTTGCTCCCGTTGCTGTGTATCGAGTTCCTGAAATAGGAGATTCCCGTGTCCAAGGCGACCGATATCCGTTTGCTGGAAGTAAGGGCCGAAACGGAGCGCCACGCTTATCGTACGCCGATCAAATTCGGCGGACGCGTGGTCACCGACGCCGTGTTGCTCAACGTCACGGCGGACGTCGAAACCCGCGACGGTCGCCGGGGCCAAGGCTTCGGGTCGATGCCGATGGGGAACGTTTGGGGCTGGCCCACCGCGAAGCTCTCGGTTGAGTCGACCCTGACGGCGATGACCGAACTGGGCCAGCGGCTGGTCCGCGCGGCAAACCAGTATCAGGGCATCGGGCATCCGCTGGAGATCACCCACGAGTTGTCCGAGCGCTACCAGCCCGAAGCCGACGAAGTCACCGCGGCGGCCGGGCTGGCCGAGCCGATGCCCCGGCTGGCCCAACTGGTGGCCGCCAGTCCCTTGGAGGCTGCGATTCACGATGCATACGGGAAGACCCTGGGGGAGAACTCGTACAATCTGCTGGGCGAGGAGTTCGTCAACTCCGACCTCTCGGCGTACCTGACCGACGAGTTCGCCGGGGAGTATCTCGATCAGTACACGCTCCGGACGCCCAAGCCGTCGATGCCGCTGTATCACCTGATCGGCGCACTGGACCCGCTGACCGACGCGGACGTTGCCGCCCGCATCGACGACGGACTGCCTGAAACGCTGCCCGAGTGGATCGCGGCCGACGGGCTGACGCACCTGAAGATCAAGCTCAACGGGGACAACCTCCAGTGGGACGTGGATCGGGTGGTCTCGATCGAGCGAGTGGCGACCGAGGCGCAGTCCGCCCGCGGCTGCGAGTCGTGGTGCTACTCGGCCGATTTCAACGAGCGGTGCGAGAACGTCGAGTACGTGCTGGACTTTTTGGCGAAAGTCGGCGAGCGATCGCCGCGGGCCCTCGAGCGGCTCCAATACATCGAGCAGCCCACCAGTCGCGATTTGAAGGCCAACCGGGAGGCCCGCATGCACGAGGCGGCCAAGCTCAAGCCGGTGGTGATCGACGAGTCGCTGGTCGACCTGGAGAGCCTGCTGTTGGCCCGCGAGCTGGGCTACTCCGGCGTGGCGCTGAAGGCGTGCAAAGGCCACAGCGAGGCCCTGTTGATGGGGGCCGCCGCCCAGAAGTACAAGATGTTCCTCTGCGTCCAGGACTTGACCTGCCCGGGCGCGTCGTTCCTGCACTCGGCTTCCCTCTCGGCTCGCATTCCCACGATCGCCGCCATCGAAGGCAACGCCCGGCAGTACTGCCCCGCCGCCAACGAGGGCTGGTCGGACCGGTTCCCTCCCATGTTCCGAGTGACGGACGGCACGTTGGGTACCCACGTGCTCGACGGCCCCGGCTTGGGCTTCTGACGTGATGGGGTGACGGGGTGACCAGGTGACGGGGTGAGCGGGCGGCAAGACGATCCGTCCGCTACGGCTCGGAATCCGTGGCATCCGATTCCCCACGTCGCGCCGCTTTCTCACGTCGCGCCAATTCCTCGATGCGCTCCCAGTCGGCCCGCGTTTGCTCCTCCTCCGCGTCACGCCCCGGGCCCGACCCGAGCCAGAAGGAGAATGCCCCGGCCAGCAGGATCAAGGCGACCGTTACCGGCGACAGTCTGTGGACGTGCACGAGGAAGAAGGCGAGGCTTTGGTCGGCGGCGAACGGGCGCCATCGCCATTCGGTGAAGATGCCCAAGGCCACTGCGAACAGCCCACATGCGATTCCGCCAGCCAGCGATCTTCGCCCCGAACATACTCCAAACCCCATCCCGACGAGGCTGCCGGGCAGGATGAGGGCATAGAAGCCGTGCCGGCCGAGCCAGACGAAGGCGTAGTAGCCCAGAACGCCGCCCAGAATGCCCCCCACCGAGCCCCGCAGAAGCCCGACGATCTTCGAGGGTTGCTTCATGGAAGACCCCCCGCTGTTGACGTGGGGAAAGATGACACGTGGAGCCCGACTCACTCTACTGCCGGAGGGAACCAGCGTCAACGAAGGGCGTCCTGCGGTAGTGGTACAGTTTGGCTGGGCGCCAAGGGAAAAACCCACCCCCACCAGAGAGGCAGGGGTGGGCCGTGACCGTGGGTCACAGACTACGCAAGCGATTCAACGCTCTGCGTAGTTCGGCCTGCTGGCGTTGCAGGTCGCGTTGGAGCCGGTATCGTGCCTGTCGGCACTCCTGCTCAACGCGGCGGGCCTGCGAACGCAAGCGAGCGGCCGCCATTCGGAGTTGATGCACAGACATAGCTGTGCCCTCCATGCCCGATTGACACGGCAACGGACGGAGGCCAGACTATTACTATTGCGGAAGTGGCTCTCCGTTGCCGCCTGGCGGCTCGGTCTGCCATCCAGGAAGAACCGTCGGCGTGCAGCGTCGGCGGTTCTTTCTGCGCAGGGCGAACCGTCAATCGGCGTTTCTATTTGGAGAGTGTCGCCAGAGAGGCGAGAGAGTCACTGCGAATAACGTCTTTCGCTGTCCAGACGCACTCCATCAGCAAAGACGATACGCAAAATGGCCACCCCTGTCCAGCCGAACTTTGGACAAAAAGAGGGGCTCCGCTGAAGATTTCGCTCCCGAGTCTTCAGCGGAGCCCAACAAGACGTTATTCGCGAGGCCCATTTTACGACGGAATGGCCCAACGGGCAACCCCTCTTTGGAATTAACCCATCACCTCGCCAAACAGCCGCTCAAAATCCCAGAGCGTGTCGACTACGCCGGCCAACATCGCCGCCGTTGGGCGTAGCTGCCCCCTCCGCCCGCTGTCGTCTGGGTAGCGAGTCCGCCACACGAAGTTGTAGTAGGCCATGAACATGGCCACGGCAGCCTTGAGGTTGTCGAGCTTCTTGGAGAACCCGGGCGAGAGCCGCGTGAACCGCTTGAGCAGGGTCCGCACGGTCCAGTTGTGACGCTCCACGTGGCTCGTGCAGATTGACCACTCTTCGTACTCCCGTATCCCGAATATCCCGCGCCGATCGGCGTGAACCATCTCGGGTGGGGCGTAGCGGCCGGGCTGCTCAGCGTTGCGGTAGTCCTTCACAAGCTGGCCGTACTTGGCGTAGGGCCCGAAGGCCAGGTCGACCGCTTCCGGGTAGGCGGCGAAGGCATCGCTGCTGAGTTGGACGATGGGCCGGTATCCGCCCTGCTGGAAGTGGTGGCTGTCCGTGTCGTGGGGGCCAGGGAACGCGAGCCGGCTGGCCACGGCTCGCAGGAACCGACGGGCGTTGTCGGCGGATCGCTTCCCGACCACGAAAGCGGGAACCAGCTTGGTCTTTTGGTCGACCGCACTCCAAAGGTAGATGTCGCCGATGTCGTGGCGTTCCTGCTTCTCGTCAACCGTGAGCCTCGCCTGCTTCTTTTCGACGAACGTCCACATTTCGTCCAGCTCGACGTGCTCTAGCGTGAGGTTGCGGAACCGGATGTCCATGAGCCTTTGGCAGCCCTCGCCGAACCGGATCATGTGGTGCATGATCGTGGTTCGGTGGACACCCGTCAGTCGGGACGTACTGCGGAGGGTGTTGCCCTCGACGAGGTGTTGCAGGACGGCAATCTGCTTGTCTCGGGGGAGTACGTTGGCCATTGAACCAGCCTTTGCTTCTGCGGCCGGTTCGCGGTAGAATTCAGATACCACTCGTGAATTCTGGGCGACCAGCCTGGTTTCATGGCCCGGAGTCGGTTCCAGCCGATTCCGGGTTTTTTCGTGTCTGTGTCCATTTCCAATCTCCACCTTTATTGTAGCAACGAAAAAGGCAGAGTCAACCCCCTTGTCAGCAGTTTTTTTGTTGCTATACTTATGTCATGAACACTCTACGCGGAAGACCACCGAAGAAGCCAGAGGACCGCCGCACGGCGGAATTGCGCATACGCCTCACTGAAGGCGAGCGAGAAACGCTGGACGCTGCCGCTGGAGGCGGAACCTCAACATGGGCTCGGGAACTACTCCTCAAAGCCGCAAAGCGCAAGAGGAAGTAGCCAAGCGGAGAGAGGGGGTTACGATCCCATCCGCGCAGACGGACCCCTCCGGCAGGTTATAAGGCTGCTGCGCCGCCAAGACGCGGGCCACTCTCCATACCAGGATCGTTAGCCCACCACGCCATTTAGCCGGGGCATAGTGAATTGACGGGGACACAGCACAGAAGGTTCGCTTGTGGCAAAGAAAAAGAAACGCTATCGACCACTCGATCCGTTTGATGCCTTTGTTAATGCGTGGGGATTTCACAGCGCAGCTACCGTGCTCGACAAGCGAAAGGAAACGAACGTGTTCGCCTATCCGGTGATGGTAAATGGAGCATTTGCTCTTGAGCTGTATATCAAGTGCGTGCATTATGTTCGCAGACGCCGATCAAAGAAAAAGACTTTCGGTCACGAACTGCCCATGTTATTCAACAACCTCAGCAAATCGGATAAGTCGCGCATCCAGTACCATCTTGACCGTGTGTTAGAAAAACACCCCCTCACTGTTCAAATGATTGAGAGCGGGATTCTGCTCGACATTGATTCGATACTGGCCCGCGCCGACGGAATGTTTGACAGACAGCGATACTGGCACGAACATCCACCATTCGGAAGAGATGCTTCAGGACGAGCCGCCAGCGCTGGCGTCGAGCCGCTGACAAACGCCCTGATGCTCTTCCTTTTAGAACTGCGCCCAGAATGGAATGAACGGTTTTGCCAGTTCACGCAAAACGACACTCCCTTTAGTCACATTCAACTTCCCACATAGCCTGATCGTCAAAGGCAAGGATGATCCGCCGAGTCTCACCTGTTCCCGCCTCGCGGCAGTCGATTACCAGCGCGCGACCGTTCTC
>DATKZH010000105.1:0-3545 GCA_035528065.1 Thermoguttaceae bacterium | reverse complement strand
AAGGGCGCGGCACTGCCGCTCTTGCTCGTCGTATCGCCCGGCTCGTTGGCCCCGATGCGAAACTATCTCGCACAGCTCGCGGCTGCCGGCTGCCGGTACCATGAGGTCGTGACCGAGCTATCACTGGCCCCGGCCACGAACCGCGACGGAATCAAGTACGCCAAGCTGGCTCCGCGGATGCTCGGGTGCCTCGACGCGAAAACGACGAAAGTCATAGCGGCCATCGCCGAACAGTACGCGGCCACGCTTGCCGCCTTCCAAATCCAGGCCGCCGACGTGACGGGGCCCGAAACCCAAGAGGTGTGAATGGTTCGCCCCTACACCTACCGCTGTAGGCGGTGCGAGCGCACTTGTCCGGAAAGCCAGTGCCTTGAGACTGATAACGGCAGCCGGGTCAAGTGCCTCGCCTGCGGCGGTACGTGCGATCGGATTGAACAACGTCATAGGCTACGGACAACCGTTCGGAGGTACAAGTCGCCGACGTAATCGGCGAAGAAATCGTAGAGGCGTGACCGTGCAAACATTCACCTGCCACAGGGCGCTTATGAGTACGTCGCGACCAAGCGAGTTGTTGTGTGTAGACGGAAAACCCCTGCTGTTTAACAGTGATAGGACGGCCAATAAGTTTTTACGCGAGCTGAGATGCCGCGGAGATTGGCTAATTATCCCGATCGAGATCATCGGACCCGACCTATCTGAACTGTGAAAGGATGAAGTCGTGAATACGGAAGGCAAAGTGCTCGAAGCGATCGCGGCGTATCAAAAGACCAAGGGGAGGCTCGAGGAAGCCCGGGCAGCCGTGCCCGCAGCAGAACGCGCGCTAGAGAGCGCGACCGCCGCGCTCGCCAAGACGATTCATGGTGCCTATGGCGATAGAGCCAGGGTATTAGAACCAGTCTCGATGAAGATCTATAGCATCGACACAAGTCTTAATCTCACCGAAGAATCTTCTGGCCTACGAATGTTATAACGGACTGAACCACGGATGACCGCGCTAACGGACTGCCTTCAAGCCGCTCTTGAATATGCCGCGCTGGGGATACGGGTGTTCCCGGTGCATGTTGCCTCTGACGGTGTGTGCAGTTGCGGGAAAAAGTATACTGATCCAAGAAAGCCGAAGCCCGGCGAATGCATTAGTCCGGGCAAGCATCCACGCACGGCCAATGGGGTCAAGGACGCGACGACCGACGCGACGATCATCAAAGGATGGTGGGCGCGGTGGCCCAATTCCAACGTGGCGGCGGCGCTAGCTGAGTCAGGACTGATCGACGTCGAATGCGACTCGCCGGAGGCCGAGGCCGACTACACGATCCTGATCGGCGACGATCCGCCCGTCTGCCCCGTGTTCCGGTCGCATCGGGGCCGCCATCGCCTGTTCGCGCGGCTCCCGGACATGCCGAGCACGAAGCAGGCCGGACGGATTGAGATACGCGGCTGCACGCCGAACCTCTATAGCCTTTTCCCGCCGTCGCTCCACTGGCACGGTGACACATACACCTGGCTCGTGCCCCTGAGTGAGTTTGACGAGCTGCCGCCGGTCCCCGAGTCGCTGATCATTGCGATGACCGACCTGGCCGGCGAGGCCGTGTCAGGGGACGGCAAGCCGCGACGGCCACCGGAGCACTGGCAACAGGGGCTCGCCGGCACATCGCCGGGCGGACGAACTGACTTCGCAATCAGCTACATCGGCAAGATGCTTCGCGAGATGGCCAGCCTGGAAGACGGGGCGTCGGTCCAGCTCGTTCTGGATTCGGCGATCGCGATCAACGAGCGGAATAGCCCGCCGCTGCCGGTCGAAAAACTGACGAAGGACTTTAACGGGATTCTGCAGCGCGAGAAGGCGCGTCGGATCAACGTCGAGGTCGCCGAAACCATGGGCATCGAGCTGACTGATAGCGGTGAGCTGCCCCAGGGGTTCGCTTTCTTCAAAGTCCAATCGGACCCCCCGCGATACGAGTGGCATGCCCCGACGTTCGAGAGGGCCGAGGGGAAGTGCGTCGTACTGACCGCCGAACAGTTTCTCTCGGGCGCAAAAGTCCAGCGCGCGGTCTTCGAGCAGGCGGACGTGTTTTTGACTGCTTCGTTCGTCAAGCAGTGGGGGAAGCGATCCCAAGGAGCTGATGGAAAATGGAAATTAAGCATCGCCGAACGGCTTGCCAAAAACATGGAATACCAAACAGCCCCCCCCGAAGAGCAGCGGTGGCGGATAGTAGCCGAGCTACTCCTGGAGAAGCTGGAACGCGCGCGCCCGGTAGAGGAGGGGGCCGCCCCCGATGCGAAGGGGCGGCCCTGCAAGGTGGCCAAGGGGATCGTGTTCAAGGTGACATTCGTGTGGCGTGACCTGAACTTCGACGCCGATCGTGTGACGCGACCAGAACTGTGCAAGCTGCTCAGACGAGTTGGCGCCACGGATTTTCGGCCGCCGGAAGCGCGGGGGAAACGATTCAAACTGATTACGCCGGAAGGACTTGCGTCGTTACGCGACGCGGCCAGCGGCGAGGATGCGGCAAATGCGCCCTCTATATAGGGGATATTTTTTTCGTTTCAAAGCGAAAGTACGCGCCACGCGCCACAAGGGCAGTTAAGTCGTTATGAGGTCATCGGTTATGGGTAGCGTGTACTTCCAACTGTACGCGCAACATACGCGCCACACGCATTTTCAAAACCAAAGGAGGGGTAAATGTTCGTCCCGCAAGAAATTCCAGACCTCGTGGCGATCTTGACACAACTGAGGATATGCGCATGCGATGGACCCTGATCCGCGTACCCGAACATCTCGCGCGCAGACTACGTAGGCTGGCAACCGAGTTCGAGGCATCGTACGTCGACGGTCATACGTTGCTGCCCGATCAATACTGCGAGCACGTTCCGCTGCACTACATCATCGAGCGTGCGTTAGATGAGCTGGAGGGCAAGCGTAGGCGGTCCAGAAGGCCGTATAAACGGCGTCCGGCGGCCAGGAGTGTTGAGACGCCCTAGCCGTAAGCACGCGATTCTGGGGCATCTGTGTATACAAGAAATGTTACCCAAACTGCCAAACGTAGGGATGGCTGATCTACCCATCTGCCACGACGGCCAGACCGTCTACGCCGGCGACGTGCTCCAAGTGCTGCCGCAGTTGCCGGCGGATCACTTTCATTGCGTGGTCACGAGCCCGCCGTACTGGAAACTTCGCAGCTACTTGCCGGCCGACGACCCGCTCAAGGCGTACGAAATCGGCAGCGAGGCGACGCCCGAGGCGTACATCGAGACGATCGTAGCAGTGTTCCGCGAGGTGCGGAGGGTGATGCACCCGACGGGGCTGCTGTTCCTGAATCTGGGGGATTCGTATGGCAACAGCGGGGGACCCGGCAATCAGGGGGCCAGCGGCCAACGTGCAAATCGGACACACACGCAAGTCAGCTTACGTCAAGGGCGAGGCCCAGATCCGGCAGCCGGCCAGCTCCTCAACATGCCCCACCGCGTTGCCGAGGCGTTGCGGGCGGACGGGTGGCACTGGCGGCAGACGATCGTGTGGAGAAAATTGTCACCGATGCCAGAATCGG
>DATKZH010000104.1:0-7584 GCA_035528065.1 Thermoguttaceae bacterium | reverse complement strand
AACCCCTTGGCGGCCGGGCGACCTATCTGTCCGACCTTACGCCGGCCGCCGAGCGCCACGAGCCCTATCTGGACCTCAACTGGCCCGCCTGGCGCCGCGACGAGAACATCGCCGGCGGCCGGCTGCGATGTGCCGGGCGGTTGTATCTCAAGGGGATCGGCGTGCACAGCTATTCGCAGTTGACCTACCTGCTCGACCGGCCCTACCGCCGCTTCCAGGCCGCCCTGGGCATCGACGACTCGACCGCCGGCCGCGGCAGCGTGGTCTTTCGCGTCTACGTCGACCGCGAGCGAACACACACCAGCAACATCATCCGCGGCGGCGAGTCCCCGGTGCCCATCTCGGTCGATCTCAGCGGCGCCAAGCGTCTCGACCTGATCGTCGACTTCGCCGACCGCGCCGACCAACACGACCGCGCCGCCTGGCTCAACGCCCGACTGGTCGAGTAGGGCGGGCTCCAGCCCGCCACAAAGTCGCGCCACCCCCGCCCACTACAGCCGCTTGCGGCTTCGCCCGCACCTATCGTACAATGAACCCACGGGCCAGGGCATCTCTCCCATCGCAGGCTTTCCGCAGTGCAATTCAGCCTTCAAACCCTGCTGTTGGTGTTCCTCGTCTTCTGCACGTCGCTGGCCGTGTTTGGGCCGAGCGGGTTCGTATTTGCTCTGCTTTTCGTGGGCGCTCTCGTCTTGATCCGCTTCGTCCATTGGAATCAACACCGCATCAAGGGACTTTGCGGGGCACTGGCGCTGTGCTTCGTCTGCTGGCTGTTGTGGCCTCGGGCGCTCATTAACGGTGAACAATCACCGGGAACCCAGTGCATGAACAACCTGCACGGGATCTCCTGCGCATTGCGCGCATACCATGCCGAACATGGTTGCTTTCCACCAGCATACGTTCCCGGTACTGATGGGACGCCCATGCATAGTTGGCGCGTGCTGTTGCTGCCCTATCTTGGGGAAAAGGGGCTACACTCTCAATACAACTTCAACGAGCCCTGGAACGGCCCGAACAACGGCAAACTGGCGTGCAAGATGCCTTCGTGTTTTGTGTGTCCGGGCAGCTCTGTGAAGCCTCCGTTGACGAACTACGTTGCCGTGGTCGGTCCTCAGGCCGCCTGGCGCGGTGCCGAGCCGATGAAAGAGGGTGATATCTCCGACGGATTAGACAACACCATCCTGTTGGTCGAAGTCGCCGACTCGGATATCAACTGGATGGAGCCGAGAGACCTGTCCTTCGAACAGGCCCTCGCAGGCGTCAATCCCGACCGGGGCCAAGGCATTTCAAGCCCGCACGTCCACGAAGGCGACTACTTCCACCACGACGAGCCGGTCGCCCATGTGGACTTCGTCGACAAAGTAGTGCCTCTTCATGAGCGCATGTCCCCAAATTCACTGAAAGCATTGCTCACCGCCAACGGTGGCGAGACAATCGATTGGGATTCTCCGGAGTTCACTGGCCCCAAAAGAATCCACTGGCCCCACGTGCTGGCCGTGGTGGCCCTGGTCGTCTCGGTCGTTCTGCTGGTCTGGTGCGTATGGACGCGGGGCGTCATCGTCTTCGTGGATCGGTAGATTCGTAGGCCGGAACCAGCGCAGCGCAGTTTCGCCCCGGGAAAAAAAGGGGACATTCTACTTATCCGCAAAAAGTAGAATGTCCCCTTTTTCCAGGCTACTGCTCCAACGTCACCGCGGCCAGCAGCGGGGCGGCGGGGGTGGCGAGGTCGTGGAAAACGATCTTCGAGATTTCCACCGGCCGCAGCTCGACGCCGAGTATGCTTAGGTGCCATGGCTCGCCGCGGAAGGCGACGGTCGTTTCTTCGGCTTGCGGCGGCATGGCCCATTCGTCGGCCGTGCGGCCGGTGATCAGCGGGACCGTCTGCGTCTGGCCGTCGGTGTAGTGGATCACGTATTCGGCCACCGCCCCCCACGGCCCCGTGCCCGGGTCTTGCGGGTCCCAGCCGTGGACGTTGCCGAGGAAGAAGAGCCGCTTGCCTTGTCGGCCAACGGGAATCTCGACCTGCTTCGGCCAGGCGCGATGGGTCGGCGCCCGCGGCGAATGGAGCACGACCAGCCCGCGTCCTTCGTTCTTCGCCGGGTCGATGATCTCGAACGGCACGCCAGCGGCCGTCTGCACGCCGGTCGGCAGGCCGGTGAAGAGGTACTTGCCGGGGTTCTCGACGCCGAACGGCGCCCGAAACGGATCGGTGTTCGCCAGCGGGGTCAGATCGAGCATCCGGCACGAATCGGCGGCAAGCGTTGTGGCCAACGGCAGCGGGACCAGACCCGGAATCGGCTTCAACAGCGGCCCGGCCTGGTCCGTGTAGAGCTTCACCACCGTGGGGAAATCCCATCGCGTCTTCTGCGGCGACCGCACGACAACCTCGACGCCTTCGGGCGGCGTGCCCAGCAGCGGCCGCGACTCGGGCAGGTGCAGCACGATTCGCTTGGGCGGCTGCCGTCGGGGCGGGTCGAGCGTGAGTGTCACGCCGGCGGCCGTGCCGCGGACCGAGAAGCCCATCACGCCGAAGTGCGTCGGCGCCCTTTCCACGCGGATTTCTTGGCCTTCGTCGAGCCACCAGTCGGGCACGGCGGAGAGCAGGTGCAGCTCGTCGCCGGCCTCGTGCAGCAGCATGTGCCGCAGCATCAAGGCGTAGTTGCACGCCCCGGTCACATGCGGAATCGTGTGGCTCCAGGCCATGCGTTTCTGGTAGTAAATGCCTTCGGGAAATGCGTGGGCGGCGGTCGAGTGCAACAGGTACCAATAGAAGTCCTCGACGACCTGCTCGTGCTGGCCGCGGATCAGGTCGGTCATGGTCGTGTACGCGCCCATGTAGGGATGGATGGCCTCGACGTTGCCACGGCCCTTCCACTGGATGGTGCCTTCGATGAACCCGCCGGCAAACTCCTCGCGCACGTGACGGCTCAGCGCGGCCACACGGGGGTCGTCGCGCGGGAACAGCTCGGTCGGCCAGAGCGTCTCGGTGTTGCCCCAGTGCGTGCCGTCCTTTTCCCAACTCGGCGGGAAGTGCGGGAGCCCCGTCTTCTTCCACATTGCGTCGATATCCTTGCGATAGGCCGCCGCCTCGGCCAGGAGCTGCTCTGCGTCCTCCGCTTTTCCGAGCGCTCCGGCGGCATCGGCCGTACAGAGCATCCCGCGGAGGTTCCATAGGTCATAGCCGACGATGTGGTGCTGGGCTTCCCAGAGACATTCGCCGTCCGCGGGCGCGGCATGCAGAACGCCGGTGAACGGAGCCGGAGTCGCGCGACGCGCCTTCATCGTCCAATGGACGGCGCGGAGCATCCGGGGATAGACCCGTTCGAGAAATGCACGATCGCCGGTGATTTTCCAGTACTGCCAGAGGGTCCAGACCGACTGGCCGTTGGCATCGAGCTGTTTTCCCTGGTTCCCGCCGCCGCGAAATCGTCCTTCGTCGTCTTGGCAATCCAAATAGCGCTGCACGGCCTTCGCGGCCGCCTCGGCCAACCCGGCCTCCTCCAGTTCCATAACCTGATATGCGCCGTCGCGCGGATAGAAGATGTCGTAGAAATCCTCGCCGCCGTGTACCTCGCCATGGTCGCTGGCGATCAACTGGCAAACGTGGGCGGCCAGCAACGCTTCGCTCGCCTTACGGCAGGGCACTTCGATGCGGGTGGCACGGTCCGCCACGCCCTGCCAGTATTCCGCCGTGCGGCTCAGCCACAACTGCGGGTCCTCTTCGTCGTACTTCTTCGGATCGTCGATCGGGAAGAACGGGTATCGCGCCACGCCCTCGGCCGAACCGCCCGGCGGGAGTTGCCAAGACCAGGCGTGCCGGCGGGTAGGAACCTTATCGACCTGCGCACCGCGCTGCTCTTCCGGCGTTCTCGGCACCTGCGCATTGGCCTTCGGTGCGACTTCCACGTTGGCCTCGACGGGCTGATCGGTCGTATTGATGGCCTTCACCTGGATCCAGTTCAGGAAGTTCTCGCCCTCGGTCGGCCAGTCGAAGGCCCCCTTCCAGTCCTTCACATCCGGCAAGGGCGTTGCCCAGTACGCCACTTCATAACGCACGGGTCCCTCTTCGGCGGTCACCAGGATGATCGGCATCCAACCGTGCATCGCCAGCTTGGGATTCCTACGGTTCAAGGGAATCCGATCGGCACCGAGGCGAATCTCGACCGGCATCTTGCCCGCCAGGACCAGTTCGTTGTCGGGCGTAATGCGACTGCCGGACTCGTAGTCCTTCAGACCGACGACGTTCCAATTGTTGGTGAAGTAATCGAACGGCTCTTCGGCCTGAGTGCGGCAGACGGTCGACGGCACGAGCAACGCCATCCAGGAGACGGCTCGACAGAACGAATAGGAACGGCTGATCATGGTATCGCACCCGGGTTGAGGTCTCGGGACATCACAGAGATATCTTGAGCATAACCGAATTGCGCAGGTAATGCCACAATGTGATCGACTTGGCAGGGCCGGGTCTATCCGACCGAGAGTGTGCCAGAATGCGAAACCGTGGGGGGAGTCTTCGATGGAGATGCGCACTGGGCGCCGCAGGCACAGGCGTCGTCCGAGTGCTGCCAGCCGCTAATGTTCGTTTTCATCTGGGATCGTCTTTTGGCGGGATTGTCGCCCGTTGCGCTTTGAGCACACGTATGCGAGATTCATGCACATTCTCGCCTACAGCAATGACTTTTCTCGCGCTCTCGACGCCAGGGACCATACAGCTCTTAGCTGACTGTGGACTGAGTAGTGCTTCACCGAGCACGCTGCACGGCTTCCTTTTCGAGAAGCAACACTACCGTGGCAGTCAACATTGACAGAAATCCGAACAAGAGCAGCCATGCGATTAGCAGGAGAGATCGGCAAATAGTAACTGACCAGGGCTCCCACACCTGCATAGGGTCGAATCCATACCCTTCCAACAACTCCTGCACTGAATCTTCTTGAAGTAGCGGTTGAAGTCTTTCTTGTACGAAGAAAGTACCGAATCCGCCGACGACCTGGTTCGCTGAATCTGGTGCGTTGTACACGCAGGTTGCCGACACAACAACGTAGATCGCAACGCAAGAAAACGCGATGATCGCAAGTGATGAGATTCGCCGCTTCAGCCGTTTTTCTGCGATATCTTTCCACAAGCTGTAAGTGGAGACCAGAACGATCCATATCACGATTGTCGTAAAATAGGAGATACCGCTTCGACCCGGCCATGGCGGTCCGATATCAAAGACAAGATCCATCAGCGGGGGCGCAGCGCCCAAAGCCAAAATCGATGCGACAAGTGCTCGGCAATTCTTCAGCGTAACGGGAATGGGATCGAGTGCTGATGCTTGAGGGGGGTTGTTGGGCATAACGACGAACGCGCGCTGCTACAGGTGGTATGTCCCGTTGTGCAAGACTCTGATTTCTCTCAGCGGTCCATCCGGAGGTCGACGGTAATAGTAGGCACCCACCCTAAGCATGATTTCGGCATTGGCCGGGAATACGGAGAAAACGATTTCCGCGCCGGGTTTAATAGAAAGTAATCGGTATCGAGTTCTAAGTATAAGATGGACAGTCTCCGCGCCGGGAAGAATGAGTGTGACGTGGCGGTCAAAAAACCCTTTGTGATAAGCCACTTTCTCACGGACGGCTCTGTATCCGCGGGACGCAGCATACCGTTCCATTGCCCGGGTGTAGATTGCGTCGATGCGCTTTCCGTAGTGAGTGATTCTGGCCTCGTCCGGTATCCTCACGCTCTTTCTGTACTCAAGCTCTTCGTGGATTACTCGCTCGACGTCACGTAAGATGGGTGCCCAAAACCTCCTTTGGCTCCGCTTTCTCTTCTCATGCGCAATTACCGCAACACGAAACTGTTCATAGACCGCATGGTTGACCACGTCCCCGCCAACTCGATCCAAATTGACGGATCCTAACAGCCAGGACATTGTGTCCCCTTCGAAGCGGATTGTCGTTGGGTCGTATTCCACAGCTCCGGAAGCGATCTCCTGCGCCGCAAGCTGCTTCAGTTGCGAGTGGTTGTACTGTGCATAACTCCTGTCTGAGATGGCAGCCGTGACGCAGACGGCTGCCAGGAGTGATTTAGCTGTTTCAGGTAACATTATTCTGCCCTGTCGCTTGGAGTCGCAAGGCTATCCGCGGATTTCCGTTTCCCACATTGACGGCGTCAGCTTGCTCTGTTAACAGACTTTTTTCCGTGTTGTTCAGCCAAGTGCGAACGTCACCGTCCGTCGAACATCACATTCAAATTATATTCCTACTGAGTCCTGGTGCGTTTACGATTCCCGGAAACAAGTGCTCTTTCCGTGCTGTGTTAGGGCTTTTCTGAGATGGCGCCAGTTTGATGGACACCTTCGCTTTCACCGGTCATCTGGCGGATCGCTTTGCGAACGGCTTCGCTCAGTACTAGGGGTCAGCCGTCTTTTTGTGGCACGCGATTGCCGATCGTCAGTTCACCGATTACCTGGTCACGCTGAATTTCCACAATCTGCCGATCGCGAGGGTCATCTTGGCGTTTGCCCGACGCCAGGGCGGGCTTTCCGCCGGCCAGAAAGTCGTTCCGTCATCGGTACAGCGTATGCTCCGAAATGCGGAACCGTCTGGCCAACTTCGCTGCTGGATGATCTTCGGCGCGAGGGGCTTGACACACGTTGTGACGGCGGCTAGCGTGGAAAGTTTGCTGGTGTTTCGAATAATCCTCAGACAATGGAAACCTCCATGCTGACTCCCCAGATCCGCGGTTCCCTCTACATCGACGGCCGGTGGTGCGAAGCCGACTCCGGCCGGACCGTCGGCGTGATCAACCCGGCCACCGAAGAGACGTTCTGCCAGGTGGCGAGCTGCGGCCGCTCAGAGACCGATCGGGCGATCGAGGCCGCGCAGAACGCCTTGAAGTCGTGGCGGGCGATGACGCCTTACGAGCGAGAGATCCCGCTGCGGAAGACCGGCGAGTTGATCCGCCGGCGCGTCGACGAGATCGCCGAAGCGCTGACCATGGAGCAAGGCAAGCCGCTGGCCGAAGCCCGGCTCGAAGTCCTGGCTAACGCGACGTTCTTCGAGTGGTACGCCGAGGAGGGCACCCGGGTGTACGGCGAGATCGTGCCGTCGCACTTCCGCCACAAGCGGCTGTTCATTTTCTATCAACCGATCGGCGTCTGCGCGATGATCTCGCCGTGGAACTTTCCGCTGTTCTTGCAGGGACGCAAGATCGCCCCGGCGTTGGCCGCCGGCTGCACGTGCGTCTGCCGCCCGTCGACCGAAACGCCGCTGAACCTGGTCAAGCTGTTCGAGTGCCTGGAAGACGCGGGCGTGCCGCCGGGCGTGGCCAATCTCGTGATCGGACCGGCCGAGGAGTGCATGGAGGCGTTCTACGCCCATGCGAAGGTCCGCCAGATCAGCTTCTCCGGCTCGACCGAGATCGGCAAAGAGATCATGCAGCGCTCGGCCGCGGGCGTGAAGACGATCTCGATCGAACTGGGCGGCCACGCGCCGTTCGTGGCCTTTCCCGACTACGGGGCCGAAGCAGCGGCCCGGTTCGCCGCGGCCAGCAAGTTCCGAAACGCCGGCCAGTCGTGCATCTCCGCCAGCCGCTTCTACATTCAC
>DATKZH010000103.1:0-3574 GCA_035528065.1 Thermoguttaceae bacterium | reverse complement strand
GACGGGGGAGCCGACGACGACGACCACGACGACCACGGGGGAGCCGACGACGACGACCACGACGACCACGGGGGAGCCGACGACGACGACCACGACGACCACAACTACCACAGCGGAGCCTTGCGAGTGGTGTTGGGAGGTAAGCGGTGACATCACCCCTGACGCGCGCGGCTGGTATCTACTCGGCGCGGGGCTCAGGAACGGGAAGTGCTGGTGGGACGGGCCCAATAACTGGATCGTGTGGTGGAACAGCGGCCCGGGCTGGTGGGAAATAATCAATTTGGCCAACGCCAATCAATTTTGGTACAAACCCCTCTTCCTCGGTACACCGGCGGGGAATTACGCGCCCAACTTCCCGTACACGCACGGGACAGCGCACGTCGGACTTTGCACAACCACCACGACGGCAGAACCGACCACGACCACCACGACGGCAGAACCGACCACGACCACCACGGTGGAGCCGACGACGACGACCACGGAAGAACAAACGACGACAACCTCTTTGTAAGCCGATGGCTAGCGCAAAACTCACGATCGGGATGGCTTGTTTCGACGACTTCGATGGGGTCTGGTTTTCGATCCAGGCGGCGAGGTTGTTCCACCCGGAGGTTATGGCAGAGACGGAATTCCTTGTCGTCGACAACAACCCGGAGAGCGCACACGGAAAGGCGATCGCGGAGACGCGGGCGTCCTGGTGGTCGGATCAGGTGACCTATGTTCCGTTCGTGGCGAGACGGGGAACCGCGGTCCGTGACGAGATTTTCCGGCGGGCGCGGGGTGAGGTGGTTTTGTCGATCGATTGCCACGTCCTGATCTGGCCGGGAGCGCTGACTCGACTGCTGAAGTGGCTGGACGATCGGCCGGATTGCCTGGATCTTCTCCAGGGGCCGATGGCCTTGGATGATCTTCGGACGGTCCAGACGCACATGGCCCCTGAATGGCGATCCGAAATGTTTGGGACGTGGGCCGCGGACCCGCGGGGGCAGTCGATCGACGCGGAAGCCTTTGAGATACCGATGCACGGCTTGGGACTGTTCGGCTGCCGGCGGAAAGCCTGGCTAGGCTTTTCTCCGCTGTTTCGTGGATTCGGGGCGGAGGAGGGATACATCCATGAGAAGTACCGGCAGGCGGGGCGGCGGACTTGGTGCTTGCCCTTTTTGCGCTGGGTCCATCGGTTCAAGCGGCCGGCGGGCGTGAAGTACCCACTCCGCCTTGACGACAAAATCCACAACTACCTGGCGGGCCACGCGGAATTGGGCTTGAGCCCGGGGCCGATCTTCCAGCACTTCGCGCGGCGGCAGCCCTTGGAGAAAATGGCGCAGACGTGGCGGGAAGTACAAGCAAAGGTGGCAGAAATGAACCGGCCGGAAGTGACAACAAAGGCCCGTCGTGTTTTCGGCGTGTGGTACACGAATAACGCGGCGCCGGAAATCGTCTTGCACAAGTCACTGGAGTCCATCCAGAAGGCCGCGGACGTTTCAACCACGCCGGTCGAGGTCTGGGCTTCTGTGTGGGAACCCATCCCGGGCAACCCCTTTCGCGAAGTGCAGGCGAACTTCCGCTTGGGAGTCCACCTGGGGATCGCCATGCAGATCCTTCAGGTCTTGTACGATCGGCAGGCCGCCGGCGAACCCCCGGCCTTCGTGGCGTTCCTGGAGCACGACGTCCTGTATCCTCCCGGCTACTTCGACCAGGCCACGGCGGCGATCGAGGCCGCGCCCGACAAGCTGGGCGTCTGGAATGATAACTTCATCGGCCTTCGCCGCGGGGGGTGGTGTGAGAAAAGCCAGACGGATCTGCCAACCCATCAGCTCGTCATGCGCTTCGACGCCGCGATCGCTCACCTGGAGCAGGTGGTCCGGGAGTGCATCCAGCGGCGGGCGCGCTGCATCGAGCCGGACGACAAGAGCCGGTTTGCGCGGGTTGCCTTCGAGGGGCCGCCGGCGGTCCACGTCAACCACGAGCGGCACTTCACGAGTCACCCGAACATATACGCGGCGGATCCGTTTTCCCAGGTCCACCCGTTCTGGGGCGAGGCGGCCGACTTCTATCCGCCATGATCGTCGCCAAAAAGGGAGAAGCGAGAAATGAATACGAGGTTCAATCCCACCGCCAATGGCCGACTCCACCTCGGCCACTTATACCTGGCCCTGCTGAACCACCACGCCGCGCGGAAAGCGGGCGGGCGGTTCATCGTCCGATTTGACGATGACCAACCCTATTGGCTCAAACGACTCGGGCCACACGCGATCGCGGGCTACTGCTCGATGATCCGGGACGATCTGGAGTGGGCAGGCGTGATGGCCGACCGCTACTCGTACGAGAGTTTCGAGCGGTCGGCCAATGAGGGTTTCCTGCACGGCGAGTTGGCAAGCCTCCAGCATGCGCAAGGGCTCTCGCCCACACCGGAGATTCTCACCTGCGACCGGCCGTACCCCTACGTCCCCTACCTGACAGCCGTCAAGGTCGTCCAGGACTACCGGGAGGGCTGTACGCTGCTCATTCGCGGCGAGGATCTCATCACGGAGTATGCCCTCTACCTCTATTTCTGCCGCGTGCTCGGCTTTATGGTGCCGCGCTTCCAGTACGTGCCCAAGCTGGAATGCGCGGGCCAGGACCTCTCGGACGTTTCCAAGACAGCCGGCAATTTCAAGATCGCCGACTTCCGCGAGCGGGGCTGCTCGCCGGCGCAAGTCGTGGAGCTACTGGCCGAGTCGTGCCTGATCGATCCGGCGGCGGGCTGGCGCTTTGAGAACGTCAAGCCGCAGCCGGCATTGCCGGGGGATATGCCATGGGTGTGATCATTCTGGATTACCACGGGGTTTTGACGCCAGACGATTTGGGGCGGATCGCCCAAGCGGGATGTTCTCAGCTTTTGCGCTTCGACCTGTGGCATGAATCCGAGCCGACGCCGGGAGACTATCGCCTAGATCGGTTGAGTGAGTATTGCCGAGCGGCGAAGGCGGTCGGGCTGCGTGTCTTGATCCAAACGCCGATCGGTTCTCCGCTGTGGGCGCCGCCCGACTGGTACTTCGTGAACGACCGGGGCCAGACCAACGCTTTCGGGCTTCGCAGGGCGTCAGCCCCGTACTGTTACATGGACAGCACGGCCATCGCGCTGCGGTTCTTGTCGCTGTGGAATGTCGAGGCGGAGGATTGCACGCGGCGATACGTTGCGCGGGTCCAGGCGGCGGTTCATCCCGAGGGCGCTGTGACCATCGGCTCGATCGGATCATGCGGCGAATACATGCTCCCAGCCTCGCATCAATACGGGTTTCTGGGTGCCGGCGGCCCCTGGTGGCATGATGCCGGGGCAATTGAGTCCTGGGCGGAGTTTCAAGACGAACAGCCCGAAGGAACGCGAGCCGATTGGCTTCACCGATGCCTTGCTTTGCTGACCGCCGAGCGCCTGCAATGGTACGCCGAGAAATGGCTTCAGTTCGTGCCCTACTACGAGAGCCACTGGCCGGCCTACGGAAATGTCGGCACGGACCGAATCTTGGAGGCCAATCGCGAGGGCTTGCACACAATCCTGTTTTCGGTTTTCGGCCCAGCGGAATGGGTGGAAGTC
>DATKZH010000102.1:0-3061 GCA_035528065.1 Thermoguttaceae bacterium | reverse complement strand
TACCTCTCCTGGCAACGCTCCGGGAAACAGCGACCACCGCATCACGATATCCAAGCTAGCGTCATTTTCCCGGCATGCCCAGTGGGCCTCCGAAAAAAATCACAGCCTCGCCGTGTGCCGTAACCGGCGGACGGCACACGGAGTGTGTCCGCTACCGAAATCGAGAACTTGTCTTTCGCCCGATCCTTAACCCGCTCTCACTCGGCGGCCCCGCACCGCCGTGAAATCCATGACGACACGCCAACACATCCTGGTCGTCGAGGATGAACAACACCTGGCGGCCGGGATCAAGTACAATCTGGAAGCGGAAGGTTACCGCGTGACCACCGTGGGCGACGGGCCCTCGGCGCTGCGGCTCGTCGAAGAGAACCCGGATGACGTCGATCTGGTGATCCTGGACCTGATGCTGCCGGGCATGAGTGGATACGCCGTGTGTGAGGCCTTGCGCGCCGACAAGAGGCACATGCCGATCCTGATCCTCAGCTCCCGCACTCTGGCGGAAGACCGCACGCGCGGGTTCGACGTCGGGGCGGATCAATACCTCACGAAGCCGTTCGATCTCGACGAGTTTCTCAGTCGGGTCAGGAATCTGTTGACCCTGCGCAGCCGGCGAGCGGGACACGGATCGAAGCGATTGGCCGCCGCCGACTCGTTCGAGTTCGGCGACGCGAAGGTCAATTTCGAGACGTTTCAGGTAACCGTCCGGGGTGAACCGGTGCGGATGACGCAGATGGAAATGAAGCTGCTGCGGTACTTCGTCCAGAACGAGGGACGCGTCATCCCTCGCCGTGAATTGTTGGAGAACGTGTGGGACATGCCGGGCTACTTGAACACGCGGGCCCCCGACCAGTTCATGCGACGCTTGCGCAAGGCCTTCGAGCCCGACCCGGCACGACCTCGGCATTTCTTGACGATTCGCGACGCCGGCTATCGCTTCGTGGCCGCCGGGGAAGAATACTGACCACGCCGCGATTCGCGATCCCGCTCAATTCACGGTGGGATCTCTCGGGACGTGCTTGATCTTCAGCGTGGAGGTCAGCATCGACTCCCCGATGTGCTGGGCGACCTTTCTCCATAGGTCGATATCGTCATCGAAGACCTGATCGACCGTGGCGGGCGTGGTCAGCCAAGCCCCCTCCTCCAGCTCGTTTTCGAGTTGCCCGCCGCCCCAGCCCGAATGACCGACGAAGATCCGGTACGGCCGCTCCGTCTGAAGCAGGAGCTGCTCCAGGTGTTCGCGTTGGGCGGCGAAGTAGACGCCCGGCATGATCTCCAGCTCGGCCAGCTCCTCGTCGGTGTGGATGGCCATCAGAGGGCCGGCGACCGGACCGCCCACGTTGACCCGGCGCTCGCTTTCGCACGGGGTCTCGCCGACTTGGTCCCAAAGCTCCTTGATCGTGTTGTCGGCTGGGCGGTTCAGCACGACCCCAAACGCCCCCTCGTCGCTGTGGTGGATCAACAGCACCACCGTGCGAACGAAGTTCGGGTCGAGCAGATGCGGTGACGCAACCAGTAGCTGTCCTTTAAGGTTGTCCATGGCTCCGGCTCGGTCGTCGCCTATCCCCCCCGCGCCAGGAATTATACCACCCGCAGCCTGCCGTTTCGAGGGTCTTGCCGGCCCGGTGGGGAATCTGCGAGGGCTTTTGCCGACCCCCCCAAAGGGCGTAGCGCCCGAGGGTGGCAAACGCTATCGGGCGGAGGCAAGGAGCCGTCAGTCGAGCTCCAGGAGGTGGTGCCGCCACGGTCGCTCGTACCCGGCGCCGCCCGTGAGCACCCGAAGGTTGTCGAGGATCTGGGCCTCGCCGCTTCCGTGCGTGTGTCCGCAAAGCACCAACAGCTCGCGGTCGGGCCGGCGCTCGATCACCTCACGCAACACGTCCCCCACCGCCTTGCAGGAGAAGAAGGGCAGCCAGTCGTCGTCGGAGAACCCGCCGTCGTGCCAAGCCGATTCCCGATACGGAGGGACGTGCGTCGCCAGCACCACGCGTGGGTGCTCTTCGAGCGCCTCGGGGAGCGCCGAGCGCAAATGTCGGGCCGCTTCGTCGCCGAGGGCATGCAGTCGCCGGCGCAGCAGCTCGCGGTCGTGGGACACTTCGGCGAGATCCCTGACCGCCACGAAATCCGGGAGCCAGACCTTCGAGCGTTCGTAGTTACCCAGCCGGGCGTCGCCCCACGAGTCATGGCCGATGATCGCCGTCGTCGGTGTCAGCTCGACCACGCCCATGGTGGTCAGGTAGACCAAATGTTCACTCTCGGCGGCCAGCGCGGCGATTTCACGGCGTCCCTTGCGGATGCTGCGCCCGTAGAACTCGTGGTTTCCCAAAACGAAGTAGATCGGCCGCCGCAGTTCGGACTCGAGGAATCGCAAGTAGCGGGCCGTTTCCCAGCCGTCGGCGACGTCGCCGGTGAGCACCACGGCGTCGGGAGCGTCGGCCCGGATCGACCGCACCAGCTCGTCTCGCTTCCACGGCTGGTCGATCCAGTCGAGATGGATGTCCGTGGTCCAGGCGACTTTCACCGTGGGTCCCTTCTCGGTTCTCCGAAGGTGATACCCCGATTCTCCGAAGCGGCACACGCCAAGGTCCCCCGCCGTCGCTCCGCGTTCATGCAGGCTTCTTCGCTGGAGAAGCGTTGTTCCAGTTCCAAGAGTGTGCGGGGATAATCTTCGGACACAAGCCCATACACTACAGCTTGTAGCAGGTTGAGTCAAGTCAATACCCATAATCGGGATTGATCGTCGAAGCTTGCCACTACCCACCGGGGACAAGCAAATGGAACAAAATCGAGCACCGGTTGTTCTGTCACATCACGCGGAATTGGCGAGGCGTGCCGCTTGAGACGCATGAGGTTGTCGTATCGAGCATCGGTAACACCCACACCGCTTCTGGGCTGGAGGTTCATGCTTGGCTTGATGAAAAGACCTAGTACTACTGCGCAGGATCAGGCCATCGGCAGCGGATGAGGTCTCGGAGGGAGATGCCCATTTCCCGCAGTTTTTCCAGCGTTCTTCGCGTGTGGCTCCGGCGGGCGGCGGCGATGCGGCGTTGCCAGTGTTGGATCA
>DATKZH010000101.1:0-2452 GCA_035528065.1 Thermoguttaceae bacterium | reverse complement strand
CCGCGTGCTCGGAAAGCCGATTGAGGTCTTCGGGTCTAACGTGGTTATCCGGCGGGCGCCGGATTTCACAAGCCGCATGGAGAAGCCGGACGTGATCTTCAATCGCGGCGGCTACGCCGACTATCTGCCCGCCCTGCACGCATGGCCGGATGCGGTCCGCGTCTACTACGGCGCGGGCAAACGCTACTGCCCGGCCGACGGCGTGCCCTACCACATCATCCTCACGGACACGCACGCCCAGCGGGAAGAGGTCGCGGAGAGGCATCCCGACAGCCGCGTCGCGGTGTTCCACAAGCCGGCGGCGATGTGCTTCGTCCCCGTGGATGCCGAGAAGCGGTTCGACGTGGTCTTCGTCTGCCATACGGCGGCGGAGTTCAAGGGGCATCACTGGCTGATCGAGAGATTGCCGAGAGGCTGCCGCGTTCTGCGGATCGGGACGCCCGACCCGTGGTTTGCGGCGGCGAACGATAGCGGCCGGCTCGTCGTGACGTTCACGGGCAACATTCGCCCGGATGAGATTCCGGCGTGGGCCTGCCAGGCTCTGGTGGGCGTGGTCTGTGACGACGGCACGGCCGACAGCGGCCCGCGAATCCTGCCGGAATATCTTGCGATGAACATCCCCGTCGTCGTTCGCGACACGGTGCGGGCGGACTTCGACGCCTACATTGCATCCGAGACGGGGCTTGTCGGTGACGATCGATCGTTTGCCGATCGGCTGGAAGAGGTCCTGGGCGACTGGCCCGCACGATCGCCGCGGCGGTACTACGAGGAGCACCTGTCGATGAAGCATGCGGCGGCCCGCGTTGTGGGGCTCGTGGACGAACGGAGGGGGACATGACATGGAGGGATCCGCTACAGGAGTCGCGCGGCATCGTCTACGTGGCGTTCGGAGAGGAGTACATCAAGGTCGGCGCGGCCTCTGCACACTCGGTGCGTCAATGGGCGTATATCCCCATCCACGTCGTTACGAACCGCGAGCCGGGCGAGCACCGGGATCGATGGCCAGAGGGGACGACCTTCGATTACATGCCGGTCTCGGACGAGCAGAACCGTTCGATCCGCACGCACATCGACACCCTGACGCCGTTCGACCGGACGCTCCTGCTGGATGCGGACGTCTACTGCGCGAGCAACAAGGCGCTGGTCCCGTTCGATTACCTCGAACGTTTCGACATGGTCGTCGTGACCTACAAGACGTTGGGCGCGGATCCGGGGCTCCGTATCCACAAGGACTGGGGGCCACTCTGTCAGCACCTCGGGACCGGCGGCCACTTCTGCTACTGCGGCGGGATCCTGTACTTCCGGAAAGGCGCCCGCGTCACGGACTTCTTTTCGACCTGGCATCGCTTCTGGGAGCAGAGCGGGCAGGGGCGGGATATGCTGCCGATGTTCACGGCGCTCTGGCGGTCGCAGGTCCGCTTCCTGCCGATGCCTGGCCCGGATGTGTGGATCGGCCAGAAGCACGGCGTGTTCCGACACTCGGCAGGGACGCAGATCCCGCAACTGCCGCCGATGAGGCACAAGTTCAAACCCAACGGCTCGGCCGGGGAATGGGTGAAGGTGACGATGAAAGGCCCCCCTCGATGAGGACGAAGTTCGAGCAAAATTGGTGGATCGGCGTCCTGCCGGAGTTCGGCGGCTCGGGGGCGGAGCACGTCGCGGAGTTCGGCCGGACGAAGATGGGGCCGAAGTGGCTCAAAGCCGGCCGGCGACAGCGGGTCGAGTCGCAGATCCGATGGCTGATGCCGGAGTTGCTCGAAGGCCGACGGCGGCGCGTGCTGGACGTGGGCTGCGGCACGGGCGGGCACCTGGCCGCGATCCGATGGCTGGGTCACGATGTGGCCGGGGTCGACCGGGCGGGCTCGCACTTTCGGACGTTGAACGAGCACTTCGGCGTCGACATTCCCGAGTTCACGATCGGCACCGATGAACGCCTGCCATTCACCGATACCGAGTTCGATCTGGTCTACTCCATCGAGGTTCTAATTCGCCGGTCGTTCACGCCGGCCATCATCCGGTCCGCGATGGCCGAGATGGGCCGCGTCACGAAGCCCGGCGGCGCAATCCTGACCGGCTGGTGGGACCGCGACGTCCGCGCCCCGTGGCGAGCCGAGTACGTGCCCGCCGGGTTCACGGCCGAGCGGATCGAATGGGAGTACAACGGCACGACGCCCTATTTCTTCGTCCGGTGCAGAAGGGAAAGCTGATGTCGGTCGTCACCGAACTGCGAATGCAATTTGTGCGGCACGCCGCCGCGGGCAAGATCGGCTCCGTCCGGGTCCTGCCGACGCAGGCGCTGCTCGGGCGCGAAGTCTACCGCATCCGGCACGAACTGCTGACGATGGCGGACGAGGCGGCAACCGAGGAGGAGTTCGCGGAGAAGGTCCGGGAGTCCGAATACTACAAAGTGAAGGCCGGCCGCATCGGCGAATCCAGCGCCCGACACAGCGCG
>DATKZH010000100.1:0-3833 GCA_035528065.1 Thermoguttaceae bacterium | reverse complement strand
CCCAGAATAAGCGAGCGCGACGTGTTTGGCGCGTAAGGAAAGGCCTTGCCGCCTGGGATATACTGCGGATGTAAAGAAGCAGTGGTCCCGTGGCAGGGAGGCCTTTCAAGTGAAGCATTCTACTCGATCCCGACGCGTTCGCCAGCGGCCCGGAACACGAAGAATCCATCGTCATCAGAATCAGCCCGTACTCTGGCCGGAGAGCATGCGGCCGGTCTTCGCCAACCGGCAGATCCGCGTGAAGGTCGCGCAACGGGGCAAGAGCACGCCGTACGGCGGGTTGTCGCTCGCCCATGACTTGGTCATGCGTCTGCAAGTTGACCGAGACCTCAACCGCTCGATCCCGCTGCTCAAGGTCAACCTGCCGTACTTCGAGTCGGACCACATTCTCACCCAAGTCTACAACCAGTACGTCGGCGGCGGCTGTATTGAAGACATCAGCAATCTCCAGCACAGCGAGGCCGTCAAGCACTTGCTCGGGGCGTGCCGCATCCCCGACCCGACAACCGCTGGGGATTTCCTGCGACGTTTCCACGAGCCGCATCTTACCGGCTTTCGCCATATCGCTGAGCCCGCCTGCGCGTCGAGTAGGTAGAACTCCAGGTAGCCCCAGCCAATAAGCCGCGATTCCGCCGCCACTATGTTCCGCAACCCCAATCGGCGAGGAGGATGCCCAGGTCGCCGTGACCGACGTGGCCGTCGCCATCGAGGTCGGCGTTCGGGTTCCAGTTGGGGTCACCCTCGTGCGTGCACCAAGCCGCCAGCAGCTCCCCCAGGTCGGAATGGTCGGTGTCACCGTCGCCGTCGACATCGCCGGGGCACGCGGGGCAGCCCCAGGCGGCGATGCAGTTGGATGTGTAGATGTCGCCAACGAGATTGAAGTAGCCGCAAACGTAGAGCGCATCGTCCCACGCGCACAGGGAGGAGGCCGCGGGCCATGGCTCAAAGGGGTCTTTCCAGATGCCTCCGCCGACGATCTCCCATTGGCCGTCCACGAGTCGTGCGAAGTACTTCCAGCCAGGCGCAGACCTTCCGGTGCGGTAGAGGCCGGGGCCGTTGCCGTCGTCAAAGGTGCAGAGATCGGTGATAACTCCGTCACCAAGCCCCCCAACCGTTGTCCACTGTTGTCCGTCCCATTTGGAGACTTTGCCGACGGGCTGGCCGGGGGCGTGGAACTCATATCCACCGACGTAGAGCGCGGGTCCGCTGCCGTCGTCGTGGACGGCCATGGATTCGATTCCGAACAGGTACATGTCATTGATGAGCCCGTCTCCGACTTTCTCCCAGGTTTCGCCGTCCCAGCGGGCGATGAGCGGGCTGTAGAGTCCATCCATGGTGTCGAAGCGGCCGGCGGCGTAGAGCTTCTCGCCCGATCCGTCGTCCCAAGCCACCATGGATTCGACATATGGGTTCCAGCCGGTGATTCCATCGCCCATGGAGTGCCATTGCGTTCCGTCCCAGGCGGCGATGCCGTTGGCGGTGACGCCGCCGGCAGTTGGAAACCTGCCGCCGACGTAGAGTCGGTTGCCGACCACACCGTCCCAGGTTGTCATGGCATACACGAATTCTCCCGGTATTCCCGTGCCGAGCGCGGACCACTCGCTGCCGTTCCACTTGGCGATATTGGCGGTGTAGGGAACGCCGCTGACGGTCCCTGGGAATCTTCCACAGACGACGAGTTCGGGGCCGCCACCGGCGTCGAATGAGACCATCTTGCGGGGGCCACCGTCGACGATTCCGCCATCAAGGCCGGACCAGGTGTTGCTGTCGCGGTCCCAACGAGCGATGTTGGATGTGCCGGGTTGGCCTGCTACGGACGAGAAGCCCCCGCCTGCGTAGAGCATCTCGCCGGTTCCGTCGTCGAATACTAGGAGGGATTGAATACTTCCTTCGGAGACCGGGACGCCGGGGTTTCCGACGGTGGTGTCCCATTCCGGTTCGCAGCGCTCGCCGGAGGCGTGGCTGCAGCACACGGTGAGGAATATCGCAAGCGTACTGATTCGGGTGGTGAGTTCGCGTCGCATGGCAATTGGCTCCTTTCGCTATGCCCCCGACCTTGTATCTGCCCGTTCGTACTTCCCGTCCCGTTGAGAGTCGAGCTTCTTTAAACAGCAGATTGTCCGCCGAACCGTGTCTCGTAGCTCGCGACATCGATGCCGGCGAATCCAGGCCGCCAGTCATAGTGTCTGGCGAACGGGTCCATAATATCAGCCTGCTCCAGAATATTCAAGTCAATATCCAAGAATATGTCTGGATATTTATAACTCGTTGTCATAGCATCAGTTCGGTTGACCTCGATGAGCGTCAAACCGTCTTGACCCAGGTGCTTTGCCGTGCTATGCTCGTTAGGATATGAGCAAGCCCGCTGGACATGAACGAGTGCTGGAGGCGTTCGCGGATGATGCCCGTCGTGCGTTGCATCGACTTCGTGGCGCGCTGCGGGATGTGATCGACCGTCTGCCGTCCGGCTCGATTGTGAGACCGTCTCAACTCGCCAGCGCGCTAGACCTTGACAACCGTCTCGCTTGGAAAATATCGAAGGTCATTGGGTTGCAGGATCCGTTCGCGGCATCGCAGTTGGTGCCTGGGCGGGGCGGCATCCGGGTTTTCCTCCGTGCGGCCAATCGCCACAAAGTAGGTGAAGACGTCATCAAGTCCGTAGATGCTGCATTCGAAGACTTCCAGCGGGTGATGAAGTCCCATGCGGGTGACCGTAAGAGCTTCAACGCAATGTTGGCCGGCCATGCCACCGGTAACGAGCTGCGTGCCGACTTGCAACACCGAAAAGGCGTGTTTCATCATCTTTCATTCCTCTGGGGAGTCCAGGCTCGCACGCACTTGAGTTCATTCATCGTACGTGCGTCCGACGACCGGCGGGATTACTTCGACTGCGTGACGTTGCGCGGCTTTATCGACCTGCGTTGGATCCGTCCCAACGTGAGTTGGCGCATTAGCCGAATGTCCAGCGTCGATAACTTTGGGAACGTACGCACCGATTTTGGACGACAGCCGCTCAGCCCCGCGCCCGAAGGGGGACGAGAGGGTGCGGACGTCCCGCTTCTGCGCGAGTTCTGCTCGCAACCGCTGCCCAAACTGCGGGTACCGGACAGCTTTCCTGCAGACGTGTGGTACCAGCTTGTAGAGGGGGCGGTAGGTAATAGCGGCTCGCTGACGTGTCTGCTTGGCGAGATTGGGCGCGCTGTCGAGCCGTACGTCCGCAGTGAGAGCTACCCGCGTCTCGTCTTCGCCGCGTTCCCTCGCACGCCGGCGCAGACGCTTATCTTCGACCTCATTATTCACCGCGACATGCTCGGCAGGCTGAACCCAACCGCCCACATGTTCGGCGATCTATTCAACCAAGGCCCCAACTGCCCTTTGGAGGTGGATCGCTTGCCGTTTGCCGAGAACGTCGAGTTCCTCGGATCAGGCGCTGACGCCGTCCATGCAGCGGAGGTACCCCGGTATCGGGATATGGCGCGTTTCGCATTAGACCGCGTGGGCTGGCCCGAGAGCGAGTTCGACGTCTACCGACTGCGCGTCCCGTATCCGCTGATTCCCACCAGGCTCGAGATCGCTCAGGATCTGCCCGAGTAGCGATCGTGCGAAAGGGGTAAAGGGGACATTCTAGAATGCCATGAAGTTAAGCCGCAAGTGGCTTCTCCAGCAGCGCTTTTCGCAAATCGACGCGGGGTTTGGTCATCACCGGATACTCGGGCGGGCGGCGTTTGCGGACGCGCGGTTCGAAGCGGCCGGGACGGTGAGGGTTGATGATCACCGGCGGCGGTCGGGCTTGCTTCGCCGGCGCGCTGCCGGCGGTTTCGGGCTCGTCCCAC
>DATKZH010000099.1:0-29958 GCA_035528065.1 Thermoguttaceae bacterium | reverse complement strand
ACGTGCTCGGACGCCTCGGCCATTCCGGTCGTCCGGCAGATATGGACCACTTCGGGGAACGAGAGGACAATCTCCTCCACCTTCTTCCCGATCCGAACCGATTCCTGAAGCGATGTTTCCGGGAGCATGACTGTCGAGAGCATGATCGATCCTTCATCCAGGAAAGGAACGAATTCGCTTCCCAGACGCTGATAGCACGCGCCGGCGACCACGAGGATGGCCAACGCGACCGACAGTACGATCCCTTTGTGTCGGAACGATCTCTCCAAGGCGGCGGCGTAGATGCGCGTGAGGAAGTCCACGAAGCGGCTGCCCCTCTTCGGGCGCCCTGTGTTTCGTATGCACAACGACATCAACACCGGGTTTACGGTGATACAGATGATCAGGGACCCCAGAAGAGCGGCGGCCACGGCAAATACCGTCGGCCGGTACATCCTGCCGGCGATTCCCTCCAGCGTCAAAAGCGGCAAGAACACCAGGACAATGATCACATTCGCGGGAGTCAGATAAGGGCCGACCTCTTTGGCGCCCAGGGAGGCCAATTGCAGCGGGGAGGCGCCGTGCTTCTCAGTCTGGACGTGTTTGTAGATACTCTCCACCATGATCACCGAGCCGCCGGCCATTTCTCCGATTCCAATCGCCAGACCGCCCAACGCCATCACCGTCAGCGAGACACCGCCGAGATGCATCAGGCTCAACGCAAACAGAATGGAAATGGGAATGATCAGCGAAGCAATCAAGGAGGCGCGCACGTTACCAAGGAAAAGCAGGATAACGAGCAGCACCAGCAAGCCGCCTCCCAGCATGGAGATTTCCACGTGGCGGAGCGCATTGGAGATCAACTGGGACTGGTCGTAGTAGGGAACGATTCTGATCTTTTCCGAGATGTCCCGCTTGATGTCGGCGAGAAACCTCTTGACATTGGCGATGGTGCT
The DNA here is from genome assembly GCA_035528065.1 of Thermoguttaceae bacterium. Taxonomy (GTDB): domain Bacteria; phylum Planctomycetota; class Planctomycetia; order Pirellulales; family Thermoguttaceae; genus DATKZH01. Next base: position 29,023 of record DATKZH010000099.1, on the reverse strand, counting down.
TAGGGTATTACCACCATATTGCTTCTGGACCACCACCGACACGGCTTCCTCGCCGTCGAAGCCGGCGTTTTCCCTTGAGAATCTTGCCTCCACCTCGACGTCGGCCACGTCCTTCACAAAGACGGGAATACTGTCTCGCGAAGTGATCACCGTGTTGCGAATGTGGTCGATCGACTCGATTCTCCCCAGCCCCTTGATCAAGAACTCCTGGTTCTTCTTGGTGATCATCCCCCCGGAGAAGTTGCGATTGCTCTGCTCGATTGCCTCCTTGACCTCGGCAATGGTAATTCCGTAGTGATGCAGCTTCTCGGGTCTTAGAAGGACCTGGTACTCGCGTACGAATCCTCCCAGGTTGATCACGAACGATACGCCCTGGACTCCCAGCAGCCGGTACCGGATGGTCCAGTCGGCGACGCTTCTAAGCTCCATCGGATCGACGCCCTCTCCCACCACGGCGAACTCGAAGATCTCACCCATCCGGGAAGAAACCGGTCCCAATGCCGGCGTGGACGCTCCCACGGGGAGCTGATCGGCGACAATCTCCAGTTGTCCGGTCACAATCTGGCGGGCCAGATAGATGTCGATTCCCCAGTCGAACTCGACCGTGACCACCGATTCCCCGGTGGTCGACTCCGAGCGAACCCTGGTCACGTGGGGCGTGCCGCTCATCAGGCTTTCCAGCGGAACGGTGATCATCCGCTCCACGTCTTCCGCGGCCATCCCCGGACACGTGGTGATGATGTTGACCAGAGGCGCGTTCAGATCGGGATAGATGTCCTTAGGCATTCCCTGGTACGCGATGACGCCGACGACCGAGACGAGGACGGTCAGCAGCAGGACGAGAAGCCTGTTTCGCAAGGCCAGATCGATGATCGCGTTAATCACTTTGTCGCCTCCCTCGGAAACGTCAGTGCACTTCGGCCGCCTTCAGTACGTCTTCCTGGAGCTTGGATTTCAGCTCGTGGTTCCCCTGGATCACCACCTGTTCGTTGGGTGCCAGCCCGGCTACGATCTGCTGGTAATCGCCGTTGACCACGCCCGTCTCCACCTCGCGACACACGAAGGCGTCCTCGTGCTGGACGAAGACGATCTTCCGGTCGCCCTCCTCCAACACGGCAGCCGTCGGAACGACCAGGGCCATTTCACCCCCGTTCAGGAGGATGCAGACGTCGGCGAACATCCCCGGCTTGAGGCGGTGGTCGTCGTTTTCGACTTCCGCCCGGACGGTGATCGTGCGGGTATCCTCGTCGACCACGTCGCCGATGTAGCTGAGCTTGCCGTGGAATACCTCGTCCGGATAGGCGGGGACCGTGATCTCGACCTCTTGCCCGATCCTCACCTTGGCCAGGTCCTTCTCGTAGATTTCCGCGTCGACCCAGAGCAGGGTCGGGTCGATGATGGTGAGGATCTCCGTCGACGGATCCACGAACGCGCCGAGCACGGCCTCGATGGCAACCACCTTGCCGTCAATCGGGGCGTACAGGGTGATGGCCGGGCTGATCTGGTGGGTCTCGGCGGTCTCTTGGACCTGGTCCTCGGTGAAACCCAAGACGTGCAGCTTCTTTTCGGCGGCTTCGGCATTCGATTGGGCGATCTTGTGCTCCGTCTCCGCCGCCAGCAGGTTCTTCTGGATCCCAATCCCGCCCTCCGACAGCCGTTTTTCCCGGGCGAGGTTAAGCTCTGCCAGTTCCCGATCGGCAATCGCCTTATAGAACTCCGACTTCGCGTCCCCGACCTCGTTGCTCTCCAAGGTGACCAGCGCCTGGCCCTTCTCGACCCAGTCGCCGATGTTCACGTGAACCTCGGCGACCCTCCCGGGAAACGCGTGGCTGACGATCGCCGTTTGCGGGCGGGGCGCCAGCACCTTCCCCATCGCTTTGAGCGTGCACCGGCACTCCCGCGATTTCACCTTGTCCACTTCGATTCCCACAAGGTCGCGAGACTCGGCCGACAACTCGACCGTCTCGCCGGCCAGCGACGAGTCGGCACCGGGGTGCTGCTCGTGGCTGGAAGGGGCTGCTTGGCCATGGTAGGAGACGGGCGCTTCCTCTCGTCCACATTCGAGCCCCAACGTCCCCAAACAAAGCGCAATCAGGACGATGCCTTGCTTCAACATCATGCACCTCGGCAATTGGCTTGGGTGATCGACTTCTCCGATTCGCGAGAGGGTGCCGCGGGCATCCCGCTCGTGCTCATGGACCTCAGACGCGACCGGCGACGCGCCGGCCGCCCCCGATCCCTTCCCTTACGCGATCCGGGCAACACAACACGACCGAACCGGCCCGAGAGCGCGATCCCGGTCAGCGCTACGAACGTGAAGTAACGAGCGATGCTGCGATCCGTCACGGTTCCCTCCGGCAAATGCGCGCACTTGCACCACGGGCGCTCAGCCGCTGGAAACGGCAAAACCGAGACATTGGGCCACCGGCTAGGCGCCTCGAATCACGTTAGACCGCGCTTGGGGGAGAGCGCGCGGATAGAGGGAGGCGGTGGTAGAAGGGGTAGGAAATCGCGATCGGCGGGGGGGCTATCCGGACGGCATCACGTACCACGGCGATACACACCGCCGAAGCCCCAATCGTGGCAAGGCTCTTCGCCCACGAGCACACCACACACTGGTCCGGCGACAAGGCAGACCCGTGCACGTGCTCCGCGTGCACCCAGACGAGCACGTAGCCGCCTGCGATGGCCAGAAGCAGCAAGGCCACCGTGAGCTTTCGAGACGGGGTTCTGGGCGGCTTTCCAAAAACCATGACCGACCCCAACCTGTCCTCTCACTCGCGTGTGCCACGTACGGCAGCCCGCCCTCACGGCAAGAACCGGGCCGGTGCCACGCCAGCTTCACAGCCTATCTCGCCGGCGGCGGCCTGTCTAGCCCCAATACCCAATTCGGCCGGGGAGCATCGCTCCTGTTTTGTCAACCAAGGCTGTCGTATTGGCAATAGGAACCCCCGCTCTCGGCCCGCACGGGATTCACGGCGTGCGAGTTCCACCGGCTGCGGCAAGATGGTTGCGACGGGTGGCTTGAAGGCCTCGCTCGTGGTTGGTCAGGACCCGCTTTGGCTCTCGCGATAGCGAGCGGCAGTAGTGGACGAGGTCGACCAGCCGATCCTCGGGGACGTTCCAGCACCCGGGGTGAGCGGTCCCCGGCATTCCCGCGAAGATGCGCAGGTAGATGGACTCCGGTTCCTCTCCGCCTTTGAGCGGCTCGCGGACCAGGTCGCGAGGCGGCGAGGGACGGCCTTTGTCGTCGAACAAGGGGGTGTCCCAGGCACCGGCGCCGTCGTCGCCGTGGCATTTTTCGCATCCCAGGCGGAGATAGGTGTCTTTGCCCCTTGTGATGGCCTGCGCGTCGGGGGGGCCGATCGGTGGGACATGAACGACTTCTCCCGGCGTGGTGCAGAGATCGACCACCTGGCGGACGTCGTCCTCGTCGATTTCTTCCCCCTCGCTTTTCAGCACGCCGACGAACTGCTCTCGAATCCCCTCGCGGTTCAGCCGCAGCACCTCCTCGGCCAACAGCTTCCGCTGGTCTTCGCTGAGGTTGTCGAAAGCCCGCATCGACGTGCCCGGCATTCCTCGCCGGATGACCGATTCCAGATCCCCGAGCGTGGGGACCCCGTTGACGGTGCTCACCAGCCGGGACTTGCCGGTGCGAAGATCTCGCGGCTTGGGGAACAAGTGCCGCACGGCGCGGCCGTTGCCGTCGCCGTTGGCCCCGTGACACGCGCCGCAATGCAGCACGTACAGGTCGGCGGCAGGCGTCGCGGGGCTCTGCGGCCGGTCTTCCTCGGCTTGTTCCGTCCCGGACGCGCCCCCGCCGGCCGACGCGGTGGTTGACGGCTCCGTGAGACGCTTCAATTCGTCAGCGGTTTTCTGGTCGCGAGGGCCGGTGGCGAGTCGGACCAGCAAGTCCTCGATTCTTGCGGAGCGGTAGCTCGCGGCGTCGATCCGGGCGAAGAGCCGCTCGGCGTGCGTCGTTTTTTCCTCCAGCGCGAACGTAGTCGCCGCCGCGGTCAGCGTTTGGGAATCCTCCACCTGATCGAGATCCACTTGCTCGAACCACCGTTCCGCTTCGTCGTAGTTGCCCGAATCGAGCTCGATCCGGCCCACTTCCACCGCAACCGCGGAGGGCGGCTCGGGCTGCGAAGCCGGCGACTTCAACACGGCCCGGGCCTCGTCGAGGCGGCCCAGTTGTCGCAACAGTCTCGCCAGGCCCACCTTCCCCGTCTCGCTTGCGGGGCAGCGAGTCGCCAACGCGACGCACTGCTCGAGGGACTCTTCGAGCCGATCCCGGTTCTCCAGCAATTCCGCCAGCGCCGTGCCCGCCAACTCGTGGCGAGGCTGCCTGGCCAAAGCGTTTCGGTATTCGGCTTGGGCCCGGTCGAAGCAGGCCTGTCGCCGCGCCACGTCGCCCGCACGGTCGCTCGACCACTCCCAGTAAACACCCTGCATGTACGCGACGTGCGGATCGTCCGGACGGTCCGCCTCCCAGGCGTCCAGAACCATTCGGGCCCTCTCGGGTTCCTTGCGGGTGAGATAGCCGTACACGAAGGCCCTGGCGACGTCGTCGAGCGACGCGCCGCCTTCGATCAACGCGCCCATCTCGCTCTCCTCCCCCTCGCGAAATCTGCCCGTTCGGATGATGCCCAGCTTGATTTCCTGCTGAACTCGGGTGGCCGGCGCCCCCTTTCGTTCGGCCGATTCGAGAGTCTCGCGCCAGCGGTCGTCCTGATAGAGCTGCCGAAAACAGGCTGCCCGCATCAGGTCCGTTTCGGCGTCGCCGGGGTCCAGCCGGGCGGCCCAATCGAGCCACTGCTGCGCCGCGCTGAGCGATCCGACGTTGATCCGGGAAGCGGCCGTCTGCCGGGCCCACGATACCAGGATCCCGCGGCCGAACAGCAGCACGAGCATCGCCGGGACGACGACCACCCCCAGAACCCCGACGCCCATCACGATACGTCGGCCACGGCGGGGCGCATTGGGTCGAGTGGTCGGCGAGGATCGCTTTCCCGGCAACATGTTCCGCGGCCCTCTCCACGACGCGTTGAGTTGGAGAACGAAGCTCCCGGCCAGACCGTTCATTCTAACGTGGCGAACGCGTCCATCACAGCTTCGTACTCCTCACGCTCCGCGTGAGGGCAACAGCGGCGGCGACGTTGGGGAAAGGGCCTCACGCGGAGCGTGAGGAGTACGAGGGCGGGCGGCTCGTTCAGCAACAGCAACGACAACAGCACCAACAACCTGCACGCCCCGAACCGCAACGGCCGCGTTTCCCTGCCGGCCCCGGCGGCGGGGGTGCCTGCACGTGCTTCTGCCCGGGTCCACGGCACGACCGCCGCGGGCCGGGCTGGGCGCAAGTCCGTGCTCGGACTTGTCCTTGCGCCTCGCCGCGCTGTAAGATGCGGAAAGAGTATGGGGATGGAACGGCTCACCGAGAATCGAAGCTGAGGTGCCACGCCTGGTGGTCGGCGCGCGGAAGCATCGAACGGTCCGAGCGGGCACGCTCGCGATCACCGGGCTGGTGGCCTGTGTGGTGGTGAGTTTCCTCGTTTGGCGCGCCTCGTCCGGCGGCCCCGCACGCTACGAGTATCTTTACCCCCTCCGTGATGATTCGTCCCCCGTTGCCCTCGACCAGGACGCCGAGGCGCGCGTCGTGGCGTTTTGCAGCGATTGTCACGCCATCCCGCGCGCGGAAAGCTTCCCCCGAGATCGGTGGCACCGCGAGGTAGGCAGGGGCTATGCCTTTTATGCCCGATCGGGGCGTAACGACCTGGACCCGCCGCCGATGCACGAGACGATCGCCTATTTCCGATCTCGCGCGCCCGAGCGGATCGTGTTTCCAATACCCGAGGAAGCCGAAACCGAGCTGCACACGACGTTCCGCGTCGAGAAGCTGGCGATGGACCAATCCGCCGGCGTCGTCCCGGAGATCTCCCACTTGCGCTGGGCTCATCTCGGCCCGGGCGACAAGCACGTGCTGTTGCTGTGCGACATGCGATACGGCTACGTGGCGGCTGCCGACCTGCGCAGCCGGAGACCCTATCCCCAAATCCTGGCACGGCTGAACAACCCGGTCCACGTCGAGCCGGTCGATCTCGACGGCGACTCGGCGATCGACCTCGTGGTGGCCGACCTGGGAAGCGCTCGCCCGAACGATCACGACCAAGGGCGAGTCGTCTGGCTGCGAGGTCAACAGACGGCCGGCTCCTTCGAAGAGGTCGTCCTTGCGTCCAAGCTGGGACGGATCGCCGACGTGCGGCCCGCAGATTTTGACGCCGATGGGGACCTCGACTTGATCGTGGCGGAATTCGGCCACTACCAGACGGGAAAAATCTTTCTCCTCAGGAACGTCGCCGAGCGCGGGGAGCGGCCCCGCTTTGAGCCGGAAGTCATCGACGGTCGTCCGGGCACGATCCACGTGCCCGTGCACGACTTCAACCAGGACGGCCGTCCCGATTTCGCGGCACTCATCAGCCAAGACTGGGAGCGCGTCGAGGCGTTCATCAATCAAGGCGACGGGAGCTTCCATCTCCAGACCCTGTGGGCGGGGCCGGATCTGACGTTCGGATCCAGCGGCATCGAGCTGGTCGACCTGGATCGGGACGGGGACATGGACGTCCTGTACACCAACGGCGACTGTTGGGACAACTGGTACGTGAACACGTCGCACGGCGTGCAGTGGTTGGAAAACCTGGGCGATCTCGAATTCGCCTACCATCGGCTCACCGACATGCCGGGCGTCTACCGCGCGTTGGCCGGCGACTTCGATGGGGACGGCGATCTGGACGTCGTCGCCGTGGCCTGGCTGCCGCCACCGGTCATGCCCTCCAGTCTGCTGGATGCGCCGCTGGTTTCGATTCTCTGCCTGGAGCAGACGGAGCCCGGAAGCTTCGTCCGCCACACGCTGGAAACGGGCTCCCCTCACTACGCCACGATGGAGGCGGCCGACTTCGACGACGACGGCGATCTCGACTTCGCCGTGGGCCCGGGCCCGCACGTGGCCAACGTGCGAGAGGAGTCGCACTGGCTTGCCGTCTGGTGGAATCAAGCGATCTCGACGGACGAGTGAGCTCGAAACCCAACGGCTCGCGGCGCCTGCGGTCGTCTAGCCGACGTCCGCCTAGAACCTGCCGACGACGATCGCTTCGCCGGCCTTCCTTTGCCGCGTTCCCAAGGCACGCCACACCGAGAGGTCGATCGTCTCGCTGACCGATCGAACGGACCCGTCCATCAACGCGGCGTTGACCACGCCCGCGTGGTAGCTTCTCGCGGTGACCGCCGCGTAGGTTGGCTGCGTCGTGCTCTTGCCTTCCTGGAGGGAGTTGAAGTCGACGTCGTACGTGCGGCCGTCCGTGTGGAGGTAGGGCACGAAGGTGTTCGGCGTGAAGACGGTCGTGATGCCGCTGTGGTGCACGCGCCCGTCGCACCATTCCGTGTGGCCCGTGTTGTCGTTGGTGCTGGGGCCGAGCTTGAATTGAGCGCCGCCGGCCAGAGCGGCGGTCACGTCCACCGACGCCGGAACGTCCGGCCCGGGGTCGGCCGTGTTGCGGAAATAGGACGTGAACGCCTTCACCTCGGCGGCGCACAACGTGTTGCTCAAGCCGTCGCGAAAGCTGGCCGGCCTGGTCCGGCTGTTGACGAAAAACGCCCCGTCGCCCCCTTGCCCCGTTGCCGGGTTCCATGCCAGCCACGTGCCGAAGTTGAAGCCGTAGTTCTGCGGATGCACCCACGGCGCTCCGTTCTCGGTGCGGACGGTTCCGCCGTACGGATCGCTCGGGCAGACATAGGCGAGGATTGCCATCGTCGGCACCCCCGTGCTCCGCTGGGCATCCCAGGCGACGTCGAGCCGGACCCGGTCATACGCGCTGCCCTGCTCCAGATAGGGCAGGAGACGCCCGTGAATCGACCAGGAGCCGTTGTTGCCGCTGAGCGTCGTCCCCGGCACGATGCAGAAGCTCGGCGGGAACACGGAATTCGCCGCAAGGTAGTTGTGCAGCGCCAGAGAGATCTGCTTCAGGTTGTTGCGGCAAGAGGCACCGCGGGCCGCCTCGCGCGATGCCTGGACGGCCGGCAGCAACAGCGCGATCAAGATCCCGATGATCGCGATCACCACCAGGAGCTCGACCAGGGTGAAGCCGGACCGGCTGCCGGCAACACGACGCTGCAAGACGGACTTCTTGAGATCCAACGTTTGCTCCTTCCGTGACCCTTGCCGTGGATACCGCTCGATAAAGAGGATGCGAATCGATCGGGAAACGGTAGGAGCACGTCGTGTGCCGAGGGTGCCATTCCTTTCAAAGCAGCCGGAAGATGCTTATAATCAAAGGGTTAGACAACGGCGATGAAGGCGCGCTGGAGACTTGGCGTGTCGAATTCGCCGACAGCGGTGTCGGAGAGTTCGACTTGTCCGAGCCGCCCGAAGGGGATGCCATGAGATGGCCGATCCGAATCCAGTTGCTGTTGTGGATCCTGTTGGTCGTGGTTTTCGGGATCGTGACGGCCACCGCGGCGAGCGCCTATCTCGCCGTGCGCGAGGCCAGCCGGCAGCAGGCCGGGAGCCTCCAGCGCGTCGTACGTACGTTGACCGAGGCCACCTACCCGCTCAGCCAAACCGTGCTGGAGCACATGAGCGGTCTTTCGGGCGGGCAGTTCCTGGTCTTGGACCGCCGCGGACAAGCCGTGTATAGCACGATCGAGGTCGGCGCGGCCGACTTGGCCGCATTCGAGTCGCTGGAAAAACAGCGATCCCCCGACCTGTTCTCCGAAGCGAACGTGGTCAGGCTCGCCGACCGTGCCTACTTCAGCGACGTGGTCCCCGTGAGCCGGGGAAGTTGGGACCCGGAGCCGAGGCGGCTCGTCGTGCTCTATCCGAAAGACCGGTGGTGGAGCGTCGCCCGCCGGGTGGCCTCTCCCATCTTGCTGGCCGGGGCCGCGACGACGCTCGCCGCCATGCTCGTCAGCGTCGTGGTGGCGGCGCGGTTCGTGCGCCCGGTCCGCGTGCTCCGGAACCAGGCCGAAGCGATTGCCGCCGGTCGGTTTCAACCGGTCGAAGTCCCCAGGCGCAACGACGAGATCGGCGACCTGGCCCTCTCCATCAACAGCATGACGGAGAAGCTCAGCCGCTACGAGAGCGAGGTGCGGCGGAGCGAGCGCTTGCGCACGCTGGCCCAGTTGGGGTTCGGCATCGCCCATCAGCTCCGCAACTCGGCCACGGGCGCTCGGATGGCCATTGAGCTGCACGAGCGGGAGGTCCCGGCGTCGGCCGGGTCGGAATCGCTCGCCAGGGCCCTGCGCCAGCTCCAGTTGATGGAGACTTATTTGCAGCGGTTCATGGCGTTGGGACGCCGCGAGCCGGTCAAGCACGAGCAGGTTGCGCTGCGGGGCGTGGTCGACGAAGTGCTGGACCTGGTTCGGCCGACCTGCGACCACGCCAAGATCCGCCTCAGCGCCCGGTGCCCGGACCGGCCGATCCTCGTCCACGGCGACGCCCATTCGCTGGGCCAACTGCTGATCAACCTGGTGCTGAACGCGATCGACGCGGCGGGGCGCCGGGTCGAATCGGGTGCGGAGGTCGTCGTCGAATTGGACGAGCGCGACGGGGCGTGGGCCGTCCTCCGCGTGAAGGACTCGGGCCCCGGCCCCGGCGAGGCCGTCCGGGACAAGCTGTTTGAGCCGTTCGTGACCGACAAGCCCGACGGCACCGGCCTGGGGCTGTACCTGGCCCGCCAGGTCGCCGAGGCGCACGGCGGGACCATTGATTGGGAGCGCCGGGATGACATGACGTGCTTCACGGTCGAGCTGCCGTTGGGATCAGCCAGAAAGTAACGTCCGCATTTGCGGAGTAGTAGGCACACGCCGTGTGCCGTAACCGGCAGACGGCACACGGCGCGTGCCTGCTACGGAAGTCGGGAAGTTGGTTTTCGGGCAATCCTCGGTCAATACGCCGAGAGTACAAAAACCCTAGCGCAACCGATCGCCATGGCCCATCTACTGATCGTCGACGACGAAGAGAGCATTTGCTGGGGCTTCGCCAAGCTTGCCGCGGAAATGGGGCACACGGCCGACACGGCGGCGTCGGCCGAGGAGGGCTTGAAGCTCGCCGCCGCGGCGCGGCCCGACGTGATCGTGCTCGACGTGCGTCTGCCGGGCATGGACGGGCTGGAGGCGATTCATCACTTCCGCGACCGGCTCGGCAGCGTGCCGATCATCGTGATCACCGCCTACGGCGAGCTGCCCACCGCCGTGAAGGCCGTGCGCGCGGGCGCGTTCGACTATCTCACCAAGCCGTTCGACCTGGCGGTCGCCCAGCGAGCGATCGAGCGGGCGCTTGCGAGCCCGGCACCGTCGCCACGCCACGTGTCGGCGCCGCCCTCGCCCGGCGAGGACCATCTGGTGGGCATGTCCTCCGCCATGCAGGAGGTGTTCAAGCGCATCGCCCTGGTCGCCGCTTCCGATGCCTGCGTGCACGTGCGGGGCGAAAGCGGCACGGGCAAGGAGCTGGCCGCCCGGGCCATCCATCGCTACAGCCGTCGTGCGGCGGGCCCGTTCGTGGCGATCAACGTCGCCTCGCTCAGCCCGACGCTCGCCGAAAGCGAGCTGTTCGGCCACACGCGGGGTGCGTTCACCGGCGCGGACCAGGCGCGCAAAGGGCTTCTGGAGCAGGCCGACGGCGGCACCATCTTCCTCGACGAAGTGGCCGACGTCCCGATGTCGATCCAGGTCAAGCTGCTCCGGGCGTTGGAGCACCGGGAGATGCGGCCGGTGGGGGCCACGCGCCCGGTGCGATCCGACTTCCGCATCATCTCGGCCACCCACCAGAACCTCCCCCAGTGCGTCGCCGAGCGGGCCTTCCGCCACGATCTCTACTTCCGGCTGATCACCTTCGAGATCGAGATCCCGCCGCTCGGCGAGCGCCGGGAGGACATTCCGGCGCTCGCCGACCACTTCCTGGCCCTGTTGGCCGCCAAGAGCGGCCGGCCCGTGCCGTCGATCTCCGAGGAGGCGATGGAGGAACTCCGGCGGCTGCCCTGGTACGGCAACGTGCGCGAGCTGCGCAACGCGATCGAGCACGCGATGGTGCTGGCGCGAAGCGGGACGATCACGGTCGACCAGTTGCCGCCGCCCCTGCCCGCGTCGCTGGCCTCCGACGCGGTTCAAGAGGGCGCCCTGGCCCGGCTCGTTCGCCAATGGACCGAGGCCCGCCTCGACGCGCCGGACGAGGCCGACGATCTCTATGAACGCCTACTCCGCGTGGTCGAGCCGCCGTTCTTGCGCGCCGTGATGGAGACCTACCACGGACAGTGCGCTCCGGCCGCGCGGCGCCTGGGGCTGCACCGCACCACGCTGCGCAAGAAGCTCGACCAGTTCGGGATTGCCGACGAGTGATCGTGGCGCGGGGGTTGAATTCGTCGCGGCGGCGAGCCATCCTGTTGGGATCAAGCGAGGTTTTTTTGGAGTGCGGCGACTTGTCGCCGCTTTTTGAGCGGCCGAAAAACGTAGTGAGACGACTTTCAGATGAATTCCGGCATCTTGTGGAAACAGCCAAGAAAGGGGCGACAAGTCGCCGCACTCCAAAAGGTCGCCTGGTCCGGAGCGGCTGCGGTCCTGGCGATCGTGGGCACGGCCGCGCCGGCGCGAGGCGAAGTCGTCGGCTACACCGCGGGGACGGTCGGTGCCGACACGGTGTTGCGCTGTGTGGTGGTGGACCGCGGCCGCGGGCCGGTGGCTTACGACGCGAAGAAGCTGATCGGCGCCCGGCTCACCCACTTCAAGTCGCCGCACACTCGAAACGTGCTCTTCACCGCGGGCGCCGGCGCGCCGGACGCGGAAACCCGCACCCGCCTGCTCGGCGACCTCAAGCTGACGACCGGGGTAATCAACCCTGGTGGAGGGGCCGATCGGCCCACGGGGGACCCGGTCCTCGAAGGCCCCGACGCTACCGCCGGCATGGCCGTGGCCTTCGAGCCGCCCGTGGTGAACCTGCCCGGCGACGACGTCGTCGTGTTCGAAATTCAGCGGGGCGACTCGCCTCCGCAGGGAGACGCCTTTCACGTCGGCCCCCTGCGGTTCGCGCCCGGGCTCAGGGCGATCACGATTGCCGCGTTTGACGTCGCGTGGGACGACCCGGCGGCCCTGCCGCTTGCCCCATACAGCCCCTATGTGTTCCCGCGCGCCGCCGGCTCGCTGGAGGAGTTCCAGACAACCCCGCTCGCGGTGGCGACGTCTCCCAGCGGCTTCAAGGCGTTGGCCGTGGGGATCGACCTTGCGGACCTGGGCTACGCGGACGGCGCAGCGGTTGAGGGCCTGTTCTTTCAGGGCGCCGGCTCGTCCGGCGCCAAGGTCGATCCGATCCTCATCGCCGGTCTTCCCACGCCCGAGCCGCCCAACGTGCTGGCCAAGGTCCCCGAGCTACCCAAGCCCAAGCCGAGCCGGTTGCTCCGGGCGTTTCTCGAAGGCCCGATGGCCGAGGTGGACGAAATTGTCTTCGCCGAGCGGGTGCCCGGCAACGACCACTGGTACGCCAACTTCGGCCACTACTGGTGCGGTCGAGAGGAGTACCCCGCGCAGCGGCTCCCCGAGGGCTGGCAGCCGGAGGCGATCTTCAAGCCCGGCGGGCGCCTCTGCCGGCTCAACCTCCGCACGGGCCGACTGAAGGTGCTCCTGGACGACCCCGAAGGCGGCGTGCGCGATCCGCAGGTCCATTACGACGGCCGGAAGATCCTCTTTTCCTACCGCGAGGGCGGACAGCCATACTATCACCTCTACGAGATCGGGGCGGACGGCACGGGCCTGGTGCAATTGACCGATGGTCCGTTCGACGACTTCGAGCCGACCTATCTGCCCGACGGCGGGATCATGTTCTGCTCCAGCCGCTGCAACCGGGTGGTGAACTGCTGGCGCACGCCGGTGGCCACGCTCTACCGGTGCGACGCCGACGGCGCAGGCGTCCGCGTGGTCTCCAGCAACATCGAGCACGACAACACGCCCTGGGTGCTCCCCGACGGACGCGTCCTCTACATGCGGTGGGAGTACGTCGACCGCAACCAGTTGGCCTTCCACCACCTCTGGACGACCAACCCCGACGGCACCGGCCAGATGGTCTACTACGGCAACCAGTATCCGGGCACGGCCGCGATGAACGCCGAGCCGGGCCCCGTGCCCGGCAAGCACCCCGGCATCTCGATGCTCGACGCCAAGCCGATCCCCGGCACGAACAAGGTGGTCGCTTCGTTTTCGCCCAGCCACGGGCGGCCCGAGCACATGGGCGCGGTGACGATCGTCGATCCGGCCGGCGGACCCGACGATCAGCATGCGGCCAGGCCGGTCAGCCGTGCCGGGCAGTTTTTCCGCGATCCGTATCCGCTTTCCGAGGACTGCTTCCTCGTGGCGAGCCCGCAGGGCATCCTCGTGATGGACGGCGAAGGGAACACCGAGGTCGTCCATGCGAGCTCGGCCCGCGGGCCGCTCCAGTGCCACGAGCCGCGCCCGCTGCGCCCTCGCCCGCGCGAGCGCGTGATCTCGCCGCGCATCGACCCGGCCCGAGCGACCGGCCGGCTCGTGCTGAGCGATCTCTACCAGGGGAGGAGCATGGCCGGCGTGCGTCGCGGCGAGGTCAAGAAGCTGTTGGTCCTGGAGCAGCTCCCCAAGCCGGTCAACTTCTCCGGGGGGCCGTGGCCGTTGAGCGTGGGCGGAACGTTCACGCTGGCGCGGGTGCTGGGCACGGTGCCGGTCGAGCCGGACGGCTCCGCGTCGTTCGAGGTGCCCGCCCTGCGGCCGCTCTTCTTCGTGGCGCTCGACGAGAGCGAGCTGTCGGTCAAGCGGATGCAGAGCTTCGTCAGCGTGCAGCCGGGCGAGACGACCGGCTGCGTCGGCTGCCACGAGCCGCGGCTCCGGGGCCCGCACGCTCAGTTCGCGCTCGCCGCACTCGATCGCCCGCCCAGCCGGATCGAGCCCGTGGCCGACGTGCCCGACGTGCTGGACTTTCCCCGCGACGTCCAGCCCATCCTCGACCGGCACTGCGTCGAGTGCCACCGCCCCGACCGGTACGAAGGGCGGGTCGACCTGACGGGCGATCACACCCCGCTCTTCAGCCAGAGCTACTGGACGATCGTCCAACGGGCCTTGATCGCCGACGGGCGCAACGAGCCGTACGGCAACCGGGGCCCGCGCACGATCGGCAGCTCGGCCAGCCGGCTGATGACGCTCGTCGACGGCAGCCACTACGACGCCAGGCCGTCCGAGCGCGAGAAGAACACGATCCGCCTCTGGATCGAGACCAGCGCCACGTACCCGGGCACGTACGCCGCACTGGGCTCGGGGATCGAGCCGGTCGCGTTTCCCCTGGAAGTGATGGAGCGGCGGTGCGCAAGCTGCCACGGCTCGCCGCCGAACACGAAGCCCCGGATCGGCACGGGGTCGTACTTCACGTTTGGCGGGCCCGGGCCGCCGCTGCCCTTGGTCCACGAGCTGGCGGACCTCAAGCAGATCCGCGGCACGATGGGCTACTTCAAGTTCGGGCGCAGCCGCACGCCGCAGTCGCTGTGCAACCTCACGCGCCCGGAGAAATCCCTGATCGTCCGCGCCCCGCTCAGCGAGGCCGCCGGGGGGCTGGGCCTCTGCCGGCCCGGGGTGTTCCCCGGCAGGGACGACCCCGACTACCGGGCGATCCTGGGCACGATCGAAGCGGCCGCCGGGCGGCACCGCGAGGCCAAGCGGTTCGACATGCCCGGCTTTCGCCCCAACGACCACTACCTCGTCCAGATGCGGCGCTTCGGCATGCTGCCCGAACGGCTCGATCCGGATCAGCCGATCGACGGCTACGCGGCGGATCGGGCGTATTGGGAGACGTTCTGGTATCGGCCGCGCGTGGGACCGGCGAACTAGTCCCAAAGCAAGCGACCTTTCCATCGTTCCGACGCTTCGCGTCGGAACGGACTTCGGGGACGCTTCGCGTCCTGATCTGCGACGCAAAGCGTCGCGGCAGTCGCGTTCCCACGCAAAGCGTGGGAACGATAGAAGCGGCGACAAGTCGCCGCACTCCCAAGGAAGCTCGCTTGTTTCAGATCGCGCTCTTCCGGCGTGCGTGCAAGCACGCACCCTACAGATCGGCCTGCCCCGCGCGTTTTCCAGCAAACGCTACTCGACGTACTGCGAGAGCCTTTCGATCACCTCGCCTTGGGCGTCGCGGATGGTGACGACCAGGGGCATTTGGCCGGGGAGCGTGTGCGTGGCGCAGCCGAAGCAGGGGTCGTACGCCCGGAAGGCCATCTCGACCATGTTCAACAGCCCCTCGTTGACCTTGCCTCCCTTAATCAGCCCTTGGGCCGCTTTCTTGACCGACATGCAGATCGGGGCGTTGTTGTTCGTGGTGCCCACGATCAGGTTGACCTGGGTGAGTATCCCCCGCTCGTCGGTCCAGTAGTGGTGGGTGAGCGTGCCCCGCGGGGCCTCGACGCAGCCGACGCCCTCGGTGGGCGTTTCGGTGGGCAGCACGCGGTACTCCGGACTGGTGATCTCCGGATCGTTGGCCAGCTCGACCCAGCGCTCCGCGGCGTAGAGCAGCTCCACGAGCCGGGCCCAGTGCGTGGCCAGGGTGTGGTGGACGGGCTTGCCGCCCAGGGTCTCGTACATCCGCTCGTACTCGGCCTGGGCCAGGGGGGTCGCCATGCCGTCGGCGGCGTTCAAGCGCGACAGCGGCGTGCACTTGTACACGCCCGAGTCCATCCCGTCGACGAAACCCTTCCAGCCGACCTTCTTGAGGTAGGGAAACTTCAAGTAAGACCAGGGCTCCACCCGTTCCGCAACGTACTCCCGGTAGTTGACCGCGTCGTACTTGGCGTGCTCCGAACCGTCGGGGGCGGTGACCCGGATCTGGCCGTCGTAGAAGTTGACGTGGTTGTTCTCGTCGACCGTCCCCATGTTGTACGTCTCGTGGGTGTAGACGCCGCCGGTGATGATGTCGACGAAATTGTACTTGGTGTCCTTGAGCACGACGGCTTCGAAGATCTGGAGCGAGAACTTGGCGAACTCGATGGCCTCGCGGCCGCGGGCTTCGATCTCCCGGCGTTGCTCTTCGTTGATACCGCGGCTGACGCCGCCGGGCAGACCCCAGTTGGGGTGGACCTTGCGCCCGCCGATCATCTCCAGCAGGTTATGCCCGTCCTTGCGCATCTTGAGCACCTTGCCGGCGACGTCCATGCCGACCTTGGCGACCACGCCGAGGATGTTCCGTTCGGCGGGGGGCGCGTCGGGCCCGACCACGAAATCGGGGCCGCCCAGGGCGTAGAAGTGGGTCGTGTGGTCGGTGGCGTAGAAGATGCTGTAGAACAGCTCCCGAAGCTTCTTGGCCGCCGGCGGCGGGTCGACGTGGAACACCGCGTCCAGCGCCTTGGTGGCCGCCATGTGGTGGGCCTCGGGGCACACGCCGCAGATGCGGTTGGTCAGGTTGGGCATGTCCTCGGCGGGCCGGCCCAGGCAGAACCGCTCGAAGCCCCGCAGCTCGGGGATCTGCAAATAGGCGTTGGCCACGTTCCCCTCGTCGTCGAGGAAGATGTCGATCTTCCCGTGACCTTCCAAGCGAGTGATGGGATCTATGGAAATACGTTTCATTCTCCGATTCTCCTGCTTTCGATGCGCCGGCCTTGGTGGGCTGCCTAGGTGCCCTCACCGTTTCCGGCAAGCTTCTTGCGCCGCAACAGGCTGGCCGCCAGGCTGAAGCGATAGAAGCTCCCGATGGGGTCCGGGATGCCTTCCTCGATGATCCGATCCACCTCCTCGGGGTCGTTGGAATCGATCGACGAGGCCAACGCGCTCATCAGCCGGACCCCAAAGTCCTTGACCTCGTTGGTCGGTCCGTAGCAGCCGATGCAGGGCGAGTTGACCTCCGGGCACCGGGCCCCGCAGCCGGCCCGCGTGGCAATGCCACAGCAGAGCAGCCCTTGTTCCAACAGGCAAGTATCCGGATCGGGAATCACTTCCCAGGTCCGCTTGAACGCCTTGATTTTCTTCTCCGTTCGGGTCCGCGGGCACTCCTCGCAGACGGTGGTGTCGACCCCGATCACCGAGCCCGGCTCCGGCAGCTTGCCCTCCAGGATGGCCACGATCGCGTCCCAGATGCGGTCCGCCTCGGGCGGGCACCCGGGCAGGTAGTAGTCGACGGGGACCGTTTGATCGAGCGTTTTGACGGAGTCGTAGAAGACGGGCAGATGGAGGATGCCTTCGGGGACCGTCGTCTCCGGCCGGGGACGCACTCGGTCGGGGTTCACCGTTGAGGGCGTCTCGTGGTACGCCGTTGTGAAGATCTCCTCCCGGTTGCTCATGTTGGCCAGGCCCGGGATGCAGCCCTCGTGAGCACAGGAGCCGAAAGCGACCAGCACCTTGGACTTCTTCCGCAGCAGGTGGGCCATGTACTCCTGCTCGCTGGTGCGGATGCTGCCGTTGAACAGGCAGACGTCGATGTGGCCGTCGGGCATCTTTTCGACGTCGTGGACCTTGGCGTCGATGGCGACGGGCCAGAAGACGATGTCGAAGGCGGCGGCCACGTCGAGGATCTTCTCGTTGATCGCCAGCACGGAGATCTCACACCCCCCGCACGACGCCGCCCAGTACAGTGCCAGCTTGCCCTTGGGTTGCTCGGGGGCAGCCGTGTCGTTTTCCGCCGGTTTTTCACTCATGGCGCGACCTCCATCGCCTCTTCGTGCTCTTTGACTGTGTTTTCCAGCGCTTCGGCGCGGCCGCCGTTCTCTTCCCAGTTGGCCGACCACTTCAGCGGGCCCAGTGCCCTGAGCGTTTCGGTCATCTCTTTGACGAGCTTGGCGAACTTGTCTCCCTCGGAAGCGGAGACCCACTCCAGGCGGACCCGCTGGCGCTCGATGCCGAACTGATCGAGCATCTTCAAGAGCAACCGGTATCGCCGCATGGCCTTGTAGTTGCCCTCCTGGTAGTGGCAATCGCCCGGGTGGCAGCCGGCGATCAGGACGCCGTCGGCCCCGTCCGACAGGGCCTTGAGAACGAACGTGGGATCCACGCGGCCGGAACACATCACCCGAATGGCGCTCACGTTCGCGGGATACTGGGTGCGGCTGGTGCCGGCCAGGTCCGCGCCGGTGTAGGAACACCACCGGCAAAGGAACCCAACGATTCTCGGCTCGAATTGCTCGTCGGCCATCGTACTCATTCTCCCTGGGAAGCCTTGTGGTGCGGCGGTCTCGGCGGCACGACGCAGGCGGAACGCCCGCACCACAACGGGTTTGCTTATCAGTGCTGAGCTATTGGGCTAAGAGTCCCTCCAGTTCGGAATAGATCTGCGCGTCGGCGAAGCCCTTCTGCCTGGCCACGCCGGCCGGACAGGTGGCAACACACGTGCCACAGCCCTTGCACAGCTCTTCGACGACTACCGATACCTTGTTCTCTTCGTCGAACTCGATCGCCGCGTACGGGCAGCTCGCCACGCACGTCTGGCAGCCGCTGCACCGATCCGGGTCGATCCACGACGTGATCGGCTCCAGCGTGACCGACCCCTTATCCATCAGGGCCAGCGCACAGGCGGCCGCGGCCGCGCCTTGGGCCACCGAATCCGGGATGTCCTTCGGCCCCTGGCAGGCACCGGCCAGGTAAATGCCGTCCGAAGCGGCCTCCACCGGGGCAAGCTTGGGATGCTTCTCGAGGAAGAAATCGCCCTGCGCGCAGCTCAGCGAGAACGTGCGGGCGACCTCGTCGACGTCCGCCCGGGGCTGCAACGCGCCGGACAGGATGACCATGTCGACCGGCACGCGCCGCGTGACGCCCAACAGGGTATCCTCGCCGACCACGACCAGCTTGCCCTCTTCTTCCGGCGATTCGGCGACGTCGGTCACTTCGGCGCACTTGCCGCGAATGAAGTGGACCCCCTCGTGCATGAGGCGCTTGTAGAACTCCTCGTAGCCCTTGCCGGGGGTGCGCATGTCGATGTAGAAGTTGTAGACCTCGGCGCCCGTCTTCTCCAGGACCAGATGGGCGAACTTGAGCGAGTACATGCAGCACACCCGGGAACAGTATTCGTGGTAGTTCTCGTCGCGGCTTCCCACGCAGTGAATGATCGCCACGCTCTTGGGCACCTTGCCCTCGGCGGTGAGAATCTCGCCGCCCGTGGGGCCGCTGGCGTGGCTGATCCGCTCGAACTCCAGGGCGTTGAGGACGTTCTTGAGGCGCCCGTACCCGTAGCGGGCGATCCGGGTGGCGTCGAACAGATCGAACCCGGTGGCCACGATGATCGTGCCGACTTCGATTTCTTCGATGGTGTCGACCTGGTCGTACATGATCGCGCCGGCGTCGCAAACGGCCTCGCACGCCCCGCACTCGCCGGTCTTGAGGCGGAGGCACGTCTCCTTGTCGATCACCGGCTTGTGGGGCACGGCCTGGGCGAAGGGCATGTAGATGCTCGGCCGGCCCATCAATCCCTCGTCGAACTCCGAAGGGATGGGCCTCGCCGGTCGCAGCGAGACGGTCGACAAATCGACGCAGTGCGTCGGGCAGACCACCTCGCACGCCCCGCACGCCATACAGAGGGGCGACTGCCTGTCGTAGGCGGGAGCGATCTTCTTCTTCGTGCCCCGGTTCGCAAAGTTGATCGCCCCCACGCCCATCCGCTCCGCACAAACCCTGACACACAGTCCGCAAAGGATGCAGTCCTCGTCCTTCTTGGGGAACCGGGTGTCTTCGACCCCCATCTGCTTGGCCATCTGCCGGATGGACTCGACCCCCGGACAGCGCGCCAGGAGCAGCTCCATCATGACGCCGCGGGTACGCCGCACCCTTTCCGTGTCGGTCTTCACCTCCAGCCCTTCCTGGGCGGGATAGACACACGAGGCCTGAATCTGCGAGCCCCACGAGAACACGAGCTCCACGAGGCAGAGGCGACACGCGCCGTAGGGCATCAACGCCTTATGGTGGCAGAGCGTGGGAATCTCGATGCCAAGCTTCTGGGCGGCCTCGAGGACCGTCGATCCCTCGGGTACTTCGACCGTCTTGCCGTCAATCGTCAGACGGACCATATTCGGGCTGATCATTCTCGAACTCCTCTATCATCCGGCCGGCTGGCAAGCTCGGCTACGAGTTTTGAATCCCTTTGGTATGCAAACTGAAGGTCCAAATCGGGTCGACCCGTCAGGATGGTCTCCAAGGTTGCGGCGACGTCTCCCAGGGGTTTCCGGTCCGGGTGGCTCAGTTGGAAGACGGCTCGGACCGTCGTGCCCCGGCCCGGCTCGGAGTCCAGCTCGAAGTGCCCGCCGCCCTCTCGGGCCGCCTGGGCCAAAAGGGGCAGGCCCAGCCCGACGCGGCGCGTCGTTCTCGTCGTGTAGAAAGGGTCCGTCGCCTTCTTGCGGGTCTCCGCGTCCATGCCCTTGCCGTTGTCGCGGATCTCCAGGGACAAGAGGTCCCGATCCGTGTCTTCGACGATCAGGATCTCGATCCGGCTCGCCGAGGCGGCGATGCAGTTCTCCACGACGTCCAGGATGTGCAGCGAGAGGTCTTCCATACGGGTCGATACCCTCCGGCCGTCTTCTCCGCGAAGCGCCCTGGCGATCTCTTCGACGCCGGCCTCTTCGGCGAACAGCCAAGTGGAACTCCTGCCGACGTCCCTCAAGCAGTGCGCATCCGAAGACGTGATTACGGGAAAGCCCTGCCAGTCGCCGGGCGAGCCGTCCGGCGACACCTCCAGGGCATCGAGCTTGAGCCCTTCCGGGACAAACCCCAGTTGGCCGATCAGGCCGAAGCCTTGCCGGTCGACGTGCGAGGCGATCGCCAGGCCGCCGAAATCGTGGATCGCGTCGACCACCTCTTCCAGCGTCAGCTCCGTCGCGCCGATCAGCAGCTTCGTGTTGACCCCGGTCAAGCGATCCTCTGCGTCGACGACCGCCTGAGGGCCGAATGCGTCCTCGTCGTTCTCGCCCGGCAGGCGGTCGTACACCACGGTTTGCATGCCGAGGGCTTCTTGGACCGTGCGGAACAGACCCAGGATATGGACCTCCTCCCGGGAGGTTACCTCGATTCCCGGGATCACGGAAATCGACTCCCGCCGGCCGGCGCATACAAGCGCCGCGACGTTCTCGGCCGAATTGTGGTCGCAGATCGCAATCATGTCCAATCCAAGCGCCTTTGCCTGTCTTACGATCGCCGTGGGAAGCATCTCCAGCTCCGCACACGGCGAAAGGCACGTGTGTACGTGCAGGTCTGCTCGCCACTCCCTCATCTTCGCCGGCCCTTGCTGGTGGCCGCGACCGGACTCCGCATCGGAATCGCGGGTGGGACGACTCAGCTTCTTCCCGGCCCCGCTCCGCCCTCGACGCCAGCGCCCCGGACGCCGAGGCCGTAAAGCCTTCCGACGAGCTCGAAGGCCGGCAACCTACTTACCATCACCGGTATGCTTTCCGCTTCCGCTTTCCCGACGGTATCCTCCTCGGGCTCCCTGCCGCTCACCAGGATGATCCCGGCAAGATCCTTCATGATTGCCACGGCCACGATGTTCTGATGGATTTGCAGGGTGACCCAAACGTCCCCTTCGCGGCCGTGGGCGATCACGTCGCTCAATAGATCGCTGGCGTATCCTCCGGTTACCTCCTGGTCGAGCCTGCCTGGGGCCGATCTCACTTCCAGATTCAACTGGTCGACCAGATCAGCCAGTTTCATGGGTCTCGCCGTTGCTGCAGAAGGAGACTTTCAGGAGCGTTCCCTTCCCGGGCGCCGACTGGATATCGAACGTATCGCTGCTCTTCTGGATGTTGCACAAACCCATCCCGGCCCCGAAGCCGAGCTCCCGGACCCATTCCGGCGCGGTGGAGTAGCCGGGCTGGAGGGCCTTTTCAATATCTTCGATCCCCGGCCCCAGGTCTTCCGCTTCCAGGAACACCCGGCTCGGCTGCACGCGGGCGCGGATCATCCCGCCGTCGGTAAAGACGACCTGGTTCATTTCGGCTTCGTAGCTGGCGATCGCCACGCGCCGGACGAGGTCGGGCCGCACGCCGAGCCGCTTGAGCGTCCGCTTCAGCCGGGTGGAGCTCTCGCCGGCGCGGTCGAAATCGTGCCCTTTCACGTAGTACTGAAACATCAGCGTCGTGTCGTCCGCCTCGATGTCCTCGAAGATGTGGCTCGCCCGGTAATGGTGAATCTCTTCCTCGTGGTAGTCGATCTCTAGCTTCTTCAGCAGTCCCTCGATCACGTTTCCCTTGGTGAGGATGCCCGTCAGCCTGGTCCCGTCGCGGCTGACGACCGGGAGCCTTCCCAGGCCCGTCTTCTCGAACTTGTCGATGGCGAGCACCAACGGGTCATCGTCGTGGACGGTTTCGAGCTGTCGGGTCATTCGCTCTTCGATGGGGCAGTCTTCGTGGCGATCGGCCAACCATTTGATGAAATCTTCGATGCTAATGATGCCCAGCAGCTTCTCTCCGTCGACCACCGGAAGCCCGGAGATCCGATTCTTGTGCAGGATGCCTCTCAGCTTGCTCATCCGATCTTGGGGGCCGACCGTGATGATGTCCCTGACCATCACGTCGCGTACCTTCATCTCATAAACCATCTCCTGCGTCTTGGTGACCCTTCCGTCCGAGCTCACCGGGATATCCCTCTTGAGTCTACCCGCTGCACTCAGAACATCCCTTCAACCCTTCACGATACAGCCGGCCGCACGCCTCGAACATGGGGAGCTGCGTCGTCAGCAGCGGCAGGTTGTGTTCCCGGGCCAGCTCGACCGTCTCCTTCGGAGGCGTCTTTCCTCGTACGAAGCAAATGGCCACGACGTCGGCCATGTCACTGGTGCGGACAACCTGCGCGTTGGTCAACCCGGTCAGCAACAGCGCGCCGGTCTTGGTGAACGCCAACACGTCGCTCATCAAGTCGGCCCCGCAGCCCATCTGCACGGCAATCTTGTCCAAACCCGAGCCGACGACTGCCTCGGCCTCGAGGATCGCCTTTACCTCCTCCAACGTCATGCTCATGCCCTCTTGGCCAAACCGGTCCTGCCGCCGTCGGCAGGCCCCGCCGGATACTGCCCGGCGGAAGAATCCTTGTGGCTCACCGCGTGCGCTGCCGACGGCCACGGCGATCTGCGTCTGGTCGCGATGCTTGCCTCGAACTCGCTCATGCGGTGGTTGCCAGTGCTTCCCTCTTCCCGACGGGGACTTTCACGACGGCGTCGGCCGGACAGACCTCGTAACATGCCCCGCACTTCGAACATCGCTCGGCGAGGACGCGGTGAACCGACTTCCGTTCCCCCTCCACGGCACCGTAGGAGCAGCTCTTCTTGCACAGCCCGCAACGCGTGCACTTCGCCTCGTCGATTTCGTATTGGAAGAGCGCCTTGCACACCCCGCCCGGGCAAACCTTGTCCCGGATGTGAGCCTCGAACTCATCGCGGAAATGCGTGACGGCGCTGAGCACGGGATTCGGCAGCGACTGCCCGAGACCGCAGAGCGAGGCGTCCCGCACCGCTTCGCCCAACTCCTCCAGAAGCTCGACGTCGCCCTCCTGACCTTGCCCTTTCGAGATCCTGTCGAGGATCAGATAGAGGGCTTCCGACCCCTCACGGCAGGAAGTGCACTTCCCGCACGATTCATCGTTGGTGAACGCGAGGAAGTACTTGGCGACGTCGACGATGCACGAATCCTCGTCGATCACGATCATCCCGCCGGAGCCCATGATCGCGCCCGCCTCCTGAAGGCGCTCGAAGTCGACCGGCAGGTCGAGAAGGCTCGCGGGGATGAAGCCGCCGGAGGGCCCGCCCGTCTGCACCGCCTTGAGCTTCTTTCCGTTGGGGATGCCGCCGCCGATGTCGTACACGATCTCGCGGAGAGTGATGCCCATGGGCACTTCCACGAGCCCGGCGTTGACGATGTTCCCGGCCACGGAAAAGACCTTCGTGCCTTTGCTCTTCTCGGTCCCCATGTCGGCGAACCACTTGGCTCCCCAATTGACGATCGCCGGCACGTTGGCCCAGGTTTCCACGTTGTTGATCACCGTGGGCTTTCCCCACAGGGCGGTCCGCGGCGGACGCTGCCGCGGCTCGGGCGCCCTTCCCTCAATGGAGGCCACCAAGGCGGTCGTCTCGCCGCACACGAACGCCCCGGCGCCCCTGAAAATCTCCAGGTCGAAATCGAAACCGGAGCCGAAGACGTCTTCGCCCAACAGGCCGTACTCCCGGGCCTGCTCGATCGCCCGGCCCATCCTCTCCACGGCCAGCGGGTACTCCATCCGGACGTAGACGTAGCCGTGCGAAGCCCCGACCGCGTACGCTCCGATCGCCATCCCCTCGATGATGGAGTGCGGATCGGCTTCGATAATGCTCCGGTCCATGAACGCGCCCGGGTCGCCCTCGTCGGCGTTGCAGACCAAGTACTTGGGCGTGCCCTCCATCCGCGCCCTGCTCTCCCATTTGCGCCCGGTGGAGAAGCCGGCCCCGCCGCGGCCCCGAAGCCCCGATGCCTTGACTTCATCGATCACCTCCTGCGGGGTCATCGCCCCGAGGGCCTTTGCCAGCGCCTTGTAGCCGTCGCGGGCGATGTACTCGTCGATCTTGTCGGGGTCGATCATGCCGCGATTGCGCAGCGCGACCAGCCGCTGGTCCTTGAAGAACGGGATCGAGCGCAGCTCCGGGATCGGGCCCTCCTCTCCCGGCGGAGTGTGCATCAGGGATTGGACCGGCCGCCCTTTGAGGAAATGCTCCTCCACGAGGCGAGGGGCATCTTTCGGGCTCAACTTTTCGTAGAAGATCCCGTCGGGCTGAACGACGAGGATCGGCCCGCGGACGCAGAGTCCGCCGGCGCCCGTGGGGACGACGGCCACGTCCTCTTCGAGCCCGAGTTTCTTGATTTCTTCTTCCAGGGCGTCCTTCACTGCCAAGGAGCCGTTCGATATGCAGTTGGTGCACGTGCATATCATCGCGTTGACGCGGTATGCCATTATTCCGAGACTCCTCAAAGAGTTCTTTCGCTTCCGGCCGCGAGGGCGTACTCGGTAACGATCCGACCACCCAGGACGTGATCGGCGAAGACTCGCTTGGCCTTTTCGGGCGTCATGTCGACGTACTTGACGGCGGGCTGGTCTTCCAGTTCCACGGTGAGCATCGGTTCGCGGCTACAGAGGCCGGCGCAACTGGAGATGGTGACGATCACGTCCTGGACGTCCCTCGTCTCCATCTCCTCCGCGATCGCTTTCATCACGTTTCGGGCCCCCGCGGCGATGCCGCACGTGCCCATGTGCACGATCACTTTGGCCCGGGCGGTGCCTTCCCGCAAGAGCATCGTCCGCCTGCTCTTCTCGGCAATGGCCGCCAGGTCCCCCGGTTTGAGTTTCGACATCTGAGCGGTCCTCCCTCCTCAGGCGTACGTTTGGACGAGCTTGGACACTTTCGTCTGCTGGAAATAGCCGAAGATCTCCTCGTCGACCGTCACCACGGGAGACTGGCCGCAGCACCCGAGGCAGTTGACCGTTTCCAGGGTGAACTGCCCGTCAGGGGTCATCTCATCAGGTCCGATCCCCAGCTCCTTCCGGAACGCCTCGAGGATCCGATTCGCCCCCTTGACGTAGCACGCCGTGCCCATGCACACGCGAATCACGTGCTTGCCCCGGGGGGTCAGACTGAAGGCGTCGTAGAAGCTGGCCAGCCGGTAGATTTGAGCCAGAGGAATGGTCAACCTCTGAGCGAGGTACTGCAAGGCGTTTTCGGGCAGGTAGTCGAACGTCGTCTGCACGTCCTGCAAGATGGGGACGAGGGCCGAACTCCCGTCCCGGTACTTGTCGAGAATGCCGTTGAGCTTCGACTCTTCGTCGGGCTCCAGCGACACTTCGACCTCCTCCGCCGGCTCGAGATAGGGCAGGTTCCGGACAAGGCAAGTCTCCACACACAGCCCGCACCCGGTGCACTTCTCCTCGTCGATGTACCGCGCCTTGCGCTTCACCTTGACTTTGAAGTTGCCCACGTATCCGGAAACTTCCTCGACCTCCGAGTAGCTCATCAGCTTGATGTTCGGGTGCTCGCCGACTTCGACCATCTTGGGGGTCAAGATACAGGCGGCGCAATCGAGCGTGGGGAAGGTCTTGTCGAATTGGGCCATGTGGCCTCCGATGGAGGGCTCCCGCTCCACCAGGTACACCTTCTTGCCCGAGTTGGCGATCCGCAGGGCGGCCTCGATCCCGGTGATCCCGGCCCCGACCACGAGCGTCTCGGGCCGGACGGGAACCTCTCGCTCCTCCAGCGCTTCGTGAAACCACACCCGCCTGACCGCTCCGCCCACCAGCCGCTTCGCCTTTGCGGTGGCCTCGCGGCGGTTGGAGTGGACCCAGGAGCAGTGCTCCCGGATGTTGGCCATCTGGAAGAGGAAGCGGTTCAACCCCGCGCCCTCGCACGCCTTGCGGAACGTCCCCTCGTGCATGAGCGGGGAGCAGGAGGCGACCACCACGCGGTTGAGCTGGTGTTCGACGATGTCCTGCTTGACGATCTCCTGGCCCGGGTCGGAGCACATGTATTTGTACGTCTTGGCGACCACCACGCCGGGTATCGTCTTGGCATGCTCGGCCACGGCCTCGACGTCGACCGTATGCGCGATGTTCGACCCGCAATGGCAAACGTAGACCCCGATTCGTCTGTCGTCACTGGCTGTGATCATGACGCGCTCACCTTTTCCGCGAGTAAGGCTTCCACCGGCGTGAGACTATCCCCCAGTGCCAACGCCTTGGGCTTGAGGCCGAAGGCGCTGCCCATCAGTTGCGTGAAATAGAGGACGGGAACGTGGCAGTCGGCCCCGACGACCTCGCCGACTTTCTCCTGGTACGCTTCCAGGTTGATCTGACAGAGCGGGCAGGCCGTGGCCACACAATCGGCGCCCCGCTCCTTGGCGCCTTTGAGGATCTTCCCCGTAAGCAGTTGGCCGGTGTCCGGAGCCGTGGTCATCGTCAGCCCGCCGCAGCACTTCGCGCCCAAGGGGAAAGCAGCGACCTCGGCGCCCAGCCACCCGACCAGGCGTTCCATGATTTTCGGGAACTCCGCGTCGTCGATATCGTCGAAAGGCCGGCTGAGCTGGCACCCGGAGTAGCACGCCACCTTCAGCCCGGACAGGTCTCGCTTGACGCGCGACCGGACCGCATCCTCGCCCAGATCGTTGACGACGATCTCCAGGAAATGGCGGACGCGGACGGTGCCGCGGTAGTCCATGCCGCCGGCCTTGAGCGCTCCGCGGACTTCGTCGTGGAGCCTGCGGTCCTCGGCCATGTACTTGTTCGTCTTGCGCAAGACGACGTAGCAGGCGTTGCAGATGGTGGCCAGATCGCGTCCTTGCCTCTCGGCGATCGCGAGGTTGCGCGCGGAGAGGACGAACGAGCGTTTTTCCCGGATCGGCAGGTAGGCCGTGGCCCCGCAGCAGTTCCAGTCTTCCAGCTCCGAGAGTTGCACTCCGAGGACGTCGGCCACGCTCCTGGTCGAGACGTCGTAGGCCCGGTTGGTGGCCGTCAGGGAACAGCCGGGGAAGTACGAGTAGGCCCGAGAGGTTGCGATGATCATTTTCTTCCGTTCTCCTCAATAGCGGCCAACATTTTGCGGAGGCCGCTGAGACCCTTGATCTTGCGGCCGAACAGCTCCAACCGGCCCTTGAAGAAGAGCTTCATCGCCAGGGGGACTTGCGGTAGTGCTTTCAGTGGATTGGTGCGGAGGAAGTAGTTTTGCAGGAGCTTGGTCTCCACGTTGCGGCCGTACTTGTCCACGGTTTCCGCAAAGGCCGTGGCCATGGCCGCCCCGTTCGAGCCCTTGGAAAGCCCCTTGTCGACTTCCAGGCGCTTCAGCTCGTACATCACGTCGGTGAAAGGAATCCCGGCCGGGCAGCGGACCGTGCACGAGTAGCACGAAACGCACATCCAAACGGTGTTCGCGTTGAGCACCCGATCCAACATGCCCGCCCTCAAAGCCGCGATGATCTCGCGCGGGCTGTACTCCATCGCCGCACTGGAGGGACACGAAGCCGAACAAGTCCCACACTGGATGCACTCTTTGATCTTCTCCCCCTTCGGGAGCGCGTAGACGTTCGCGAGCAGCTCCTCGCTCAATTGCTTGGCCTCGGATTGCTTCATTGGTCGTTCCCTTGGCGGCGCAGGGGGCGTATCAGATACCGATACAGTATACGATACTCACACACCTCGAAAGAGGTAAGAATTATACGAATAGCACAGCATGTTTCGACTGTCAAGAGCCTGCGCCACGTTTTTTCCGCGCATTTTGCCCCGCCGCACCTGGAAAGCAATGGCGCTTCGCGGCGCGAGTGACGGACGTTCGCCACCGCAATGATCGCTCACAAGATGGGGGAAGGAAGCCCGGTGTGACGCCACGAAACGCCGCAAAAGGAGAGAGGCGTCGCAGGCCACTCTTGGGGGGGAACGGCCAAATCCTCGGCATCCGCCTGCCTGCGAAGGGCTGCGCAAGGAATTTCTTCTTGTTTCATCTTCCGCGTCGCAAGCCCCGTTTGATCCGCCTAGTAAGCCGGCGATCAGTCCTCGAGCTCGATCGACTGAAGCCACAGCTCTCTTCCCCCTTCGAGCAGCACGTCGCCGCTTCCGCACGCCGGGCACTGAGCCGCCAGTTCGTCGACCTCCGTGGCGGCCCCGCAGCTTGGGCAGCGGCACGTGGCGCGTGGCTCGGCAATGCGGATCTCGGCGGCTTCCAGCAGCGTGCCCGGGGCAAGCATCTCCAAAGCGAAACGAAACGAGTCGGGGTTGACGCCCGAGAGCCGGCCGATCGACACGTCCAGCCCCGTCACCCGACCACGATGCCCGGAACGCTCCACCTCCTTCTCCACCTGCTCGATCAGCGCTTCAACGATGGAAAGCTCGTGCATGGTCGCCCGCGTCGTAAGGAGCCGCAACAGAATAACTTCCGCATTTGCGGAGTAGTAGGCACACGCCGTGTGCCGTAACCAGCGGACGGCACACGCCGTGTGCCGTAACCAGCGGACGGCACACGGCGTGTGCCTGCTACGGAAGTCGGAAAGTTGTTCTTCGGCCGCCCCTT
>DATKZH010000098.1:0-3084 GCA_035528065.1 Thermoguttaceae bacterium | reverse complement strand
CGGAAAAGAAATCACGGCAGCCTCCTTTGCGAGAGTTCACTGTCCGTGGATGGATGGAACGGCAACCATCCTACCCTACCCCGGCGCCGTCGTCAAGCGATTCTCTGAGACGGCATTATTGTGGGGGGCACGCTAAACGTTCAGGACCTAGTGCCCTTTACGGGCGTGGAGGTTCAAGTCCTCTCTTCGGCACTGCGTAAGTGTGGGAATGGCTGAGAGTTGCTTGGCATCGCGAGGTGCTAAGGGGGTCCGCTGTGGGACCTCGACAACAACTCTCAGCCTGCCCCTCTTGACAAAACTCTAGCGGTGCTACTATAGTGAAGGAACTATGGAAATGTCAACACTCAACCTACTGAATCTCCAAAAGGCGGCTGTGATGCTTGGGGTGAGTCGCCAGCGAGTGCAACAATTCTGCGAAGAAGGCAGGCTCGGTCAGAAGGTCGGCTCGCAATGGGTAATCCCCAGTGACGAACTTGAGCAGTTCTCGAAAATTCCGCGGCCGAACGGCAAGCCGCCGAAAAAAAACCGTCGCCGAAGTGCAAGCCTGGCAAAGGCTTAGGGCACCTCTTTTGAATTCGTGGCGATTTTCCGTCAAGCTGCTATTGCAAAGTCTGGTAAGTCTGCTATAGTTACGCTCACTGACGCTGCTGGTGCAGTGGACTAAGCCGGTTCGATTCCGGCCGTTGGCCTTGTCAAAATCCACAGCACCTCTCAGGCCCCCCTCTGGGGTAGTCTGCCTGGTGCAACCCGGCAGCGGAGCGGCCATGGCCATGCGCTCGACAATAGTGCGCCATGCACGTCTGAATTTTTCCCCTCGGTCGGCACCCCATGTTGTCGAGCCCATGGAGCCGCCGGGGGGTTTCTGCTTTTCTTTCCAACTGAAATCGGCTGCAATCAGATTAGACATCTTAGGACTTACCACTCCCACGGATGGGTTCCCTTTGGGAGCCCACAATGCAACTCGTCGATTTCCTCCAGAACGTCTACGTCCCTTCTCGGTTAGACCTCTCTCCACCAGCCGCCGAACAGATCGTCTGTGCGATCCGTGTCTTTCAGCGGTGGGCCTGCCGGCCGGTTGTCGTCGCCGATCTCAACGAAGATCTTGTGCGTCGATTCCTGGTGAGCTATCTACGCACGGCTGCCCCGGCGACGGTGAATACGAAGCGCGGCCACCTATTGGCGCTGTGGCAGTGCGCCTGGGAGGAGGGCTTGCGGGACGCTCCTCCCAGGCGCGGGCGGATTCGTCGGGCGAAAGCGCCGGCACGGATTCCCGAAGCCTGGACGGCGGCGGAAGTCGGCCGGATTCTGGCGGCCGCCCGGCAGGAGTCGGGAGTCCTGGACGGGATCCCGGCCACGGACTGGTGGACCTCGTTGCTGCTGGTGATGTACGACACGGGCGAGCGGCGCGGCGCCGTGCTGAAGACGCGACCGAAAGATGTGTCGCTCGCCGGCGGCTGGGTCACGTTCTACGCGACGAAGACCCGGGCCCCGCGATGGTGCCCCCTGCACCAGGACACGATCAGTGCCTGTCGTCGCATTTACCGGACGGACCGCTCAGTGATGTGGCCGTGTCCTTACCGTTCGGAGTGGATCGGCGTTCAGTTTCGTCGAATTCTCCGTCGGGCTGGCGTGACCTTCGGCCGCGAACACGGCGGCGTCTTCCACAAGCTGCGCCGAACAACCGGGTCCCTGGTCGAACAGGCCGGCGGCGACGGGGCCAAGCACATCGGCAACACGCGGGCGGTGTTCTTGCGGCATTATTGCGACCCGAGGTTCTTCTCGTCGCAACTCGATCGGCTGCCCAGGCCGACGTTCTGAGATTCTCACCCACCTACTTTTCCCTCTTCCCGAAAGGGGTGGATCATGCTTCGTATTCTCGCGTTTTTGGCCGTCTGCGCGATGGCCGTCGTTGTCTGCTGGCTCACATGGGAAGCTGGCACCCACGTGTGGCCGGAGGATCGATCGCGAATCGAAGAGGCCGCGGAATTTTTCCAGCCAATCACGGGGAGGTGAACCGTGGAAGCGTGCATCGTTTTGTTCCCGACTGGCGTGCTTCCGGCACTCTGGTTGTTTCGGATGGTCGATCGCGACTTGCGGCGATTCGACCAGTAGTTCGTTGCGGCGGCCCGGCGATGACGCTACGGGACCGGGTCGCCGCGTTCGGAGAGGCGGCGTGGAGTGTTCGCACGGGCGCACGTGCGGGCCGGGACGCGCCGTGGATGGAGGAATTTATAGCCCCTCGCTCACGGAAACGTCGGTTCGACTCCGACCCTCTCTGCCTTTTTTCTCTTACTTGATAGGGCGATCCACTAATCACGGATGACGCAAAGGGCACGGCAGTCCATGAAAATCAGCGGATCGATTCACCAAACGTTTCTTTCGCGGCGGCGGTCGGTCTTCACCCCCTTGGCCGATCGTCGCCGCTTTTTTCTGCACTTACCTGGAGGTCAAAACAATGAGTGACAAGATGCGTTGGCGATACGGGGACACCAACCCCGTGGTAGCCGCCGTCGATGCAGGCACGGTGATTGAAATCGGCGACCTGCTCTGGCAGGACGTTGACGATGCCAAGCCGGCTTCTGTTTTCCCGGCGGAATCAACCGGTTTAAGAACCGGAGAAAGTTTCGCGGACAACTTCCTGGGCGTGACCATGCAGCGAAGCCTCGCCGGCGATACGGCTCCCATCCGCGTGGCGACCACCGGCGTGTTCGAGTTCGATTGCCCCAGCGGCACCTTTGAACTGGGCGATTTGATCGGTGCCCTTGCCGAATTTGAAACAGATACGGGCAACCGATTGCACAACCAGATGGTTGGCTGCGTTACGTCGAAATCCGAGGCTATCGGTCGGGTAGCCAAACGCGAGGCCATCGCGAGCACCATCGTGTTGATCGACATCCGCTCTACCGTGATGACCGGCGGCATCCAGTAAACCTGCCCCCTTCCCCAACAAGGAGGTTGACATGCGAGGCTTGATCCTCACGCGAAGGCGGGAAGAGTCGTTTCAGATCGGCGACGCAATTCTCGTCAAGGTCGTTCGCATTCGAGACGGCAACGTGCGAATTGCCATCCAAGCACCTAAAGGCG
>DATKZH010000097.1:0-3650 GCA_035528065.1 Thermoguttaceae bacterium | reverse complement strand
CGTCACCCCGTCACCCCGTCACCCCGTCACCCCGTCACCCCGTCACCCCGTCACCCCGTCACCTTCCCCGCTCACGCCTCCTCGATAATCTCCAGCCCCAACGCCTTCCCCAGCTCGATCACCGGCTCTTTCACGTCGCCGTAGACGGTCACCCGGTGCCAGCCGAAAAGGTCCCACTGGTCGAACAGCTTGCCAATGTCGCCGCGGACCTCGCCGATCAGTTGCGTGCGGCAGCCGCGCGGGGCATCGAGGTTGCCCACGGCTTTGGCCTGGTGGACGATCATCATCTTCCGGGCGAAGCTGGTGCGGAACGACGTGGTCATGTAGCCCTCGGGCAGGAACGACTGAGCGCAGGTACCGCGGGGATCGTGGTTGTGAAGCGTGCGGATGCGGAACATGTTCGAGGGGCCGTCGGTCCCGAACGGCTTGGTCGTTGCCACGCAGTGGGCGTAGACGATCTGGTTCTTGGCCGTGTCGAGCACGGGGTCGGAAACGTAGCTGGGCCGGCCGGTGAGGATGCGGGCGATGAGCACGCTCAGCGTGTCGTCGGGCATCGCCTCGCAGACGCCGTGCCCCCCGTCGTTCATAAGCTGCATGAACCCCAGGCACGGATACGCCGGGAGCTTGCCTTGGGCAAATCCCCCAAGGCAGTTCGCCGTGACCGTGTCGGTGTCGTAGCGCTTGAGAAGCTCGAGCGTGGCCAAATAGACCGCGCCGGCCTTTTGGATCCAATCGGGCGTGGGCTCGACGACCTTGTCGGCCTCGCGGGTCCACCGGTCGGCCCATTCGGCGGCCTGGTCCTTGTCGACCTGGTCGTAAAGGGCCTGGAGCTCCTCGAACCCGACGTTGATCCCCTTGGCGCCCAGGAAGTCCTGCTCCACGCCCGGCTTGCCCCGCCCGACGATCAGGAACCGCGACTGCTTCAGCCGCTCGAGCGCCTCGCCGACGCCGGTCACCTGCACCGGGTCGTCGATGCACTTCATGTCGCCGACTGGGGCGAACGTCTTCCGGTACACCGCTTGGCACTTCTCGGCGAACGCCTCGGGCGTGGTGTCGGGCTTCACGTCGGCCAGCGAACGGGCGACCGTCACCAGGTCGCTCATCCGCGTGGTGGCCACGCCGCAGGCCGACATGCCCCGCCGGCAAAGCTGGCTGTACCCGACCAGGAACATGCCCGAGCCGCCCACGTACTCGTCGGCGACGATCGTCGGCTTCTTCAAATCGCCGATCGTGGTGATCGCCGGGGTGAGCGGCCAGGTGAGCGTGACGCAGTAGACCAGGTAGCCGTCCACGTCGTCCTTCATCGCGACCGCTTTCTCGACGTCGGCCGGGCTGCGCACGGGCACCGGCACGAACTGGACGCCGGGGCAGCCCTCGCCCAGCGCGCCCAGGATCTCTTTCTCCCGGGCCTCGATATCGAACTCCGGGTAGGGCCAACTGGGACGGGGACTGGAGAGGAAGACCAGCGCGACGCGAACCGGCTTCTTCGGCTCTCCGGCGCGGCTCGTTCCCGCAGCCACGCCGCCCGCCGTCGCCAGGGCCGCGCCGCAGCCCCGGATGAAACCCCGTCGGCTGAGCCCGTGATGGCACCCAAGACACGAACCGTGATCGTGCGAATGACACATGGCAGGTCTCCTTCTCGATGGCCGAGCTTGACGGGCGGACGGCTGGACGACCGGCATTGTAAGCCGTCGGCAATCGGTTGTCAGCCCTCCCAAGTCGGCGGGCGGCCCTTTTCCTATTGATGTTTGCATTGCCAATGATCACTCGACGTGGACCGGACCGTTGGGTCCCGGGCTTCCGGTGGAAGCCGTCCGCGAGGCGGCTCGCAAGGCCGACATTCGCAAACATGCCACACCGCATGTTTTTCGCCACAGTCTCGCCACCCATTTGCTCCAGGACAACTACGACATTCGGACGGTGCAAGAACTGCTTGGTCACAAGGACGTGAGTACGACGATGATCTACACCCACGTGCTGAACCGGGGAGGTCGCGGCGTCCGGAGCCCCCTGGATCGGTCGTAACTGCGCCGGTCGGCCTATGCCGGAGCGCTCGCCATCACGCCCGCTCCGCAACTGGCTGCGGCGCATGACCTTAGCTCTCAAGTCCTGCTGTCAGTCACGCCGGGATAGGCCGCCCTAGCCGGTCGGCCTATCCAGCCGCCAATAGGGTGCTATCCGGGTCGGCCTATCCCGGTGCCCCGTAACCCTAGGGCCCGGCTCAAAACTCTTGACAGGCAACGGCTTGGGTCGATAATGCGCAAATGGAGGCGGCGGGATAGCCCGCCGCGCCGGTCGGCCTATTCCCAGGTGCAGTGCCGGTGATAGGCCGTTCTGGATAATCACTGGTTATGCTCAAACAGTGCCATGCAAGACCTTCTCAGTGAACTTGAAGCTGCGCTGCAATCGCAAACTCCTCCGTTGACCGCGGCCTTCGCCGATCCGGCGAATGAGGACGCAATCCGAGAAGCGGAAAATGAGCTAATGATCGCTTTTCCAGAGGACTTAAGAGCGTTCTTGCTGCGTGCAGATGGGCAACAATCTAAGGATGGCATCTACCCGGTCGGGAATCTCATCGTCCCACGAATCAGGTTTGCAGCAGGAGAATTCGGATTGTCAGCGTGGGGACACTTCCTGCGTCTGGAGAAGATCGTTGAGCACTCACAATACCATCGCGAACTTGAAGAGTTCGAAGATGATGATGATGATCGCGAATACATTGGACCAGTGACCGCTCACCACAAACATATCATCATTACCGAGGCAGATGACCCGGTTTCGCTTGCCCTGGATCTCCAGCCCGCCGAAGGTGGACACGTCGGGCAAGTGGTCACCATAAACGATCAGCCCGATTGCACGGCTTGTCTGGCTCCCAGCCTCTCGTCATTCCTGCGCATGCTTATTGATGGGTACCGTGGGGGTCGCTACACGCAAGAAGAAGACGGCACTCTAACGGAGACAGACTGAGCATAACAACGCGTTGCACCGGAGCTGGCTTGTTCCTCGCCGATTCCGAATCACTTCCTTCGTTCACGGCTCCTGGCCTGGCTACGTTCCGTCGAGTTGGTGTGCCAGCCCGGTGAACTTGAACGTTATCTGCTTGTGGGCGCAGACGTTCAATGAAATGGACATGGGACAAATTCGGAATCCACGTCGCTCGGCCAGCAACTCATGCTATTCAGATGGAACGAAACCCTGATGTGATTCTTGACTGCCTCAAACTGACAAATGCGCCGGGTGTTCGCATCAGCTTCTACGACTCGCTTGGTCGCGCGGTCGTCACGGTGGACGCTACCGATCATAATGTGACTCTCGAACACACTCGAATCGCAAGCCGACAATCAGGATGGGATGTTGAAGTTTACACCGCTGCATCGCTGGATCAAATCAAGGAAACGGCAGTTCGGGACTTCACCTCCATCGGCGCCGTCAGTGTCGAATTGGCGCAGGCATTGATCGATCACGGTTACTTCACCTTCGATGATCTCTCAGAACAGGTAGGGTGGGTCGAGGTACGAGACCCACGCGCGGATGTCTCGGTGTCGTACGAGACACGTGGGTGTCGTACGAGACACGTGGGTGTCGTACGAGACACGTGGGTGTCGTACGAGACACGTGGGTGTCGTACGAGACACGTGGGTCTCGTACCT
>DATKZH010000096.1:0-44764 GCA_035528065.1 Thermoguttaceae bacterium | reverse complement strand
CTCGTTCCTCGACCCACCCTACACGTTATGCCGGTTTTCGCGAAGGAGCTCGTCAACGCAATGGACTTCACCTACGAACAAATCGCCAAGATGATCGACCACTCGCTGCTCAACCCCGTGTTGACCGACGACGAGCTTGAGCGAGGCTGCGCCGTAGCGCTCGATCACAGCGTCGCCTCGGTCTGCATCAAGCCGTATTACTTGAAGCGATGCGCCGCGCTGCTATCGGGGAGCACGGTCGCCCCGAGCACGGTGATCGGGTTTCCCCACGGCGGGCACACCACGGCGATCAAGCTGGCGGAGGCCGAGCAGGCGCTGGCCGACGGCGGCATCGAGCTCGACATGGTCGTCAACGTCGGCAAGGTATTGAGCGGCGACTGGGACTACGTCCGGCAGGATATCGCGCCCGTCGTCGATCGGGCCCACCAGTCCGGGGCCCGGGTGAAGGTGATTTTTGAGAACTGCTACCTCCAGGAGAGCCACAAGATCAAGCTTTGCGAGATCTGCGGCGACGCGGGGGCCGACTGGGTCAAGACCTCCACCGGCTACGGCGACGGCGGCGCGACCGACGAAGACCTGCGGCTGATGCGCGAGCACGCGCCCTCCCACGTCCAGGTGAAGGCGGCCGGCGGCGTCCGCTCGCTCGATCGGCTGCTGGAGGTCCGCGCCCTCGGCGTCACCCGAGTCGGGGCCACCCGAACCGCGGAAATCCTCGATGCGTGCAAGAAACGCCTGGAAGGATCAACGTCATGAGACGCACACTCGTTCCCAGGCTCTGCCTGGGAACGCACTAACGCGAGGCTCTGCCTCGCACGGGAGCCAGGGACGCCGCCGTCAGTGGCACGCGATCGCGGAGGATGAATGGGGCGTGCAGAGCGCGCCAACTACGGCGTTCCCAGGCAGAGCCTGGGAACGAGAGCAGGAGTGCAAGAAACGCCTGGAAGGATCAACGTCATGAGACACCCCGACTATCCCCACCTGTTCAGCCCGATCCGGATCGGCGGCGTCGAGGTCGCCAACCGGATCTGCCACGTGCCCACCGACATCAGCTCGGCCAATGCCGACGGCTCGATCAACGACCGGGTGATCGCCTATCACGAGCAGGTCGCCAAGGGGGGCTGCGGCTTGATCATCATAGGGGCTTCCACCCCGGACAAGGCCACGGGCCGGCCCACCGTCACCTGCGTCGCCGTCGACGAAGACCCCCTGATCCCCGGCCTTTCGGAGCTGGCCGAGGCGATGCACCGGCACGGGGCCCGGTGCGCCGTACAGATCCAGCACCCGGGACGCCAGGCCGCCTGGCCGCGCAAGGACCTGATGTCGGCCAGCGACCAGTTGGTCGATCTGCCCGGCTCGGCCGGCCACGAGGTGGTCTACGCGGAAGAGGTCGCCCGGGGCAAGGCGATCCGCGAGATGACGGTCGACGAGATCTACGAGCTGGTCGACAAGTTCGGCGAAGGGGCCTGGCGCGTGCAGCAGGCGGGCTTCGACTGCGTCGAGCTGCACGGCGCCCACGGCTACCTGATCGCCCAGTTCATGAGCCCCTACGTCAACAAGCGCAACGACCGCTTCGGCGGCAGCTTCCTCAACCGGATGCGGTTCGTGCTGGAGATCGTGGCTCGCATCAAGCACAAGTGCGGGCGCGACTACCCCATCGGCGTTCGCTACTCGGGCGTGGAATGGATCGAAGGCGGGCGCGAGCTGGAGGAGACGGTCCGGATCGCCCAACTGCTCGAAGAGCACGGGGCGGCGTTCGTCGACATCACCGCCGGTATCTTCGAGGCGCCGGCCGCCGTGATGGACCCGATGTATTACCCACAAGGGTGGAACACCTACACGGCCGAAGCGGTCAAACGGGCCGTCAAGATCCCGGTGATCACCAGCCACACGCTCCGCGACCCGGCCTATTGCGAAAAGATCCTCGCCGAAGGCAAGACCGATATGGTGGGCCTCTCGCGGCAGATGGTCGCCGATCCTCACTGGGCCAACAAGGCGTTCGCCCGGCGGCCCGAAGAGATCCGCAAGTGCATCTCCTGCCTGGTCGGTTGCTGGCAGGAGTCGCTGATGATCCGGCGGCACATGCGGTGCGCGATCAACCCGGCGGTGGGCGACGAGCGGTTTTTGCACCTCGAGCCGGCCGAGGCGAAGTGCAACGTGGCGGTCGTCGGCGGCGGGCCCGGCGGCATGGAGGCGGCCCGAATCGCTACCCTCCGCGGACACAAGGTGACCGTTTTCGAGCGCTCTGGCGAGCCGGGCGGGGCCATCCTCTGCTGCTGCACCGTGCCCGGCAAGACCAAGATGCGGTGGTACGCCGACTGGCTCCGCACCCAGATGAAGAAGCTGGGCGTGGAAGTCCGGCTGCGCACGAGCCCGAGCGTCGAGGAGCTGAAGTCGTTCGACGCCGTGATTCTCGCCACGGGCGGCCGGACGGCCCGGCCCGACGTGCCGGGGATCGACTCCCCGGTCGTCTCGACGTTCCGCGACGTGCTCCGCTGCCAAACGACCAACTGCGAGCACTACCCGGAGGACAAGGCCCCGCCGGTCGAGTGCGGCCCGGCCGTGCTCATCTGGGGCGATCACTTCGCCGCGGCCGACGCCGCCGAGAAGCTGGCCGGCCAGGGCAGGAAGGTCACGGTCGTCACCGAGAGCCGCGAGTTCGCCGCGTGGATGGAGCCCTGCCACAAGGACGTGATGCTCAAGCGGTTCGCGGGCGGAAACGGCGAGGGCCTCCAGAGCAAGACGTTCGACCAGCCGGTGACCGTGATCACCAGCTCCACGGTCGTCGAGATCGGGCCCGAGGGCGAAGTGACGCTGATGGACGCTGCGTTCCGGAAGTCGACGCTCCGAGTCGACAACGTCGTGCTGGCCAACGTCGAGCCGGACGACAGCCTCTACGAGCAACTCCTCGAGGCCAGCGTCACCGCGATCAAGATCGGCGACGCAAGCCGCGTCCGCAACCTCCGGGCGGCCGTCACCGAGGGAGCCAACGCGGGCCTGACGCTCGACGAGGGCTTGCGGCTCAACGCCAACCGGGCGATGATATCCCGGCTGCCCACCGAAGTGCAACTGGATGGAGCTTAGTCTGTTTTGGAGTGCGTTGACTTTTCACCGCTCTGCGAATGGCCGGATGATGTGTCATGATTCCCGAGCACTTGCGGTCAATGGTCGAGGCGATAAGGGAAGCGCCCATCCAGCCGCCACCGCATCCTTGGCGCGAGGCCGCGGTTCATGGCGTTGGCGGCCTGACGTCCGTGGGATTTGCACGCGATACGGACATGTTGCTGGTTGTCTCTCCTCAGGGTCGCGGCGTCTTTGACTGTACAAGCGGCTCTCTTCTGGACCGTGACCGCGATAGCGACGGCGACTATGAAGACGAGATCGCTCTTGAGGCAAGAGGCATTGGCGCTCTGGAAGGCACGGTGATTCGCATGTCCGGCCTTCACGGAGGTGGCTTGCCTCGCTGGACGCACGACGGCTGGAGCGCGGAGCAACTCGCTCTCGACTGGCCTCGGCAGACACTACTCCTATTGTCACCGTGGTCTTCAATCTATGATCTCACGCGTGGCAAGTCAGTTGATTTCACGAAACTCGCCGTCGACTCCGAGGTCCGTGCGTACGGATTCTCGCCAACGGGATGCAGCATCGTTGTTGCAACGAGCAGTGACTTGATGATATACACTCGTTAACCCGTGTGCTCCTACTGTACACCACCCTCAGACATTTCGGCTTTATTCCCGGGTTCTGCCTGGGAACACACTACCGCGAGGCTCCGCCTCGCCTGCGTACGCAAGCACGAATTGGTGCGTTTCACGCACCCTACAAACGCACCCAACCACGCCTCCCAACACTCCCACCATCACGAAAGGAGTTCCCCCATGAACCGTCGCATCACTCGGCGCGACTGTCTGAAGTCGACGGCCGCTGCGGCTGCCGCTCTTACGATTATCCCCGCCGGCCTGGCCCGCGGCTATGCGGCCAATGAGAAGGTGAACGTCGGCATCATCGGGTCGGGCGGCCGGGGCGGGTCGAACCTCAAGGGCGTCGCCGATCAGGGCCAGAACATCGTGGCCCTGTGCGACGCCGATCGCGGGCACCTCGACGGCGCGGCCAAGCGCTTCCCCGACGCCAAGAAGTACGTCGACTTCCGCGAGCTACTCACCCAGGAGAAGAACCTCGACGCCGTCGCGGTCAGCACGCCCGACCACTGCCACGCCCCGGCCAGCATGATGGCCATGAAGCAGGGCCTGCACTGCTACTGCGAGAAGCCGCTCACGTGGTGCGTCCACGAAGCCCGGGTGATGACCGAGATCGCGGTCGAGAAGAAGCTCTCGACGCACATGGGCACGCCGTCGCGAGGGCACGAGGACACGGCTCGCACGGCGGAGGTCATCCGCAGCGGCGCGATCGGCGAGGTGAAGGAGGCCCACTTCTGGACCAACCGGCCGATCTGGACGCAGGGGGCCGACCGTCCGCCGGGCGAAGACCCCGTGCCCGACAGCCTCGACTGGAACCTCTGGCTTGGCCCCGCCCCGGTGCGACCCTTCGTGGCCCAATGGCCGGAAGACCACCCGGCCCGCAAGCTGAAGTCGTACAAGCACGCGCAGGTGTATCATCCGTTCGTGTGGCGCGGGTGGTGGGACTTTGGCACGGGCGCGTTGGGCGACATTGCCCCGCACATGTGGTCGCCGGCCTACTGGGGCCTGGAGCTGGGGCAGCCGGAGAGCGTCGACGTGGTGGAGATGTCCGGCCCGGTGACCGAGATGTTCCCGGAAGCGGCCACGTTGCGGTTCAACTTTCCGGCCAAGGGCGACCGGGCGGCCGTGGCCGTCTATTGGTACGACGGGGGCAACCGGCCGTCGCCGGAGGTGGCGGGGATGCCGACCGTGCCCGACAGCGGAATGCTCATCGTCGGCACCAAGGCGACGCTGGGCACCGGCAACAAGTCGGCGTCGGCCGGCGAGTTCGCGTCGGTCC
The DNA here is from genome assembly GCA_035528065.1 of Thermoguttaceae bacterium. GTDB lineage: Bacteria > Planctomycetota > Planctomycetia > Pirellulales > Thermoguttaceae > DATKZH01. Next base: position 39,790 of record DATKZH010000096.1, on the reverse strand, counting down.
CCAAGACCCTGCCCCGCTTCGGCGACATGTACGCCGACTGGATCGCCGGGATCAAGGAGGGCAACCCCGACCGGCCGAGCTGCCCGTTCAGCTACGCCGGCCCGTTGACCGAGGCCTACCTGCTGGGCAACATCGCGATGAAGCTCAACCGCAAGATCGAGTACGACGCCAAGGCCATGCGGATCACCAACTGCGAGGAGGCCAACCAGCACCTCCGCCGCGAGTACCGCGAGGGGTGGGGGCTGTAGAATCGCGGGTCGACGACGTGACTTGTTGCCACGGAGTCGCGGCTTCGTGGTCTGCTCGTCCCGAGGATACGATCGTTCGTCGGTCGAAACCGAGCTGGCGATGGAATCACCTCAGGCTGCTGAGAATCCGTACGCTTCCCCGCAATGCGTCGAAGTCCAAGACGACGCGGAGTCGTTGCTCAAGGCAACGACGAAGCTGTACCGACGCATGGGATGGTTCGGCATCGCATACTTTTCGTTCATCTACCCATTCACGATAGTTGGGCAGCTTTCAGAAGGTCACTTTGAGGTCGTCCCTGCCATTGCTGGAACAATCATCTGCGGTCTCATGTTGGCGTTCTTCGCAATCATGATCAAGACCGCGAAGCATCTCGCTGACGACCTCGACCGATACTACCGTCGGGCTCGATGGCTGGGCATCCTTGCGGGGGCGCTCTTTTTTCCTATACTGACCGTCCCTGCCTTTCTTGCGGTGCGGCGTCTCGAAAGATATCGTGACTTCATGACGGCTCAACAACCGGAGGAGGATTCCCAATGAAGCGTCCCCCTGTTTTCGTCCTCCTGCTCCTAGTCTTTGCACTTCCCCTTTGCGTACTGGCCGACGAATTTAAGCTCGAGCCCGGCTTCGTGCGATTGGATAGCGGGAAGGACCTCTCGGGCTGGTATCCGTCGACGTGGCGGGGGAAGGACACGGGCAACGCCGACGGGTGGAGCGTCGCGGACGGCGCGATCCAGCTCGACTGCGAGAAGGCCCGAAGCCACCTGTTCTCCAAGGCCAGGTTCGGCCCGAACGTGATCATCCGGCTCCAGTTTCGGGCGGCCAAGGCGGCCGACTCGGGCCTCTGTCTGCACGGCAAGCAGTTCCAGCTCCGCGACTACCCGAACTCCTTGCCCGACACCAAGCGATACGCTCCCCACGCGAAGCCGCCGGGCGAGTGGAACGACCTTGAGCTGGACTTCACCGACGGCGTCGGCGTATTCAAACTCAACGGCCACGTGATCGAAAAGCAGTGGAAGCTGGGCGACGATGCCGACCTCGGGCTCGGCCTGCAACGCGAGAAGGGCGACTTCAGCTTCCGCTACGTCCGGATGAAGACGAAGGAGTAAATCCAGCAGGGGCCCATGAGAATCCTCCTCAGCGGTGCAAGCGGGTTCATCGGGTCGGCGTTGGTCGCCGCGTTCGGCGACGAAGGCCATGAGCCGGTCCGCCTGGTTCGCGCGGAGCCCAGGCCGGGAGGGGCGGAAATCAGGTGGGACCCGACGGCCGGACGGCTGGACGCGGCGAGCCTGGAAGGATTCGACGCCGTGGTCCACCTGGCCGGCGAGAGCATCGCCGAGGGCCGGTGGACCCGGGCCAAGAAGACGCGGATCCGCGACAGCCGCGTGCGGGGGACGGAACTGCTCGCCCGAACCCTGGCCCGCTTGAGCGACCGGCCGGAGGTGCTCGTGTCCGCGTCGGCCATCGGCTTCTACGGAGATCGGGGCGACGAAGAGCTCGACGAGCAAAGCCCGCGCGGAAACGGGTTTGTGGCCGAGGTCTGCCGTCAATGGGAAGGCGCCTCGCGGACGGCAGGCGCGGCGGGCATCCGGGTGGTGCAGTTACGGACGGGGCTGGTGCTCAGCCCGACGGGCGGCGCGTTGGCCAAGATGCTGCCCGCTTTCCGGCTGGGGCTGGGCGGACGGTTGGGCAGTGGCCGGCAGTACGTAAGCTGGATCACGCTCGACGACCTGGTCGACGTCGTGCGCCACGTCATCGCCACCGACAGGCTCCAAGGTCCGGTCAACGCCGTCGCCCCGCAGCCGGTGACCAACCGCGAGTTCGCCCGGGCCCTGGGGCGCGCGCTCAGGCGTCCGGCACGGGTCCCGGTGCCCCGCTTCGCCCTACGGGCCATGCTGGGCGAGATGGCCGACGGGCTGCTCTTGGCCAGCACGCGCGTCCTGCCCCGACGACTGCTCGACACCGGCTTCCGCTTCGGTGACGCGGATCTTCAGGGCGCGCTGGCACGTCTGCTGGCGGCCGAATGAGCGGCGGGCGGGTCTTGTGGTGCCGCTGGCGTTTCGCCAGTGCACGGGCAAGATGCCCGTGCCACCCAGCCGCGCTACAACCCCAGCACGTCGCGGATGGCGTACATGCCGGGCGGCTTGCCGACGAGGAACTTGGCGGCGGCCAGGGCGCCCTGGGCGTAGCAGTCGCGGTTGGTCGCGCGGACGGTGAGCTCGACCGTCTCGCCGGGCATGGCGAAGACGATCGTGTGCTGCCCCGGGTCGTCGCCCGCGCGGATCGCGTGGTAGCCGATCTCGTCGTGGGGGCGTCTGCCCGGCCGGCCCTCGCGCCCGTGACGATGGACCGACTGCCCCATCGCGCCGGCGATGATTTGGCCGAACTTCAGGGCGGTGCCGCTGGGGGCGTCCTCCTTGAACCGGTGATGCCGCTCGAGGATCTCCACGTCGGCGTCCTTGTCGGCCAGCGCCGCGGCGGCGATCTCCGCCAGCTTCATCGTCAGGTTGACCGCCAGGCTCATGTTCGGCGCCCAGAGCACGGGGATCTTCTCGGCCGCCTGGTGGAGCGTGCGGGTTTGCGGCTCGTCCAGCCCCGTCGTGGCACAGACCAGCGGGACGCCTTTCTCGGTACACGTACCGGCGACCGCTTCGACGGCCTCCGGGAGCGAGAAGTCGACCAGCGCGTCGACGTCCACCTCAAGGCTTGCCGAGAGGGGCGTCCCGATCGGCCCCACGCCGGCAATCGCGCCGGCGTCCTCGCCGAGGCGCGGATGGTCGGCCGACTCCAGGGCGGCGGCGACCACAAGCTCCGCGTCGGCCGAAGCCAGCGCAATCAACCGCCGGCCCATGCGTCCGGCCGCTCCGTGAATGGCGATGCGCACTCTGGGCATAGGTCACTCCGTGGAGTGGAAATCGCAAGGCGAACGGTGGTGAGCGAGCGCGGAGCCGCGCGTGCGCTCGCACGCAACGTTACGCCTCACTATATGGGATTCGCCGAGTCCCGGCAAGCGTCCCCGGGGCGACGGACGACGTGACGGCCGGGGCTGGTGTCCGTTGCATCGCCGGCTTCGTCGCGACGCTCGTCGGCACGGCTGGCCGGAAGCATCCATGGATGGTCTAATGGACCGGATGCACGCCACGGCCGGTGCGCATACCGAAGGCAACGGCCCAACGGCGTGCTCGTCAACGCCATCGCGGAGTAGCTCAGGCGGGGATCGATGTTGAGAAAGCTCGCTCAGTCGCTCTGGCGCATCCTCTCGACGCCGCTCTTCACGAGCAGCGCGGCGTGCCTGAGGCGGGGCACCGCACTGCACGATCAAGGGGAGTATGGCAAGGCCGTCCGCTGGTACGACGAGGCCATTCGGCGCAAGCCTGACTCTGCCGTCGCGCGCAACGCCCGGGCCGTCGCGTTGAGTTGGCTCGGCGAGATCGACCGGGCGATTGAAGACTGTAGCGAGGCGATCCGCTTGGACGTGCTCTACGCCGAGGCGTGGCTCAGCCGAGGCGCGTTCCGACGCATGCAGGGCCGACTGGAGGAAGGTCTGTCCGACATGGACGAGGCGATCCGGCTCGACCCCCGCTCGTCCGCGGCGTTCTTCCACCGCGCGTGTCTCCTGTCCGACCTCGGTCGGCTTGACGAAGCGGTTGCCGATTTCGACGAAGCGATCCGCCTGGATCCCCACCATGGCGCCGCCTATGAATACCGGGTCTGCGTCCTGACACAGAAGGGCGATCTCGACAGGGCGATCGTCGAATGCACGAACGCCGTCCATTTCAATCCGAAGCTCGCTTGGACGTACAAACGCCGTGGGATCGCGTGGTGTGAGAAGGGCGAGTACGCCAAGGCCGTCGACGACTTCGACGCCGCGGTCGAGCTGGAACCGGACGACCTGGATCTCTACGTCGCCCGGGGCCTGGCACTCCTTCGGTCGGGTGATTATGAGGAGGCCCTGGCCGACTACCAGTGGGCGATCAAACACGACCCGAAGCACGCCGTGGCGCACAACAACCGCGGCTACACCTTCGCCGCGCTGGGGCGGTTCGACGAGGCCCTGGCCGACTACCGGGAGGCAATCCGCCTCGATCCGAACCATCCCAACGCGTACAAGAACCTCGCCTGGGTTGAGGCGACGTGCCCGGACGCCGGTCATCGCGACGGCCAGGCGGCGGTCCGAAATGCGCGCAAAGCGCTGGAACTGACCGGCGGGAAGCAGACCGAATGGCTCGAAATCCTCGCCGCAGCGTACGCGGAATGCGGAGAGTTCGACGAGGCAGCCCAGTGGCAAGCCAAGGCCGTCGACGCAGCCGACGACCCGCAGCGGGAAGCGGAGCTGCGATCTCGCCTCGACCTCTACCAGGCCGGCAAGCCGTATCGCGAGCCGCCGTGAGGCCCTTGCCCTCGTTCGCAGGCTCCGCCGGGGAACGAGAGACACCCTCGTTCCCCGGCTCTGCCCTCAGTATTACCCACATTTCCATCCTCAATCATGTGTGGATTTCCCGGGAAATACCAGATGTTTTGCAGTCTGCTGCGTTCCCTCCCCGCACTCGCGTGGCCGGAAACGCCTGTTTTTCGGGGATTCTGGATTTCGCACGCAAGAAATGTGGGTAATAGTGAGGGCTCTGCCTGGGAACGCAAGGCTGGGCAGGCTCTGCCTGCTCTCCCCGCGTAGCACGACCGATTGCGTGTCATTGGTCGCTTCGCTCGGGGCGAGGCGGAGCCTCGCGTTAGTGCGTTCCCAGGCGGAGCCTGGGAACGAGGGGGCTCCGCGTGGGCGCGAGGGGGCGGCCTTCCTGCTCGGCGGGCATTCGCCCACGTCCTCTTCGTCTCGGGCGCTTGTAACGCCGTGGGGCCGTGCGATAATAGGCGCCTCGCCCGTACGCGTCCAACCTCAACTGCCCGAAGGAGTCCCCCATGAGCGCACCCGATCGAAAGACGGCCCCCGACCGCAAGTCGCGACGTGAGTTCCTTCAGTTGTCCGGCAAAGTGGCGGCGGCCTCGGCGTTGGCGGGCGTCGCCGTTCCCCATTGCCACGCCGCCGAAAGCTCGGCGATCAAGCTGGCCCTGATCGGCTGCGGCAGCCGCGGCACCGGCGCCGTGGGCAACGCCTTCGCGACGACCGGCGGCCCGGTGAAGCTTCACGCCATGGCCGACCTGTTCGACGACCGCCTCCAGGGCAGCCTGAAGCGCCTGACCGAGGGCTTCGCCGACAAGGTCGACGTGCCGCCGGAGCGACGGTTCGTCGGGTTCGACGCGTACAAGAAGGCGATCGACTCGCTCGGTCCGGGCGACGTGGTGCTGTTGACCACCCACGCCGCCTTCCGCCCGATGATGTTCGAGTACGCGGTCGACAAGGGCGTCAACGTGTTCGCCGAGAAGTCGTTCGCCACCGACGCGCCGGCGGTCCGCCGCTGGCTGAAGGCGGCCGAGGTCTCCGAGCAGAAGAACCTCAAGGTGGGCGTCGGCTTCATGTGGCGCCATTCCCAGGCGCGGGAAGAAGTGATCGGGCGGATCCACGACGGGGCCATCGGCGACGTGCACACGCTGCGGATCTACCGCGTGCACGGGCCGGTCCACTGCCCGCCCCGGCCCAAGGACCAGAGCGAGCTCCTCTTCCAGCTTCGGCACGCCGCCAACTTCAACTGGCTTTGCTCCGGGTTCTTCATCGACTGGCACTGCCACAACGTCGACGTGGCCTGCTGGGCCAAGGGGGCCTGGCCCGTCGTGGCCCAGGGGATGGGCGGCCGCTCCTACGAACAGGCGGGGAACTACTTCGACCACTACACCGTGGAGTACACCTTCCCCGACGGCACGAAGCTGTTTGCCTTCTCGCGACACATCGCCAACTGCTGGAGCACCTACGCCGACTACGCCCACGGCTCCAAGGGCTCGGCCGTGATCATGGCCACACTGGCCGAACCCAAGCCGCGGATCTACAAGGGCCACAACATGGTCGAGGAGAACCTCGTCTGGGAGTTCGGCCGGCCCGACCCGAATCCCTACGTCGTCGAATGGCAGTTGCTCTTGGACGCCATCCGCCAGGACAAGCCGCACAACGAAGCCCGGCGCGCCGGCGAAGCCGAAGTGGCCGCGCTGATGGGCCGGATAGCGACCCACACGGGCAAGGAGGTCACCTGGGACCAGGTGATGAAGTCCGACTTCCAGTTCATCGAAGACATCGACCACCTGACCTTCGACACCCCCGCCCCCATCCATGAAGGCCCCGACGGCATCTACCCGGCCCCGCAGCCGGGGATCACGAAGGAGATCTGAGGGCCTGGGCTTAATGCCCCCAGGATCAACGGGCTGCACAACCGCTGACGGCATTCGACGAAAGTAGCAGGCACACGCCGTGTGCCGTCAGCGCGGCGACCAGTACGCCGCAGAGTCGCTTGGATGCGTCGTTGGTCTGACCTGAACATGACATCCGCGGACGGCACACGGCGTGTGCCTGCTACTTGGCCGGCCGGCTGCCTATTTGAATAGCCACGCGAGAATGAGATATAGAGTGATGATACCGGCACCCGATCCTATCAGGCAGGCGGCTCCTGTCTTCTGATGTCGCTCGTCTGCATGAAGAAACCAATAGAAGGTTATCACTCCGGCCACGAAGCATGGCGTAAGCAACACGCCGAATACCACGAACGGGCCGATAATCGGGCGTTCGGCCAGTCGTCGTATAGGTGCAAGACCCGATGGGTTCATCTCTGACGCAATCGCAAAAGGAAGCATGCACAGAAAGAAGCAACACGAGAAGGCGATGAAGCCAGAGTAGGCCGCCCACACCCGGTCTTTCCACGTGAGCCGAGCCTTCTTCGGCTCCGCCTCAGCAGTGTCGGGGCTCCTGTAGGGGTTCTCGTCCATCACCCTGCTCAGATGCTTGGCCGGAATGGGCCCAAGTTCGTTATACCACACCCTGTGCAGTTGCGGGGCATTTGATGGCCGTAACAATCGAATTCATGTCGCTAGATGGTACGGCCAGCACCGGGTTCTCAAAGCCGGCCGTCCGGAGGTCTTCGGCCAATTCGTCGAACGTGAACGTGCCGCCGCTTTCGGTGTTGACCAGCATGTTGATCGCGAACAGGGCTCCCATCGTAGGGCGCGTGCGACACGGCTCCATCACGACGTCGCGCACGGCGATCCGCCCGCCCGGCTCCAAGGCCGCGTGCACCTTGGCGAACAGCCGGCGGTTCTGCGCCCGGCTGTGCTGGTGGACGATCGCGCTGAGCCAGGCGAAGTCCGCCCCGCCGGGGAGATCATCGCGGTAGAAGTCGCCGCCGACCAGCTCGATCCGGTCGGCGAACTCGGTGCCGGCGATCCGCTCTCGGGCCTGTGCGATGGCGTCGGGCAGGTCGAACACGGTCGCCTTGGCCCCGGGGACCGCCCGGAGAAACGCCAGCGTCCAGGTGCCCGAGGCCCCGCCCACGTCCAACAGGTGGTCGAACTTGGGCGGACCGAGCCGGGCCACGAGATCGTCGGCCAGCGGGCCGGAGTACGAGTGCATGGCGGCGACGAAGGCCGCCCGATCGGCCGCCGGGCCACGGATGCTTGCCGGGCGGGGCGGGGGGATGCCCGCCTTGGTCACCCAGGCCAACTGCGACCAGGCGCGGAGGATGTTCATGCGGTGTCGGATTCCCGGCAGGAGCGTTTCCGGGGAGCCCTCGGTGAGAAGGGGTCGCAGGTCGGGCGGGACCGAGTAGAGGCCGCCGCGTTTTTCGAGCAAGCCCAGCGAGGCCACGGCGTCGAGCAGGACGCCGGTCGCCCGGCGGTCGGCCTTGAGCCGCTCGGCCATCGACTCGGCCGACAAGGCCCCGTCGCCGAGGATGGTGAAGAGGTCGAGCTCCACCGCCGCGCCCACCACGCAGGCCGACATGAAGCCGCCGCTCATCTCCATGATCTTCTCGCGATCCGGCCGTTTCTCCGACATGGGGTCCACCTGTGCGAAATGGGAGCAGGATACGGGTTGTACCGGTAGCCTATTTCACACCACGGGCGGCAGTCGTTCAATGGGCCCCCCCGTCTGCTGCACCGGCCTATCCGGCAACAGAACCCATCGCCCTCCCCTAGAGAGTGGTGCATCCGCGAGCCCCCGTGCCGGGGCGAGGGACAACGCAGGCCGCCGGCTCGCGGTCGGCAGGGTGTTCAGTGCAATCGGCGCTCGGCTGGTCTACAATAGAGAAGGGCAGGTGTTCGGCGTCCCGGTCTCCTTTTCGAGGGATATGTTGTGCGATTTCCAGTGTTTCTCGGCTGTGTTCTCGTGACGATCGGTCTCAGCGCGTCGGCGTGGGGCCAGTTTAAGGGGTCCGACGCGAAAGGGGCCAAGCTGGGTGAAGCCCAGACGCAATACTGGCAGGCCGGCGTGATCATCACCGCGCGGAGCGGCCCGTGCCAGGGGATGGTGGCGACCGCCCCCATCCCGGTCGACTGGCCCGAGCAAGAGACCAAGATCGTCGAAGAGGACTTCTGCCCCCAGGCGAAAGTGAGCTACCGGACGGTGGAGGGGACGGTCAAGCAGATGGTCGTATTTCTTCCTTCCCTCGCGGCGGGGGCGGAGTGCCGGGCGGTGGTCACGGTGGAAGTGACGCGGCACGCGCAGCTTCGGCCGGAGAATACCGACGTCTTCGTCTTGCCCGACAAGCGAGAGATCCCCCGCGACGTTCGCCCCTTTCTCGGGCCGAGCCCCGAGATCGAGAGCACCAGCTCCCGGATCAAAAGCGTGGCCAAGCAGTTCGACGTGGACGAAGGCAAGGCGTGGGAGAACGTCGAGGCGATCTACGATTGGGTCCGCGAGAACGTCGAACACAAGCAGGGCCATCAGGGAGGCGCCCTGGCCGCCCTCGAAAAGGGCAGCGGCGACCATGAGGACCTGACGTCGCTGTTCATCGCCGTCTGTCGCGCCAGCGGCGTGCCCGCCCGAACCGTCTGGGTCCATCAACACTGCTATCCCGAGTTCTATTTGGAGGACGACGAGGGCGAGGGCCATTGGTTTCCCTGCCAGGCGGCGGGGACCCGGGCGTTCGGCGAGATGCCGGACCACCGGCCGATCCTCCAGAAAGGCGATAACTTCCGCTCGCCCAGCAACCGCCGCGAACGCAAGCGCTACCTGCCCGAAACGCTCGACGGCAAAGGCGGCCGGCCCAGCGTGAGGTTCGTCCGCGAACTGGTGTCGCGATAGCCCGGCAATCTTCACGAGCTTCGTCGAGGACGCTTCCCGTGCAAGCTCAAGCGATCGCTTCCGCACTGGCCTTGTCGCTCGGCTTCTCGGTCGCCGCGTTCGGCCAGTTTCGCGATGCGGACCCCAAGGGCCCGCGGCTCGGCGACACGGCCCTCCGGACCTGGCGGATCGGGGTCGTCGTGACCGCGGGCGGCCCGTGCCGGGGCGTCGTCGCCACGACCTCCGTTCCCACCGACTGGCCGGAGCAGCAGGTCCGCGTGGTCGTTGAGGAGGCCTCGCCCGGCGTTCGCGTTTCCTACGCGACGGTCGACGACGCGGCCAAACAGCCGGCGGCCAGGCAGATGACCGTACGAATTACCTCGCTGGCCCCCGGGCAACAGGCCCGAGGCGTCGCGACGTTCGAAGTGAAGCGGAGCGGGCAACGGGCGCCGGATGAGACGGACCTCTACGTCGTCCCCAACCCCAAGCGACTCGACCGCAAGCTCCGCGGCTATCTGAACCCCAGCCCCTACATCGAAAGCACCCATCCCCAGATCAAGGCCCTGGCGGAGAAGATCGGCGTCGACGAGGCGACGGCCTGGGATCGCGTCGAGGCAATCTACGATTGGGTTTGCCAAAACGTCGAGCTGGAGGACAACAAGGGCCGCGGGGTGAAGACCACGCTGGAGACTCTGCGCGACGGCACCGGCGATTGCGACGAGCTGACGTCGCTCGTGATCGCGATCTGTCGCGCCGGCGGCGTCCCGGCCCGCACGGTCCGCGTGCCCGGCCACTGCTACGCGGAATTCTACCTGGAGGACGACCAAGGCACGGGCCACTGGTTCGCGTGCGACGCCACCCGGCCCGGGCCCTTCGGCGAGGTGACCGACGATCGCCCCGTGCTGCAAAAGGGCGACAACCTCCGCCTGCGAGACCCCCAGACGAAGCGGATGCGAAGCTACCGGTTCCTGCCGGACAACGTGACCGTGGCCGACCTCCAAGGGGCTCCGCCGCAGGTGAAGGTCGTTCTCGAACCGGTCGACGACTGAGTCCCCTCTTCGCGAGTTCCTCGATCGTCTCAATCGGGCCTCCGCACGCCGGACAGGATGCACTTCCGCGCCCTTGAGCGTACAATGGCGTCAAGCCTAGTGGTGTGTCCGTCTCGACTTCGCATGTTGGGTGCCACTGCTGGCTTGTCCAGCAGTGCCGGAAGCACGGTTGGACAAGCCAACCGTGGCACCCGTAAGCTCAACTTGCACAGACCACTAGCACCGCACGCCACCCTCAGATCCTCTGCACCGGGAACTCGACATGAACGCACCATCATCCCATCGACGCGACTTCCTCCAACACGCCGCCGCTGCCGCCGCCGCGGGCTGGCTGGGATCGAGGACCGCCGCCCGGGCTGCACCGCCCTCCGACAAGCCGCATCCCATCCGGCTCGGCGGCCCCGTGTTCGGCGCCCCGAAAGACCCCGAGGGGCTCGCCCTGGCCCACAAGAAGCTCGGCTACCGGGCCGCCTACTGCCCCGGCGTCAGCCTCGCCGACACCGACCGCATCCGCGCCGTCCGCGAGGCCTTCGAGAAGCACGACGTGGTGATCGCCGAGGTCGGCCGCTGGTGCAATCTGTTGGACGCCGACTCGGCCAAGCGGGCGGAGAACCTGAAGCGGGTGACCGAAGGGCTGGCCCTGGCCGATGCGATCGGCGCCCGGTGCTGCGTCGACATCGCCGGTTCGTTCAACCCCGACCTCTGGTACGGCCCGCACCCCAAAAACCTCTCCCAGGAGTTCTTCGACGCCACCGTGGAAAACGCCCGCAAGATCATCGACGCCGTCAAGCCCACCCGGGCGAAGTTCTGCCTGGAGATGATGGGCTGGGCCCTGCCCGACAGCCCCGACTCGTACCTCCGACTGATCCGGGCAGTCGAGCGCGACGCGTTCGGCGTCCACCTCGACCCCTGCAACCTGGTCAACTCGCCCGAGCGGTTCTACCGCAACACGGAGCTGCTCGACGAGTGCTTCGACAAGCTCGGCCCCTGGATCGCGAGCTGCCACGCCAAGGACGTCGCCTGGGAGGTGGAGATGAACGTCCACTTCCGCGAAGTCACCCTCGGCGAAGGCAAGCTCGACTACCCCACCTACCTCAAGCGCCTCGCCGCCCTCCCCGGCGACGTGCCCCTGATGATCGAGCACATGAAGGGCGCCGAGGAGTACGACAAGTCGCGGGAGCACCTGTTCGAGCTGGGAAAGAAGATCGGCGTGAGCTTCGGGTGATGTTTTCCGAGTAGCGCGATAGATCGCCCTTGAGATCGCCCTTGTTCCCAGGCTCCGCCTGGGAACACAATGACGCGAGGCTCCGCCTCGCCCGGGGCTTGACGAGCGGGACGCGCAACCGAACGGAGACAGGCAGAGCGTGCGGGCTAGCGCGTTCCCAGGCGGAGCCTGGGAACGAGGGACACTAGCGCGAGCTGTGCAGCGGCCGTTCGCGATTCGCGCTTTTTCGACGCAATTAGCGGCTCGCGCTGCACCACGCTCTCTGCTCGCCCAAAGCCCGGCCGACTCGCCACGCTTTGCCAAACGCCGCCACGGTCAGCTCCACGCGGTCCGCTCCGACCTCGAACCCTTCCGGAAGCGCGCCCGAAACCTGCGGCCGTTCGGTCCCTCGATAGGGGACGACCAACGTGAGAAACGCCGCCGGGGCGGATTGGGTGTGACGATAGCAGAACGCCTTGCGGGGCTCGCGGTGGCCGTATTGGCGGCCCCACCAGCCTTCCTCCTCGGCCAGGGTGACCGGCGCTTTCGGATCGGCCGCGATGAGCACGTTGGCGTCGTCGAAGGCGGTCGTGGCCCAGTGCTCCTCGGCGTTGATTTGGGCGTCGCCCGGGGCGAGCTGGAAGTGGAGCTCGAGCGTGCCGGGTGCGTCGCCGATCGCTTCGTCGAGGAGGACGAAGAACTTCTTGTCGACGAACCAGATCGTGCGCCGGTGCGCGAGGCCCTCGTACGACGCGTTCTCGACGACCACCGCGTCCAGCTCCGGCGACGTGTGCCAAAGGAGCTGCCGGCCGGCGATCTGGGTGTCCTTGCCGTCCAGCGTGAGCGTCTGGTGGACGCGGGTCCGCCGGTGCCACGCCCGGCCTTCCGGGTCGTGGCCGTAGGTGTAAAAGCCCGAGTCGGGCATCAGCCAGCGCCCGAAGGCCGAGAGCTCCAACGTGCCGTTGTCGGGCTGGTCGTGCCCGCTGATGCCCCGGGGCGGGCAGTGCAGCGCCAGGTAGATCTGCTCCGGGCCCCAAGCGTCTCGCAGCACGTACGTGCCCGCGTCGGTGAACGCGTAGCTGGTCTCGTCGGGCAAGGCACTCCGGTCCAGCTTCGCCCGGGCGGCGTACTTGGGATCGCCGAGAAGCCCCGTACCGCCCATCAGCGTCCCGTAGAGCGGCCAGCCGCTGCGGTCTCGTGACGCGTCGACCGAGCGCGAGGCATCGCCGAACATCGGCCCGGCGAGGTCCGGCGTGGCGATGGCGAAGAGGTAATCGTACATCGCGCGGACGCGATCGCGGTAATCGTCGCTCACCGCGACCCCCATCGACTCCGCCCGCCGCATGATGTCGACCGCGTCGCGCAACACGGCCAGGTTGTAGCCGAACGACCATTCCCGCTGGACGCCGTCGGGCGTGGTTTGAGCCAGGAAGTTCTCCCGCGTCCGCTCCACCGCCAGCTCCATCCAGCGTCGGGCCTCACGGAACTCGGGAAACGTCGAGACCACGTTCACAAAGCCCCGCTGCTCGAAAACCGCCTTGTTGTGGACCACGCCCATGGGGATCTTCTCGGTCTTCACCTGGTGGTCGTACAGGCTGGCCAGGAGCACGCCCAGGAACTCCGGGGTGAACGCCTCGCCGTGCACGAGCGCGGGGAACACGTTGGCGAGGTTATCGGCCCGGATGCCGGTCTGGATGTCGAGCCACGCGAAGCCGCGCCACCGGGTGTAGACCGGATGGGCCTTCCGGCGTTCTTCCAGCGGGTGCTTAGCGATCCAGTCGGAGGTGAGCTCGACGAACGCCTTGGCGTACTTTTCGTCCCGCGTTTTCCGGTAGGCGTCGGCCAGCGGGGGCGTCCAGTAGAACCGATAGACGGCGGCCACCCATTCGATGTCGCCCCGCGGGTCCCACTCCCAGTCGATCTCGGGCCCATAGTCGGCCGGCTCGTAAGGGCCCCACTGGAAGACGTGCTCGGTGATCCGGTCCGCGACCGAGAAGTCGCCTTCCGCGGCCTTCGGGTCGGCTTTCGGGAGCGGATACTTGTCGCGGTAGTAGTCCAAAAGCGCGCCGAGCGCCGCGACCCGGTCGCCCGCCTCGGCCTTGACGCGCACCGCTTCCAGTCCCGGCCCGTTCAGGTCCAGCTTATCGAGCACGGCCTGGGGACGGAGCGACGGAAGATCGTCCTGGGCCAGGCACAACGTCGGCAGCAGCACGGCCGCCAGAAGCGCGACAACGCGGGACGGGCGTTGCATGATCGATTCCTCCTTCCCGGTGGTTCGGTGGCGAGCCCCCACGCAGGAGCCGCTCCCTGCGGACGTTCCACCCGGAAGGATAACGCAGGTGAGGGCGGGACGCAAAGGCGGCGGTTTCACGCTCGCTCCCAGGCTCTGCCTCGCCCGGGACCTGCCGATCGCGGCCCCGAACCCGACGGAGGGCAGGCAGAGCCTGCCGGGTAGTGCGTTTCCAGGCGGAGCCTGGGAACGAGGGAAGTCTCACCGCCATGTCAACGCGCCGCCCCCCGCCGGACGCGGAGGAGGACGCCGCCGCACACAAAGCACGCGCCCAGCCCGAGCATCGTCACCAGACCGCTGGGCTCCGGAACCATGTGGACCTGCCCTGGATCGCTCGTGTAGCTCAACTCCTGGAAACTCGGGTCCATAAAGAAAGTGCTCGGCCCGGGCTCAAGCGCCATGGTGAAGGTGTCGCCCACTGCGGGCGGGCTTCCGGTGGCCGATGTGACCTGCAAGCGGGCCAGGAGCGTGTCGGTCGTGGGCACGAACACAGGACCCACGCCCCCCATCCACACAGGCACTGTCCCGTCTCCACCGATGTGAGTATCGTTCGTGGTGATGGTGCTCGAAATGTTGCCCGCCGGAGGGGACAACTCCGCCAGACTGTTGCCGAAGAAGATGTAAGGATCGGCCGAAGAATAACTTCCGTATTTGCGGAGTAGTAGGCACACGCCGTGTGCCGTAACCAGCGGACGGCACACGGCGTGTGCCTGCTACTGAAGTCGGGAAGTTATTCTTCGGCCGCCCCTAAGTGGGGTCTGTAAGCTGCGGGTCTGGAGGCGGATCCACGAACTCCAGCCGCGTGGCACCGCCAGTCGTGATGCGGAACTCGACTCCGAAAATGTCGAGCAAGTCCGCGCCGGTATCGCTGCGAATCATCACGTCGACGAACCCGGTTTGACCGGGCAGCAGCTCAAGATCGCCGACGGTGATTTGAAGCGCCGCGTCGGCGTTCGGGGTGCCTGCCAGGAGGCACGCGCCGATGAGAAGAGCGAAGTACCATCGTCTCATGGTGTTGGTCCTTTGTTGCTAGAAACCTGGGTTGAATTGCCACCGTTCTACACGATCGCCTCCTGCGGCCATTAGTCGTCGATCAGAAGGCCGGCGCCAAGACTCCTTCCCACGGCCCGCATCGCCAGCACCCGATCCAGGGCGTTGACGCACCCGTCGCCGTTTGCGTCTTCCTCCAGATTGCTGCCAGATTGACCGTAGGCATATAAGATTGCGTAGACATCCACCGAGTTCACGGTGCGATCGCCGTTGACGTCGCCAAGCAGGCGGTAGAAGTGGCGGGTGCTCTCGAAGGTGCCATTGTCGTCCAGGTCCAGAGCGACCTGGTAGTACCCGTCCCCTACATTCGAGTTTCGGTTCCCGCCGATCCCCTGCGGGCCGAAGTCGAACTGGATTCGGTTGTCGACTGCGCTCAGTACGCCGCCCAAAGTGACCGCGGTTCCGCCCGAGCCGTCCAGCCCATGACGGGTCAGCGTTACGCGACCCTCCGTGATCAGATCGGCCAGTCCCGACTCGCTCTCGAAGATCAGGTCCAGGTAGCGGACATACGAGCGCTCCGTGGCTCCGTGCTGCACGTCGAAGTCTACTAGCTCGAACTCGGGCAGAGGTGGCTGGTACTCGAAGGCGCCGATGTCGATCGTGGCGACGCCGTTGCGGTCGCCGTCGACGATCCGGGGAAAGCCGCGCTGATCGGTCGCCGGTGTACCGGTGTTATCGCCCGCATCAATGGCCGGGCTGCCGGGCAGGAGCGCATGTGTCCATGTCGGTCCGCCGTTGTCCGCAAGCGGCCCAAGCATCGGGTCGACGTTCAACAGGTCGCTTGCGACCCAACCGCTGCTGCCGCTGGTGTCGCCAATCAGATTGTGGCCCTGGGAACGAACACCCTCAGAGACGTTCGGCCCAATCGGGCTCATGTTTCCCGAGATGATCGTGTTCCTCAGATCAAGGAGCGAGCCGCCGCTGTAGATACCGCCCCCCGCTCGCGTAGCCGAGTTCGCGGACAACGTGCCATTGGTGATCGTTGCCGTACCCAATTCGTCGTAAAGGCCACCACCGCTGCCGTCGTAGCCTAGGTTGTGACTAGCGGAGTTGCCAGAGAGTGTGCTGTTGGTTATCGCCAGGGTGCCGTACCGGGAGTGAAAGATGCCGCCGCCGTACGCGTCCTTCCCGTTGGCATAGTTGCTAGAGAGCCGGCTGCGACTGATCGTCGCCGTCCCGGAGTTGTAAACGCCGCCGCCGCTGGAAGTGTACTGGGTCGAAGTAGCAGAGTTCCAGGAGAGCGTGGTGTCTGCGATGGTCAGCGTGCCGTAGTTGTAAATGCCCCCGCCGATAGACACGTAGTTGGCGTAGGTGGAAGTAGCGCGGTTCGCCTCGAGCCTGCTGCCAGTGATCGTTGCCATACCGAGGTTGCAGATGCCACCACCATACGCGAGTAGCGCTTTAGCGGTGTTGCCGTACACTGTGGTGCCGGTCAGCGTCACGGTGCCACTGTCGTCGTTGTAGATGCCCGCACCGGAGGAAGCAAGGTTGCTGTACAGCCTGGTATTGCTCATGCTCACGGTGCCCGCGCTATTGGCGATGCCAGCCCCAGATGTCTTAGCGTAGTTGTCGGAGAGCGTGCTGCTAGTAATCGTCGCTGTCCCGCCGTCGTTGTAGATGGCGCCGCCGTACGCATCGTAGCGGCCGTAGGTGCCGCTACTAGCGGAGTTCCGGGAGAACGCACTATTGGTGATAGTCAGCGTGCCGTCGTGGTTGCAAATGCCGCCGCCGTGCGAGCCGTAGGTTTCCGTGACCGAGTTGTTGCTGATGGTACTATCGGTTATGGCCACGGTGCCCGCGGAATTGTAAATGGCGCCGCCATCACCGACAACTGAAGCGGAGTTGGTCGACAGCGTGCTGTGGGTAATCACCACGGTGCCCTCGGAATTGTACAGGGCGCCGCCGACCCAGGCGTAGTTGCTCGAGAGCGTGCTGTGGTCGATCGTGACCGTCCCGCGGTTGTTGATGCCGCCGCCGTAGGGGCGGCAATTTCCACCCGCGATGGTGACGTGGGAAAGGCCGAGGGTCACACCGCCGAAGACATCCAACACACGGTCGATCACGGCCGCGTCAATAATGGTAGTAGCAGCGGTGGCGCCGGTGATCGTGAGGTTCCCCGTGATATCCAGATCGCCTGTACGCGCTGCGTCTTCGCCGGTGCCGGGGCTGGTCAGCCTGTAGGTGCCTACCGGCAGCGTGATCGAATCGTCGCCGGCCAGGGCGTTTGCCTCCATGATCGCTGCCCGCAGGGTTGTGTTGCCAAAGCCGTCCAGGGCCAACCCATCGCCCGGGCTTGTGTCCACCGTGTCGGCCGTGCTGTCGACCACAAAGCTGGCCAGAAGCGCGCGGTCTTCGAGCCGCTCAAGTGCCAATCGCCGGGACCTGAAGCCGCGGGCGACCGACCTGCGCGACGAGGTAAGAAAACGATTCCGCCGAGCGAACCGAGTCCGATGCAAATGCGTTCTCATGATGACCCCCGGTGCAAGTTGGTGAAACGGAACACTACCCCTCTTGACGCAACTCCCACACCCTCACGGTTCCGTCCGCCCCGCCGGAGGCGGCGACCTTGCCGTCGGGCGAAAAGGCTACGCTCCATACGCCCCCTTCGTGGCCGTCGATCCGTGCGAGCTGGCTCCCTCGGGTTAGGTCCCACAGGCGGAGGGTGCCGTCGTCGCCGCCGGAGAGGGCGCGGGCGTCGTCGGGAGAGAAGGCCACCGAGCGGACCGGGCCCTCGTGGCCGGTGAGCCGGTGCAACTGCCGACCCGTGGCAAGATCCCAGAGGCGGACCGAGTGATCGTCGCTGCCGGTCAGCGCGCGATCGGCCTTTGACGAGAGGGCAACGCATCGCACCGGGCCCGCGTGTCCCTCCAGGGCGACCAGAGTCTTTTCGGCTCGAACGTCGCAGAACTGGACTTTCAAGCCGCCGCTACTGAACAGCAGATAGCGGCCGTCCGGCGAGAAGGCCACAAACGTGAGCGGCGTCGTGCGGAATTCGCCTACGGGCTGGACGGCCTCGACGTCCCACTCCCGCACAACGCCCTCCAGATCCGCCGAGCGCAGGTGCGGGCGGCCGGGCAGGAAGACGGCTGCGGTGAACTCTTGCCGCGCAACGTAGAGGTCGCGAACCACCCGGCCGGCCTTTGGATCGGCCACCACGACGCTATATCCGCCGCCGAACAGTAACCGGTCGCCGCCGGGCGAGAAGCCCACGAAATTCACCGGACTGTGGTGGACGAACACGCCCGCTTCCCGATAACCGGGCAATTGCCACAACTGCACCTTGCCGTCCCTGCCGCCCGATGCCAGGTAGCGCCCGCCGGGCGACATGGCGACGGACCGGACCCGGTCGCTATGCGCTTCGAGCACGGCGATTTGGCGGGTCCCGGCTTGCGAGGAGCCATCGTCTCCTGCCCGAGCTGAGCGGTTTGCCCTACCCGTCAAGGGCCCTTGGCGGGGCGGCATCGCCCAAAAGGCGACGGCGAGGAGCAATCCGACCACCGCGACGGCGACCGCCAAGCCGGCCAAGAAGAGCCAGGCCCGCCCCGGATGTTTCCCCGGCGAAACCGCGGTGGCCTGGCCCTCCCCGGGCGACTGGCCCGCCGCGAAAAAGGGCTCCAGAGCGCGAGCCACTTCCGCGGGTGTTTGGAATCGCTCGTCCGGGTCCTTGGCCATCATCCGCTCGACGATGCGGCCGAGCTCGGGCGGGAGGTCGGATCGCAGTTCGCTCAAGGATTCCGGCACGCGTTCCAGATGGCCGGCGATCTTCTCCGACGCACTCCCCTGCGGAAACGGCACCTGCCCCGCCAGAAGGAAGTACAGTGTGCAGCCCAGGCTGTAGACGTCGGCGCGGACGTCGGCCGCTCGGGCGTTGCGGGCTTGCTCGGGCGCGACGTAGTCGGGCGTGCCCAGCCCCGTGCCGAAGTCGGTCAACGACCCTGCGGGGTCCCATTCCGCGACGAACCGTGCCAGGCCGAAGTCCAAAACTTTGATCGTGCCCTCGGGCGTGAGCAGCAGATTGTGCGGCTTGACGTCACGGTGGATCAGCCCACGCTCGAAGGCGTGCTCAAGCCCCAAGGCCGCTTGCTGCGCGTACTGGCAGGCCAGCGGCACGGGTAGAGGGCCGCGCTCGGCCACGACCTCGTTCAGCGGCGTCCCGTCCACCCATTCGCTGACGAGGAACCAGCTCTCGCCTGCCCGATCGGCGTCGTACGTGGTGACGATGTTGGGGTGAGAAAGCCGACCAGCGGCCCGGACCTCCGAGCGGAAGCGCTCCACCGCCTTCGGATCGCCCAGCAGATCCGGGCGAATCACCTTGAGGGCGACCCGGCGCTTGAGGTGCACCTGTTCGGCGAGGAAGACCACGCCCATGCCGCCGCTTCCCAGGCGACGGACAACCCGATAGCGAGGGTGGTCTCGGAGTGCCTCGGGGATGGCTGTCTGGGCCGCTTCGCCCGGTAGCTCGCCCGCTGCCTTGCGGAGCAGGAGCACCATCCGATGTTCCGGCAAGGTCTCCAGGGCGCGGAGGCAGGTCTCGCAGGCCCCGAGGTGCTTCTCCACTTCGGCGATCTGGTCGTCCTGCAACGTGCCGGAGGCGAAGGCCTCGAGTTGCTTGCGGGGCGGATGGTCGTGGCTGGCCTGGCTCATTTGTCCTCTGCGTACTGCATACCCAAACCGCCAACGGAAACGGGTATCGCCTCCTCTGCACCTCGTTAGTGCCCAATAAGAAAGTGCGCAGCGCGTGAGATTCTGACGCGAAAACGACACCCCTCGGGAAGATTCAGTCGATCAGTCCCTGGGCTTCTTCACGCAAACGCTTTAGCACTCGGGACTTAGCGCCGTGAACCGCGGCCACGGACATGGCCAGGTCGGCGGCAACGGCGGCGGCCTTCTCGCCTCGGAACACCAGCCGCTCGAAGGCTTGCCAGGTCCGGTCTTCGAAATCGCCCCGCACCACGTCGAGCAGGCCGCGAAGCACGTGCCGGTCGTGCTGCTCGTCCCACAGGCGGCTCAACTCGGTGCCGGGATCTTGCAGTTGTCCGACCATCTCCATCAAGTGCTCCTCGCTCACGGCCATGGGGCGAGAGGCCTCGGAACGCCGGAAGGCGAGCACCCGGTGCACGGCAATCGTACGAAGCCAGCACCGAAAGGCGCCTCGCTGTTGTCCCCTATGAAAGTGGGGCAACTCTCGCATGACCACCACGAAGATCTCTTGGCAAAGGTCGTCGGCATCTTGCGCCGGGACGTGGAGTTGTCGCAGCCAGTGCCGGAGCAGAGGGCTGTAGATCGAGACGAGTTGATGCCAAAGCCCGGGATCCGACGCGGCCCGAAGCCGATCCAACAGGCTCACAGGAGTCTCAGGCATCGCCCACCTCCGTCGGAAAGCAAACGAGGGCCCCTCATTCAGGTGGCCAATCCAGGTGCTTTTCCAGGAACCGGAACGTGCCCTGGCCGTGGATGGTGTGGCCGCCGGTGAAGAACTCGATCTCGGTGCGGTCGCCCAGGCCGAGCTGGTCGTAGAGGCGGCGGACCTTGGCGTACTCGTAGGCGACCCATTCGTCCGGCGCGACGCCGTCCCAGTGGCCCCGCTCGACCATGAACGGCCGGGGGATCATCAGGTAGGCCATCTCCGCGTAGTTGAACGTGCTCCCCAGGTCGAAGTAGGGCATCTCCCATTCGATGGTGAACATGAAGCTGTAGTGGGCGTGGGTCGACGCGATCTTGCGGGCCCAGTCGTTGAAATCGCCCGAGCAGATGGAAAGACAATAGCCGTCCAACAGCGGCGGCACGCGTACGGCCGTCTCGCCCCCGTAGCTCAGGCCGTAGAAGGCGATCCGCTCCGGGTCGACGGCGGGCAGCGTGGCGAGCCACTTGAGGATCTGCTCGTGCTGGGCGAGGATGAACGAGAAGAGCGACGCCTTGACGTTGTTCGCCTTGCGGTCGAGAAAGCGGTAGCGGTCTTCGCCGCGGTACGGGTTGTGGGGGGCGAACGTGATGAAGCCCCGCTCGGCCAGCCTGGCGGCGAAGTCGTGGTACGCAGGGCTATCGCCCTCGATCACGTCCTTGGGCACGCCGTTGCGCCCGTGCTGGCAGACGACGACCGGCCGCTTCTCGCCCGGCTCGAGGTCCTTGGGCACCAGGAGCACGCCCCAGGCGAACACGTCGGGGAACACGTCGAGCACGACCTCGTAGCCGGTCCACTTGGGCGTGTCGTAAATCTTGCGGGAGCGCGGGCTCGGCTCAAGCGGCGGGTCGTCGAGCTTGCCCAGCACTTCCTCCCAGAAGTATTTTCGGTGCTCCCGGGTCCGCTGGACGAACTGGTCCACCGGCCACGGGGCCACCGGCTGGCCCGTGATCCAGCGGCGGCGCTGCGTCTCGTACTCGGGGGCGGCCTTCGCCAGGAAGAACCGATCGCGGGTGTGATCGGCGTCGCGCAGGAGCCACTGCACGTGGTTCTCCAACTCCTTGACCTGCCGCCGCTGACGCTCGGCGGGGTCGAACGCCTTGCGCTGGTCGACGGGCATCTCCTGCGATAGCACCATGGGCGACTCGATCCCGAGCAGCTCGGCGAGCTTCTTGAGCGCTGCCGGCGAGCCGGGGCCGGTCGGGGTTCCGTCCGGGCCGCTCACGAGATGCCGCGGCTGGAACGCTGGCGGCACGAGGCCGTCGATCCGCCGGAACTCCCCGAGGACCGAGGGGAACGCCGGGGTCTTCAGCTCCCCGGCGGCGCCGCCCCCGCGCCGCCCATTGCGCTTCGGCGGCGGGCCGGTCACGCGCGGCACCTCGCTGTGCTCGACCACGAGCCCCCGCGGGGCCACGAGCGTGGCGATCTCCGCGTCGCCGAATTCCCGCAATAGCCCCCAGACGTTGCGGTAGATCGGCTCGGTCCAGACGGCCTGCCGGGAGTCGAAGTAGCCGCTTGCGAGGCAGATGTCGATCCGCGGGTCGACCGCCGCGGCGTAGAGCGCCAGAAGCCCGCCCTCGGCGTACCCGACGACGCCGATCTTCGCCTCGTCGCCGGCCCGACCGACGAGCCAATCGACCGCGGCCTGCACCTTCTGCACCTCGTAGCCGATCACGTGCCGGCCCATCTGAAACGCCTGGCGGTAGATCCACTCGCGGTGCGGCTGGTTGGTCATGGCCACGGCCGGGTTGCCCGAGTATTCGTCCGACCGGTCGACCAGCGTGGGAACCACCACCCGAAACCCGTTTTCCGCGAGCCGCCGGGCGAACTGCGACTCGGGCGTCACGCCGGGGGCGAGGCCCACGATCTGCTCCGGCGTTTGATCCGCGTCGGGGATCGCAACCACCCCGCCGACCGGCTCCCCTTCCGGCTCCAAGAGCAGCCCCTCGCCGAACACGCCCTCCAGCACGGGCCAGCGGACCTGGTAGACCGAGTAGCGCTCGGTCCGGGCGACGAGGGCGGGGCTCTGGTCGTCGCCGAACCGCTCCATCCGCACCGGCACGCGCGGATCGACGATCCCCAGGATCTTCTTCAGCCGCTCGCGGTTCGGCCCGATCGACCGCTCGTACGCCTCGGGCGACGAGCCGTCGCGGTTCCAGTGCTCCGGACGCTTGGCCACCGACTCGGCGATCTTCCGCTCGGCGTAGCGGTCGAGCCCGTCCATCATCCGCACCGAGAGATCGTCGTCCCAAGTGAGCGGCTCGGTTCCGGGCAGGGTGACGATCTCGTCTGCCGGCGCCGCGAAGGGCCAGCAGGTCAGCAGGATCACGGCGAAGCTGCGCTTTCGAGACATGGGCGGACTCCTCGGCTCAGGGCCTGCGCAGAAACAAGTTGATCAATGGGGTGGCACGCCCCTGAGGAACGAAGGGCGTGTTGACCTCGCATAACACCCCCTTCGCTGCGCTTGAGGGACGTGTGTCACCCTAGCGAGAATCAGTACAAGTTACTCAAACTCAAACTGAAAGCAGATGAACACACTGCGTGTGCCACTGCTTGCGGAAGTGCCTGCAAACGCTCGACTTGCACGACGGCACTGCTTGCCGGACACCGTAGTGGTCCGGGAAATCGGCAAGCAGTGCAACAACGCAGGCAGTCACAGCGTTCCCAGCAGGCAAGCAGTGGCACACAACTCGTTTACTTTCAGTCTGAGAAGTTACTTCTGCGCGGGCGCTAACTGGGCGCCGCGCTATGGCTTGCTCAAGCGAATCATCTCCGCCGCGTATCGCCTGCCGAGCTCGCGGATTGCGTCTGCGCTGAAGTGGACGACGTCGCCCTTGTGTTCCAGGCCCTCGGCGCTGGCGCAGCCGGTCTTTTCGACCCGCTGGGGGAGATCCCGCAGCGCGGCGTCGACCGTCTCGGCATGGGCGGACTGCCCGGAGCGTACGTAGAACTCGCCCAGGCGCCCGGCCACGAAGAAGAGACCCGGCGACTTCAGATCGGCGCGGAGGTCGGCGATCATCTTGGCCAGGCGGTCGCCGTAGGAGTTGGCCGTCTCCGGCTCGCCCGAGTCCGACTCGCCCTGGTGCCACAAGACGCCTCGGAGGGCGCCGTCGGCAATCGCGATCTTGGCCCTGGCCACGGCGTTTTCGTACAGGTCGCCGCCCTTGCTCCACCGGCTCAGGGGCGTGCCGCCGAAGGCACAGGGGACCAGGCCGATCTCGACCGTGGGGTCCTCGCGGCACATCCGCTTGGCGAAGTCGATCCCCACGCCGACGCCGGCGATCTGCGGCTTATCGAAGTGGAGCGGATGCGAGGCCGGCACCCACCGGTTCTCCTTGTCGAGCATCCACACGCGCGCCACCGGCTGCCGATCCGCCTCGGTCATTCGGCCCCGCCCGGCCATGTTCGATTGGCCCATCAACAGGTATACGTGGAGCTTGTCCTTGGGCGGGAGCTTTGCCTGTTCGTCGGCCGCGGTGCATACGGACGTCGAAACGGCCGAGAGCACCAGCAGGGTAACCGCGGCGTGCCACCTGCGTTCAAACATCTTCCCCTCTCCTCGCTGCGAGTCTCGGCGTTGTGCCGGTTCAACCGGTCCCGATTGTAGCACGGCCGCCACGCCGGTGCCGCCGATTCCGCGCGCCGGAAGGCCATTTCCCGTGCTGCCGGGCGGCGTTACCATGGAGGAGCACGCCGGGAGAGAGTTCGATCGGGGCAGGCCATCCGAGGAGTACGTAGTGAGCGACGACCAAGCCGACATTCCCGCCGAAGAGTCCCTCGAGCCCACCTTGCTGCCGGAGAATCCTTATGCCTCGCCTCGGGAGCCGGTCGCCCCGCCTTGGGAGCCAGACGGCTCACCGTGCGAGCCAATCGGCCCCTCGTGGGAGCAGGGCGTCTCACGGCGGCGGCCGCGGGTTTGGACCGTGTGGCTCGTTTTCGTGCTGTCGGCGTTCGTCAACCTGGGGGGCGTCGTCGCCGTGCTGATCGGGCTGGTCGTCTGGGAATACGGCCCGGAGACCCTCGCGTCCCGGCGATTTGGCGACGCGCTGCGGGAAGTGAGCACGAGCCTCGTGGGGCTCTTGATCACCGTGTCGTGGACGATGGTCGTCTTCTTCGTCACCGCCGTCGCCGCCGCGGCCCTGTCGCCGGTTGATTGGAGGGAACGCCTGAGGTTCCGGCCGGCGCGGATCTCCGCCTTCGGGGTGGGGATACACGTCTGCGGCGTTCTGGCGATCGGGCTGGTGTTCGGGGCCTTGCTCGAGCTGGGAATCTTGCCCCAATCGCCCAGCCTCGCCGAGCTGACCGACCTGATCACCGGCTTGTCGGGAGGGGCGCTGTGGGCGGTGGTCCTGGTGATTGGGATCGCGCCGGGGATTGCGGAGGAGCTGTTGTTCCGCGGCTACATTCAGACGCGGTTCAGCCGGCGGTGGGGCCCGGGCTGGGGAGTGCTCTGGACGGCCCTGTTGTTCGGGGTGATGCACTTCGACTTCATCCACGGCGTGTTCGCCTTCGCCCTGGGGGTCTATCTCGGCTACCTGACGGAATGGACCGGCAGCATCGTGCCGGCGATGATCTGCCACGCCGCCAACAACACGTACCAGACCCTGGCCACCGCGTGGGGCTTCGACGTCACGGGCGATGCGGCCAACGTCGCCGGGTTGCTCGTGGGGGTTCTCGTTCTCGGGCTTTCGATCTGGCATCTGCGCGCACGCGTCAAGCCGAAAGGGAGTGATCCATCATGAAGACGACCTCCGTGGGAATTCGACCCCGTCGACGACCGCCCGCGCTTCGACCCGCAATCCTGCCCGCGGCGGTTGCCGGATGGGCCGCGCTCGGACTGCTGCTCGCCCGGCCGGGCGGTGCGGTGGCGGCGGAGGAGGAGGAAGCGCCGCGGGTGAACGTCGTGCTCGTGATGTGCGACGACATGGGGTTTTCGGACATCGGCTGCTACGGCGGCGAGATCCGCACGCCCCATCTCGACCGCCTGGCCGCCGAGGGCTTGCGCTTCACCCAGTTCTACAACTGCGCGAAGTGCACGACCACGCGGGCGTCGCTGGTGACGGGCCTGCACCCTCGCTTCGGTAAGGGGGGCCTCTTGCGCGAGAACATGGTCACCATCGCCGAGGTGCTCCGGGAGGCGGGGTATCAGACGTCGCTCAGCGGCAAGTGGCACCTGGGTAGCTCGCCGCCCCGCCGGCCCATCGACCGCGGCTTCGACGAGTATTACGGGCTGATGGACGGCTGCTCGAACTATTTCGACCCGTCGATGCCCGACCCGCCGTACAAGGGCGGGCGCGTACGCACGTTCGGCCACAACGACCGGCTGATCACCGAGTTCCCCGAAGGCTTCTACACGACCGACGCGTTTTCGGACCACGCGGCCGACACGATCCGCCGCTTCGCCCGGAACGGCAAGCCCTTCTTCGTGCACGTCTGCTACACGGCCCCGCACTACCCGCTCCACGCCAAGCCGGAGGACGTCGCCCGCTACCAGGGCAAATACGGCATGGGCTGGCACGAGCTTCGGCGCCGGCGCCACGCGCGGCAACTGGAGATGGGCCTGTTGGACCCGCGGTGGAAGCTCGCCCCCGAGGACCCGCACGTCGGGCCCTGGGAAGGCATCGCCCAACGCGACCTCTGGGAGCTGCGCATGGCCGTCTACGCCGCGATGATCGACTGCGTCGACCAGGGGATCGGCCGGATCATGAAGGCGCTGGAAGAGACCGGGCAAGACGGGAACACGCTGGTCTTGTTCCTCTCCGACAACGGCGGCTGCGCCGAGCTGCCCGAGGGCGCCGACTTCCCCCACCCGGCCGGCCCGAAGGAGCACTACACGTCGTGCGGTCCCGGCTGGGGCTGGGCCCAGAACACGCCGTTCCGCCGCTACAAGTCCTGGGTCCACGAGGGGGGGATCTCCACGCCGCTCGTGGCCCGGTGGCCTGGGGTTATCAATCCTAACACGATCACACGCCAGGTCGGCCACGTCGTCGACGTTCTGCCCACCTGCGCCGAGCTGGCCGGGGCGACCTATCCCCGTTCGTTCCGCGGCAACGAGATCCTGCCCGCCGAAGGCAAGAGCCTCGTGCCGATCTTCCGCGGGAAAGAGCGCCGGCCGCACGAGGAAATCTGCTGGTACTGGTCGGGCAACCGGGCGATCCGCCAGGGCAAGTGGAAGCTCGTCTGGGAGAAGTCGGCCCGAGAGTGGGAGCTTTTCGACCTGGAGGCCGACCGCACCGAGCTCGACGACCTCGCCGGCCGCCAGCCCGAACGCGTTCAGAAGATGAGCGCCGCCTGGCTCGCCTGGGCCCGCAAGGTGGGGCTCAAGACGGGCGATTAACCCCGCCGCATCAGGCGTTGGATCCGCTCTCGGGCCACGCCGGCGAGCTCGGAGTCGGGCGCGAGTTGGCCGACCTCGGCGAAGTGCTGCCGCGCCAGATTGACGTCGCCGCTCTCCTCGAAGCACTCGCCGAGGTGAAACGCCGCCGGGGCTTGCCATTGGGGGGAGGGATAGTGGCGGAGGATTCGGGTGAAGCTTCCCATGGCCTGGTCGAGATCGCCCTGGTGCCGGTGGATGAGCCCGATGGAAAGGAGGGCCCGGGCCGCCAGCTCCTTGTCCTTGGTCGCACCGGCTACTTCGTCGTACAACGCCAAGGCCTCGGCGAACTTCTCCCGCCGAAACAGGCATTCGGCGATCACTAGCTCGGCCTCGGCGGCCAGGGCACCATCGGGCCAGGTGCTCCGGTAGTACCGGGCGGTGACCATGGCCCGATCGAAGTCCTCGGCGTGGTAGTAGCACCAGCAGAGTCGCAGCGTGGCGTTTTCACCCAGCTCCGTTCGGCCGGCTTTCAGAGCGGCCGCGTAGTAAGCTTGCATCGCTTGTGGAAGGTCGCCCGCCTTCTCGGCGTGCTCGCCGACTTGAATCGAGCGTTCGGCGGCGCCAGCGTTTTCAGGGAATTCCTCGATAGATCGCCGGAGCGTCTTGCCGGCGTCGGCGTCCACGCCCGCCTCGCTCTGGATCTTGGCCAGGTCGGCGTACACCGACTCTCGGTCCGGGTATCCCGGGTTCCGATCCAGCAATTGCGTCAGCACGGCGGCGGCCTCGTCGTGATTGCCCAGCCCGGCCAGGCTGAGCCCCCGGACGTGCTCGGCGACCGGCGCGAGCACCTCGGCCCCGCGCAGCTCCTCGAGAACGTGGAGATCCTCCAGCGCGGCTTCGTGCCGGCCGAGTCGCCGGCGCGCGTCCGCCCGGCCGAATCGCGCGTGGGCCACGGCGTCGGAATCCGCATGTTCTTCGATCACCCGCGTGAACAGATCGTCGGCCTGCTCGAATGCCCGCTTGAGCATCATCACGCGGCCCAAGCCGCAGAGGGCATGGGGCACCTCGCGGCTCCCGGGGCACTCCTCGAGCACCCGCTGGAATCCGGCGGCGGCGTTGACCACGTCGCCTCGCTCCAGCGCCTGCTCCGCCGTTTCCAGGAGGGGGCCGGCGCCCGGCCGATCGTCGGTCGCTGCGGCCGGTTCTTCCGCGGGAAGGCTCGCCGGCTCGACTCGATCGGGCTGGCTCGGTTCGGCCGTCGATGCGCGGCCGCCGGGTTCAGCGGTGGACACGCGGTTTTCGGGCTCGGCCGTCGACACGCGGCTGTCGGGCCCGCCGGGCGAATCTGCGGCCGGCTGCCGCGAGCCACGGCCCAGCACGGCGATCCCTTTCCAGTCCTCGGAAGGACGCAGGACCACGGTTTGGTCGCGCCCCAACGCGGTCGCCGTCTTGAGCACCTGGCCGTACACGTATCGATGCAGCTCGTACACGTCGATCTGACCATCGCGATCCCGGTCGGCCGCACCCTGGAGCCCTTCACACAGCCAGTAGGTGAAAAGCCCGCTTCGCTTCTCGTCCCATTCCAAGCTGGCCTCGTCGGCCGAGCAGCTCGAGAGGGTGAGCAGGCCTTTGGCCGTGCGGAAGGCGGCGGCCATGGCTTCGCCGTCGGCCCCCACGCCGCTCCCCTTCGCTTCGCCCGAGTGGCAGCAGTCGAGCACGAGCAGCTTGACGGGCACCTGCGTACAGCCGTCGAGCATCTGTCGGAGGTATGCCTGCGGAAGCGCGGTCAGCTCCAGGTTCTTGCGATCGCAGTCGGGCGGGGCGAAGTAGAGCCGGTTCTCGGCGTCCCGAAAGCCGTGGCCGGAGAAATAGAGGAGCACGCGGTCATACTCGCCGCTATTGGCCACCAGCAATCGCTGGCGCAGCTCGCGGGCGAGGTTGCCCAGCGTGGGGCGATAGCGACGCTCCCCGGCCGCTTCGGTCATCACCACGACCGTGTCGAACTGGCAGTGGTCCCGCAACGCTCTGGCGAGCCGCTGGACGTCGGCCTGACAGTATTTCAGCTTCGGCAGGCTGGAGTATTCCTGCACGCCGATGAGGATGGCCAGGCTCTTGCCGCCTCCCGAGTCCGGCGGCGGGTCGCGGACGACGTTTTTCGCCGGGGAATCGGCCTCCCCCGCCAGAATCACCGACGCCAACAGGCAGCCGAACAACCCGATCGACAGGGCAATCGAACTTCGTTTCATGGCTTCTCTCGATACCGTCGCCCAAAGGACCCACCCGGGCGGTACTCAGTCGCCCGAGCCCCAAATCGCGCGGGGGCAGAAAACGCGCATAACGCCCCCTATTGGGTTCATGGTCAATTGCGGGGTGAGCCCGACAGGTTCGGATGAAGCTGGGGGGCCTTTCCGGACTGCCGCTGAGCACTTCCACCACCGAGTGCTGCGGTCGTGGACCCGGCCCCGCCGGTCGGGGCTCAAGGTACCCCCGATTGCACGTCCGGACTGCTCCATTACAATGGGTGGGAAAGGTATCCGCGCGGCGCTCGCGGTTTCGCCCTCTCGCACAAGACCCGCGTCCTGAGGGCAAGCTTCTCGTCGGGACGTTCCGTCTGGTGCGCTCCGCCCGCGGATCGCGGCAAGGAACCGAGCGGATGAACGGGCAGTTTGATCCGTACGGCCAGTGGCTGAAGATCCCGGCGGCTCGCCGGCCGCCGAGCTACTACGACCTGGTCGGCGTGCCGGACGACGAGACCGACCGGGAGCGGATCGATGATGCCGCCATGGAGCGGATCGAGCGGGTCCGCACTCGGGCGCTGGGGCAGCACGTCGAGCACGTCACCCAACTGCTCAATGAGCTGGCCGAAGCCCTCGACTGCCTGATCGACCCCGGCCAGCGCAACGCGTACGACCGGGACAAGCTCTACCGGGTCGTGGATCGCTGGCTCGAAAGCGGCCGGAAGCCGTCGGACTTCTACGAGCTGGTCGATGCCCCTCGCTTCGCGCCCGGCCGGGGCCATCTCGTCGGCGCGGTCCGCTCCGCCAAGCAGCACCTGGAAGCCCGAGCGGTCGACGCCGGCCCCGCCGGCCCGCACGCCCAAGAGCTGCTCGGGGAGCTCGAAGACGCCGAGACCGCGCTTTCGGGCCCCAGCGCGTTCCAGCACTACCATCGACCGATCCTCGCGCAACTCTACAACGACTACGTCCGCCGCCACGGCAACGACAATACGCTCTGGGATCTCCGCCGGCTGCGCCAATGGCTGGAGGACGAGAAGCGGGTGCATCCCGACCGGGCGCAGGCGATCGTCTTCGGGATGTGCGAGCCGAAGATCGAGGCGTGGGACCAATTGCTCGCCGAGCTATTTCCCACCAGCGGCCGGGCCGATATCCAACGCCGAGAATCGCAGCTCGCCGGGCTCAGGGAGGAAGGGCCGGACG
Organism: Thermoguttaceae bacterium; assembly: GCA_035528065.1. Classification (GTDB taxonomy): domain Bacteria; phylum Planctomycetota; class Planctomycetia; order Pirellulales; family Thermoguttaceae; genus DATKZH01. The sequence continues at coordinate 9,643 of DATKZH010000096.1, read as the reverse complement.
AGTCCACCCGATCGGGCGCAGCGGGCCGCATTCGGCGCAAGCCGCCCAGGTTGCCGCGTGTCTACGCCGAGCACGAGGTCGCCGACGAGAGCTAAGGGGCGGTCGCCGTCACGTCGGCGGGCTGACCGTTCACCTTGACGTTGTCGACCCGAGCAACGATCCCGTCTTCGAGATCCTTGCGATCGGTACGGCTTGCGTCGAACAGCCACAGGCCGGGCTCGTAGACGCAGAACGTCCAATCGAACGTCGTGCCCTTGTCGACGCGGATTCTCAGTGGGGCGTACTGGCCCGGGCGGATCTCCGCGTACTCGGAAAACGTCTCGGAGAGCTCGGCGCAGCGATGCTCGCGGGGCACGAGCGTTCTGGCGTCGAGGACCAGCTTGCCCTGGCCGACGCCCGTGCTGAAAAAACCGCTCCAGGTGCCCACCAGCCCGTTGCCGGCGCTCGCGCGGGTCGATTCCTTCAGGTCGTAGACCAGCGTGATCTGGTCGTCGCCGACGTCGACCAGCCGGAAGACGGCCTGCTCGGGCCGCGCGGCCAGGTAGTGGACGACGGAGTAGTACGATATCCCCTGGCGCAGCCACGTGTTCTCCTTGGGGGGGTCGCTGATACGACAGCTCTTAGGCTCCTTGCCCGCCAGGTGAAAGTCGTACGCATAGTTCTTCACCTCCGGGGGCGGAGCAACCAGCCAGCATCGGTTCGCCTCGGCCATCTTCTCGAGGATCTCGATCCCCCTTGCCTGGAGCTCCGGCCCGACCGGCGGCCGGGCGAACGGATCATCGCCCACAAGCTGGTCGCGAAGCTCCGCGCCCTGGGGATCGGTGATACCCACGATTTCGAGGAGCGTGACGCCCGTTTGCGCGTGCTCCGCAAGCCGCAGGGTGATCCGATACTCCTCGGCGCGGTTCAGCCGGAAGGGGGGCGTCTTGACTTCGTCGCGCCGGCCTTCTCGCCCAACGCAGAACTGCCAAGCGTAGTCCTTGGGCACCTCGTCAAACTGAAAGCGGCCCTGCTCGTCGGTGCTGCCCGATCTCAAGACGCTCGACGACGGCGGCATCCGGCCGCCGCGGATCGAAAGCCCCCGGCCGGCCACCGGGTTCCCCTCCCCGTCGATCACCTGCCCTCGGATACCCGCCGCGGGCACCATCACGAAGTCGAGCCGGCGGGGCTTGCCGGGCAGGATGATCCCGCCCGGATCGCCGATGCGGTAATTCTCGTCTTCGTCGGGCAGCCGGTTGGCGGCGCGCAGGCCCCCGTGGCGGTTGAGGTTCTTCTCGGTGTAGCCCGGCTTGTGTGCGGTGATCGTCGCCGCCTGGAGGTTGACCGGCGGCTTGCCGTCTTCGCTGAAGGTGTGGATGCCGGCGGCGAACCGGAGGGTATACTCCCCCTCGGCGTCCGTGGTGGCCAGGCCGGTCCGTCGCAGCGTTCCCATGCCACAATGCGCCCAGACCTCGACGCCCTCCATCGGCCGGCCCTCCGCGTCGGTGACCTTGCCCTGGGCAACCCACGGCCAGCGCCGGTCGATTTCCTCCTCGGTGAGCGGGCGGCCCGCAAGCGGCACCGTGACTTCGCGGTCTTCGCCGGCCCTCACCTCGATCTCCATCGGGCCGTCGACCAGCTCGTACCGCCGATCGTCAGGCCGCCGCGCGGTCCGGGAAGCCTCGAGCCGATACTCGCCCGGCGGGAGATGCTCGATCGCCATCGGGTCGCTATCGCGCAAGGGGCGGAAATTCCACCCGGGCGGCAGCACGTCGTCTTCTCGCTTGAGGGTGACGGAGACCTCCGGCAGGGGCTCTCCCGTTTCGGCGTCGACCGGCCGGATCGTGAGCGTGGGCCCCTCCATCATGCGAACCGTCACCACCGTGTGCGCTTCGCTCCCGTCGAGGTGAAGGGGCTCGCTCATGCCCACCGGCGTCGACTGGTGGTGTCCCTCGATAGCCGTGATCCGGTAGACCCCCGGGCTGAGCTGCTCTTCCTTCCGGTGGTCGCCGGTCGCCGCGCCGCCGATCCCACGCCAGACCCTTCCCGTGGCCGGATCGTTCCACGAGCGCTCGTCCCGCTCCGACGCGTCGTCCAACGCTTTCCAGAACGCGATGCTGCTCTTCTTGACCGGCTGGCCGTCGAGCCCGACGATGCGGGCCTCCAGCGTCAGGTGCCTGCCGGCGATCCGCTCGATCGCCGGGCCGAACAGGTAGCCGCCTTGGCGAAAATGCTCGGGCGCGGGCCCCTCGGGGTCGCGGGCGAGCCAGAACCCGGCGATCCGTCGCTCCTCGTCGAAGGCGAGCCGTACGACCATCACCGCCTTCTGCCAACGGCACCGGACCACAAGCAGGCGGCCGTTGGGGAACGATTGTTGCTCGTACGAAATCGGGCCGACGAACTCTCCGGCGCGCCTGCTCCGGTCGAACTCTTCCCAGATCCGGCTGAGCTCTTTCGCCGACAGCACTTCGACGAGCGCCGGATTGAACAGCCCCGCGGCCTCTTCAAACCGGTGCTCCTTCAAGAGCCCGATGAAAGACTCCGCCCGATCCCTCTGCGCGTCGGGTGCGGCCGAATCGTCGGGCGCAGACGGTTCGCCCGACTCAGGCTCGGCGGACGATTGGGCCGGCGCCTCGGCCGTTGACTGCTCGGGCCCGGGCGCGGCGCGGAGCATGGCCAAGGGGACCACGGTCGCGATGGCCGCCGCCAGCAGGGCCACCGTGAGCAACCGGGAGATGCCGCGCCGGTTGCGCTTCGGATCGAGGATCGCCAGCAGCCGGCCCTCCAGTCGCGACGGTCGGGCCATGGCGATGGCGCCGAAGGCCGCGATTCGATCCGCCTGGGCGCCGGAGGCGATCTGGAGCACGTGCCGGGCGTAGTCGGAAGGCTTGACGCCCGACTCCAGCGCCAGGTCGTCGCAGGCCGCCTCGCTCTCCCGTTGCATTCGACACCGGGCCATCCACGCCAGCGGATTCACCCAGAACAGGGCGCAGACCACATGGGCGGCAAGCTGGCTCAGACAGTCCCGGCGACGAACGTGGCCCAGCTCGTGGAGAAGCACGGCGCGGAGCCGGTCGGCCGGCCACGCGGTCGCCGAGGCCGGCAACAAGAGCTTGGGTCGGAGGATCCCCCACTGCATGGGCATCCACCGGCGGTCGCTTAACAGCAGCTCGACGCGGCGCGCGACCCCCAGCTCCAGCGACAGTCGCCCACTGAGCAACGCCAACGGACCCTCCGAAATCCGTCGCGATTTCCGCTCGATCCGTCGGAGGCTCAGCATCCCCAGGCCCATCGGCACCAGCGCCAGCGCTGTCCCGGCGAGCCATGCCAGCAGGCACCATGCTGGCCACGTCGGCATCGGGGACGGTCCGGGGAGCCCAGCCGCCGCGTCTGCCGGCGGCGTTTCCGGCGCCGACCACCCCGTCGTCGCCGCCTGCGCGTCGTGCGCCTCGATCGCGCCGAAAGGCTCGTTCGACGGGGCGAGTCTGTCATCGACGGCCGACTCAACGTCGCCTGGGGGCATGGCCACCCCCACGTCGACCGGCGAGGGGACCGGCGACGCCTCGTGCGCCAACGCCGTTTCCGGGCGGCTCGCCGCGGCCGACTGCCTGGTCGCGGCAACGCCCAGCGCCGGCCAGTTGGGGAGCACGTTCCAGCCGGGCGACACGGCCGAGAGGACGGCCAGCGCCGGGAGGCAGGCCAGTGCCAGAAGCCAAGTGACGTGCCGGGCGGCGGCCGAGCCGCGACGGAGCCCCAAGACGACCAACCAGGCCAGCGCGAGCACCACGACCGACTTCACCGCCGCGTCGAACAGGATCGGCAGCCACGCCGCGGCAACGTCCGGAAACAACCAGCCGTTGAGGTTTTCTGGGAACATCATTCGCCCTCCTCTTCTTTCTCTCGCGCGTCGCGCACCAGCCGAGCCAGGCGCTCTAGCTCCTCCGGGGAAGGCCTCACCCCAGGGTCCGCCAGATGGGCGGCCACGGCCTTTTCCAACGAGCCGTCGAAGAACGTCTCCAGCACGCCCTGAAAAGCCGATCGCCCGGCGCGGGTCCGCGGCTTCGTCGGGCGATAGATGAACTGGCGACCCCGCTTGCGGTGCCCGAGCCGCCCTTTCTCCTCCAGGATTCGCAGCAGCGTGCGTACGGCGGTCCGCGACGGCCGGTCGGGCAACGCCTCCCAGACCTCGCCGGCCGATGCCTCTCCCCGGGCATAGATCACGTTCATGATCTGCCGCTCCCGCCGACTCAACTGGCTCTGCTCGTCCACTGAGATGCCCTCTCGATCGCGCGAGTCCCCTTTAAACAGCCAAATTTTTAACATTTCCGGGCCTGCCGTCAACCCCCAGACGCCAAATTTTTGGCACAAATACCCAGAATGCGGCCGGGGGCGGCTCGCGCGTCCGGGAGGGGGGGTGGGGGCCATTCCATGACCGTTCGTGGCTGGGCAAGATTAGGGCCGTGCTTGAGCATGGGTCGGCCGGATCCAGCCCGCCGTCAGCGTTGCGAGGGCGCCCAGCGCGGGGATCGGGGCGGTGGAAGGTGTTCCGCCCAAACCGGGCAGGGCGGGCAACGCGGGCACGGGGACGCACACGGGCGGGGAGAATCAGCCGGAAGCTGAATGAGATCGGCCCTCCGTGGCGAGACTACCAGCACCCTTCGACGACGTCGATGGGCTCGCCTTGTGCCTGACAGTGGGGGCAGAGGTCGTCCAGGACACATGCGGAGCCGTCTTCCCAGACCGCTTCCGTGTCCCAGCGGTGGCTGCACACGAGACAAGACATTCGGACCACGGTAGGCATTTCACACTCGGCAGTTGCTAGAGCCCTTACTCGCTACTCAGAACGGACCCCGGTTGGGGATCGATCCGGCGCACGTCTTGATCGGCCCGGGACGGACTGATCGTAATTGCGAGCCGGCCCGACTCGTATTCGGCTGCCTTTTCCTGCTCCTCTACCTATACTCCGCCGCTCGATGCCCGATCCTGGCAAAAAAAGTTGGGGATGGCGATATTGCGACATTCGCCGGCCAAGGACTATGCAGCACGGGCCTGGCTCACGGCCTTTTTCGATCTATGGAGCACATAGCCCCTCGGATTTCACCCTGCGAGTGCCTGGTTGGGAAAATCCGGCAGCAAGAATGGGGTAGGCGCATTCTGTGCGAGGCACCGCTTGGGCCGTGGCCGGCAAAATATACCTGACCCATCCAGGTTGCTCAGAATCGCGAGCCTGCCAACCGGAATCTGCCGGAGGCTACGGCCGGTAGACGTATCGGCACTCGGGGTCCAATAGCCGCGGGCGTCGGCTGAGCATGTCGACCCGGGGGTTACCGTCGGCCTCGGCCTTGAGCTGGTTGAAGATGCCGAGGAGCTTCTGGAAGTCGGGGTCGCTGGGGTCGGTGAAGACGGCCGGCTGGCAGCTCGCTTCGCCTCCGGCCGCGGCGGCCAACGGCGCGACCAGCGGGCGGCTCTTCGCCACGTCCGGCAGCCGGACGCGGTAGAGGATCGCGTCGGGCCCGCCCTCGTGGCACGACTGGCAGCGACGCTTGTACACGTCCTCCAGCGCCGCTTTGTGGGGGGCGAACAGCTCGCGCCCGCCGATCGTGCCCGGCCGCGTGAACGTGTAGGTGCCGTAGTACGGGCAGTTGCAGTCGATCCAGGTGACCAGGCGGCGGAAATCCTCCGGCGGCATGTCCACACGGCCTTCCTCGCGGTGGCTGGTCAGAAGCGTCTGGATGACCTTGCTGGCGTGCGACCCGTAGTACTTCGCCGGGCGCGTCGGCAGGCTGGCGCAACTGTAGTCGCAGACGTAGTTGACCAGCTCCCGGGAGGTGAGCGTCTCGTAGGCGGCGTTGAACAGGTTGGTGTATTCGCCCGATAGGTCGATCTTGCCCTCGCGCTTCGGCCCGGTGTGGCACTTGGCGCAGTGCTTGTCGAGCACGGCTTGGACGTCGTAGTAGAAGTCGGGGCCGTGGACGCCGGCTTCCGGCGGCGGCGTGATTTCGGAGGGCGCACGGCGCAGGGCGTCGGTCAACCGGTTGCCGGGCGACGTGTGCTTCGGCTCGTGGCACCCGACGCAGCCGAATCGCCGGCCCGGGGCCACCATCGTGAAGCTCCGCATCCGCTGGATCTCCATGAAGTTCTCGTCCAGCGCGGCGAAGTAGAGGGCCCTGTTGGCCGGGACCGTGAAGTGGGCCGAGCCGTCGGCTTCGACCGGCACCGTGCCCCAGAGCCGCTTCAAGGCGAGATGGCCCCGGTTGGAGATCACCGGGTACTGGATCGCGAACCCGGAGCAGTCGGCCGAGACCGGCTTGGGGATCTCCTCGATCACGCGCAGGTACTTCACCTCGCCCGGCTCGATGCCCGGAAGGCCCTGATAGACGTCGGTCACGTAGAAGATGCCCGTTGGCTCATCCTCTCCCGTCACTCTCGGTGCCTGGGGGCTCGCTTCGCTCGACCCCGGCCACGCCCCTCCACGGCAGCCCTCGGCGGACTCATCGAGTGCGACCACGGGAGGCACCGGCCGCGCGCGGACCGGGACCGGCTCGAACGCCCCAAACTCCGGATCGCGGTAGACGAGGTCGCGGTTGTTCCAGCGGTCCAGGAGGTAGATGCCGTAGCCGGTCGGGTCGCGGTCGTCGGGCCCGTAGCAGTAGGAGACGAGGAAGTACTTCTCCGAAAGGGGGTAGGCGTAGGTGTAATAGCCCACGTCCTTGCGGAGCCAACTGAAGTGCGTCGGCGGCGGCAGCTCGGGCGTGACGTTCTCGAAAATCGCCGGGCTGGCATAGGTGTGGATCGGGTCCACCAGCGCCACCGGCCCGCAAGCCAGCGGCATGTGCGGGGCAAGGATGCACACGTAGTAGCGGCTGTTCGGCACCCGGAACGGCTCCCAATAGGTGAGCGGGCCGAAGTGATTGCCCGCCACGTGCGTCGTCCGCGTGCCGTCCGGATTGGCCAGCCAGAGGCTCTGCTGGTTGCCCAGGTGCTTGTCGACGTACTCCCAACGGGTGAACGTCACCTGGCCGTTGGGCATCACGCTCGGCTTGAAGTCGTGCACCGTGTTGGGCGAGATGCAGCGGACCCCCGACCCGTCGCGGTTCATCGTGTAGAGCACCGAGACGGTGAACGCGTTGTGGCACAAGGTCACCCGGCGACATCGCGTGGAGACGAACATCACCCGGCCGTCGGGCAGATAACACGGGTCGACGTCGTCGTACTCGGTGTCGGTGAGCTGGCGCAGACCGCTGCCGTCCATCCCCACCTCGTAAACCCGGCACGGCGTGGGCAGGTCCGGCTTGTACGAAAACAGGACCGACCGGCCGTCGAACGAGAGGTCCGGGTCGCGGTAGATCGCGTCCGTCGCCAGCTCGCCCGTCAGATTCGTCAGGTTGCCGTCGGGCCGGACGGGCGACAGGACGCAGATGCCGCTCCCCGCCTTGTAGCGGTGGCTGCCGTCGTAGTACGTGGTGTAGATGTGCGAGGTATCGTAGGTGAGCCGCTTGGCCAGAAGCAGCTTGTCGAAGTCGATGAGCGGATTCCGCAGGGCGACGCGGTGCTTGAGCCGGTAGGCGTCGACGTACGCCCCGTAGAACCGCTCCCACTTCGCCCGCGCGTCGGGCTCGGCCAGAAGCTGGTCGAGCTGGTCGAGCGTCGCCGACGCCTGCGTCCGCTCCGGCTCGAGGAAGTCGCCTTGCGTGCCGTCCATCGTGCGGAAATCGTCCACCAGCTCGACCACGTGGCGGAGCATCTTTTGCAGGTGTTCCGGAGAGAGGTTGAGCGTCTCGGTGAGGGTTCGCTGGTCGTCCACGTTGACCGAAAGCCGGGCGACCCAGGGCGTGTGCTCTATGTGCACGTCGCCCTCTTGGAGCAGCTCGTTGCGCGCCGCCGAGCCTTCCGGCTTTTCGCCCGCCTTGACCACCTCCGCCTCGACCCGATGCTTCCCCTCGCCGAGAAGCAGGTATTCGAGAACGCAGTGGGCCCGGGGCGTCGGGGGCGGGACCCGCTCGAACGGTTGGTGGTAGTCGTACACCGGCGGCGGCTCGCGGGGATAGCCGCAAACAAAACCCTCGCCCTCCTCGGGCACCGCCTCGTCGAGCTTTTCGGCGACGATCTGGCGGCAGAGCGTCCAATCCTCGGGAAACGGCACCGGCGACTCCAGGCGAAACGCGCAGATGTGCGGCATGCACGGCCCGGGGCAAAGCAGCTTGATCGTGTGCTTGCCCTCGGTCACGCGCATCGTGCACTGCGGCTCCCATTTGGCTTCGCTGGTCTTCCAGCTCCCGGTCACGCCGGCGAAGCCCTGGTGGATCTTTTTGCCGTCGAGATAGATATCCACGGGCCGCGAGCTTTGGGCGGTGTACAGGGCCACGAACGTGTAGTCGGCCGTGACCGGGAACTCGACGTCGTACTCGCTCTGGTTGGGCAGCTTGCCGGCGTTCCAGATGCAGGGGTACTTGTCGGCGTAGCTCTCCTTCGGCCTGCTCACCCGCACGTTCCCCCGATCGAACCAGTCGGCGCGGATCGTGAAGCTGGCCTGCGGCTTGGCGTCCTGCGGCTCGGCGTGCGCGGCGGCGGCCATCGACAGGGCGATCCATGCGAGGGCGAAGAGGCGGAGGGGAGACGAGGTGGGCTTCATCGCACGGTCCTTTCCGAGGGGACGGGCGGCGGGACGACTGCTATACTCATATGACCACTCAGCCCCAGGCTACCTGCCCGGGAGGACCGCGTCAAGCCCTCTGCCGGCTTGTCCGGGCACGTCGAGCGCGGTGGGTGGCACGGGCGTTTCGCCAGTGCGTATCCCGGATGCGTCAAGACGCAACTGGAGGGAGCACTGGCAAGATGCCAGTGCCACCCGCCGGTTAAGAGGACGGCGGGTCAAAGCCTTGCGAGCGCCAGAACTTCTGTTCGTCTCGGACGGCTGCGGCTCGGAATGCTTCGACTGCCTCTTGCCAGAGTCCAAGATTCGCGTCCCGTGCAGTCGAATGTGCCTCAGGTTCGCCGAACGCCTCAACCAACCAGTTCACGTCCGTCTTCTTGAGGAGGTACAAGTTGGCATATCCGATCGTTCTGTAAGGCGTCTGTATTCTCTTGATGAATGGTCTTGTTGCGGAGCGTAGAATGCCGTGGTCTGAGATTTTGCCCCAGTCGACCTGGGTGAAGAAGTCCGCGATAACCGCCCACTGATACAGCTTGGCCAGAAGGTCCGCTGTATCGACCTTCTCCTTTCGTCTCGCTCGGATGTCGGTGCGAATCGCCTTGGCGATATTGTCGAAAGCGGCCGGAACAGGGATGCGAAACGCTCGTATCTCGTCGCCCGAGCATTCGTCCTTCTTCAGACGGCGTAGCTTGTCACGCGGGGATTCCTTCTGATCGGCAGCAATTGCCGCCGCAACCGCTTCCTTCGCTGCCGGTCCTTCGGCGGCTTGAAGGCTTTCTAGGTAGTCGATCCATCGAGTCTTGGTGTCGTGTAGCCCCGGCAGATCCTCCACGAACTCACTTGCACCGTTGAGAATATGGTCGATGGCCTTTTATGGGTATTGACTTGACTCAACCTGCTACAACCTGTAGTGTGTGGGATTGTGACCGAAGATTATCCCCGCACACTCTTGGAACTGGAACAACGCTTCTCCAGTGAAGAAGCCTGCAAGCAGTACTTGTTTGCTCTTCG
>DATKZH010000095.1:0-2908 GCA_035528065.1 Thermoguttaceae bacterium | reverse complement strand
ACGTTTGGCGGCAGCGAAGATCACACGGCGATGCTCTGTGCCCGGCCGGGGCTGCTCCAACAGTACTCCTACTGTCCTGTACGGCTGGAAAGAACGGTCGCTCTGCCCGCCGACTACACGTTCGTCATCGCCTCCAGCGGCGTGGTCGCGGAAAAGACGGGCGCCGCGATGGAACACTACAACCGCCTGTCGGCGATGGCCGCCGCGATCGTCGAACTCTGGTGCCGATCGACGGGCCGCCACGATCCGCATCTGGCTGCGGCGCTGAGCAGTTCGGCCAACGCGGGGGAGCAGATTCGCGACTTGCTCCGGAAAGAAATGCATGAAAAGTTCGCGCCCTCCGAACTTGCGGAGCGGTACGAACATTTCCTGGCGGAAAGCGAACAGATCGTCGTCGCGGTCCCCGACAGGCTGAGTGGCGACAACCTGGAGCAATTCGGCTTTCTAGTCGACCGTTCGCAGCAGTTGGCCACCAGGTTGCTGCGGAATCAGGTGCCGGAGACCATCTGGCTGGCGGAGCATGCACGCGTGCTGGGAGCGGCGGCGGCTACGGCGTTCGGCGCCGGACTGGGGGGCAGCGTGTGGGCCCTGGTGCGCGACGACGCGGCCGACGAGTTCCGCCTCCGCCTGGAAGAAGCGTATGCGAAGAGATTCCCCGATCGCTGCGCACAAGCCTGTTTCTTCACCACGAAATCCGGTCCCCCGGCGATTTGCCTGGGGGCTTCGGCCCGCGTTGAGAACGAACCCGGTTGAGCACCGAACCCACCCTCGGCCGCCGGAGGCGTAAGGCATGACTCGTGCCGCGTGGCGGGCGATCCAGACCCACTGCGCAGAAGGGACCCGCCGCGCAAGACGTATCTTAACTCTCGTCTCGCTTGTGTTGCTCGTCGAGTCGCTTCAAGAGGCGCTTGATGTCTCGGGCGCCGCCGATGGTGACCCAGACGGCCATGCCGGCGAAGACGGCCAGACCGACCACGAGCGTCGTTTTCCACAGCAGAACCCAGAAGCCCATCATGCGTCCTCCTTGCTCGAGGCGGCTTCGGCGGCCGGTTTTTTCTTGTCGGGAAACAGCAGCGAACCGACGACCATGGCGCCCACCGTCAGCCCGATCGCGACCAGCCCCATCCGGGCGCTGGGGATCTTAATCTTTAGGAGCGCCTGCACCGGTCCGAGTCCCAGGATGGCCGAGCTCCCTGCCACCAGTGCCATCACAGCCCCGGTGGAACTCGCCCGCTTCCAGTAAAGCCCGCCGACGAGCAGGGCGAACGCGCCCGTGAAGTAAATGGCGCCCGTGACGGCCATATAGTCCCACACGTCGTCCTTGCCCTTGTAGATCAGCCCCCAGTACAGAATGTACGCGCCGATCGCGACGATCAGAATGCGGGTAAGCCGGATCCGCCCCCGGGTGGACAGCTTCTCTTTCATGATGGGGGCGACGATGTCCTGGGTAATGACCGAACTCCAGCACAAAAGATAGCTGTCGTGCGTGGACATGAAGGCGGCGATCATGGCCGCCGTAATGATGCCCAGCACGCCCGCGGGCAGGACGCGACCGAGGAAGATCGGCATCGCATACAGATTGTTCATCCCCCCGCTGCCGCCGGCGGCCGGGAAGAACGCCTCGTGAAGTTCCGGCGACTGCGTCATGATGTAGCCAAACGCGCAGATGCCCCAGAAGTACGGGGCCATGTTCCGAATCACGTAGGACACCGAGGACCACATGAACTGTTTCTTGACCGTCTCGGGACTGTCGGCCGCCAGCGCCCGGGCGACCGCCGTCGGCCAGAGCGCGCAGCCCACCAGGCCGAGGAAAAACATCCAGACGACGTATTCGACGCCGAACCCGCCCTCGGCCACGAGCGGATTGAAGCCCTTTTCGCCCATCTCGGCCTGGATCGTTCCGAAGATCCCTTCCCAGCCCACCGCGCCGGCCGAGAGGATGGTGATGAGAATCACGCCCGCCGAGAGCACCACGAATTGAATGTAGTCGGTAATGACGACCGAGACCATGCCTCCGAGCACCGTGTAGACCAGGACCAGCACAAGCAGGACGGTCATCACGGTCGGAAGCGCCCATCCCTCGGCCGAGAGCCCCGTGACGCCGACGATGAAGATCGAACCCACCTTCAAGAACAGCCCCATGTTCAGGATGCCCCCGAAGGCCAGCATCACGCCCCCGAGGATGCGCGTCTTCCGGCCGAAGCGGCGCTCGTAGAACTCCGGGATGGTCAGGACCTCCAGCTTCCGCAGGCGGTACACGATCAGGCCGGTCAGCCCCACGAAGAAGGTGACGACGCCCGCCGCCACCGCAATATGAAAGGCCGCGAACCCGCCGACGAACCCCTTCTGCGCACTGTACATCAGCGTGACCAGCCCCATCTCCGTGCCCGTGAGCGTCGCGATGCCCAGGCACGTCCCCAGGCCGCGACCGGCCGTCACGAAGTCCGCCATGGTCCGTATGTACTTGCGGACCAGCAGGCCGATGACGACGGAGACCGAAAGGTACGCCGCCACGATCCCCCAATCGAGGGCGGAAAAGTTCGTCCTGCTGAGCACATTGGCCAGGGGCAGAGGCATCACGGGATCCCCTTACGAGTCGCGCTTCAATCGACTATCCCTTATGGGTTTTCGCCAGACGCACCATGGTCTTGTAGTTTTCGAGCGTTTCCGGTGTCACCGTTCGCCCGTAGGGGCACGCCGAGGGCATCAGGACGAAGCCCCGGCCCGACCCAGCCGTGCCTTCCCGCAAGGCCTGTTCGACCCTCTTTTCGAAATCGGCGGGAGGCAGGTTCTCCAGGTCGGCCGCTTCGAGGTTGCCGAACAGCACCATGTCTCGGCCGTACGCGCGACGCACGTCGACGAGTTCCACGTCGCCCTGGGGCGGAGGCTCGATGGGGTCGAGCGCGTC
>DATKZH010000094.1:0-13640 GCA_035528065.1 Thermoguttaceae bacterium | reverse complement strand
TCCTCGCTCAGCTTCTGGGTTCCTCGCCAAGTGAATCCGATGCGGCACAGAAGCAACCCTCGCCGGTGCTGCTGGTGCACGGCATCACGTGGACTCTCGATGACGAGGACGCGACGTGGGGCCACTACGGCGCGGCCGAAGGCGAGTCGCCCCGTTGGTCCGGCATGGTCGGCTTTTTGGAGTCGAAAGGCCTGGCGTACGGTGGGGCGATTCGCCCTATCGGGGCCAACGTCAGCTTGCCCGGGCGGTTGGATACCACCGGCGTGACCGGCGAGCCGCGGGAAGCCGAGCTTTTCGTGTTGAAGTTCTCCCGCGCGGCCAACACGGACGGCGTCGCGTACAAGGCTCTGGAGCTGGCCGAGTCGATCAAGGAGTTGCGCCGGTTTACGGGCGCTCGGAAAGTGCGGGTGGTGGCCCATAGCGCCGGCGGCGTCATAGCCCGGGCGTATTTGCAGAACGCCTTGCCGGGCGTGAGGTACCGGGGGGACGTGGAGCGGCTGGTGACCATCGCCACGCCGCACCTGGGCTCCGCCGTGGCCGAGCACTGGGGCGACTACCTCGGCACCCGGGCGACGTCGATCAAGCCCGACGCCGCGCTGATCCGGAACCTGAACTCCAAGTTCGACCTGCCCCAGGACGTGACCTTCGCGTCGATCGTGGTCCGGGGCATCGCCGCCGACGCGCGGGGCGACGGCCGGGAGCTCGACGAGCTGGTGAATCACGCCCTTTTGGACCCGCTCCCGGTGGAATACCGATTGGGCGGCGATCAGGTCGTCCACGTCCGCAGTCAGAACCTGCGCCTGGCCGCATGCGCCGCCCGCTACGAGGAGAAGACCGGCCGGCCCATCCAGTACGTGCTCGCGCGCGTGGCCGACCCGACGCCGGGCGGGTGCTGTTTCAAGGACCTGACGGACGTCCGGGTGCACGTGGTCGCGCCCTCCGACCACACGGTCCAGCACCTGGTCTACGGACTGCTGAAACAGAAAGCCGTGTTGTGGAAGCGGTCCGGCCCCGAGAAACTCGCCGGGTGGTACGACTGGCAAGCCCGCGTGCATGCCAACGGAATCGTCGAGTCGCAGGCGCTCGGCAAGCACCCGTGGTCGGCGGTCAGCCACGTCCGCCTCGACGACTTCGAGCTGGTCGCCACCGAAGGCCTTTCCCGTCACTACAGCTTCCACGGCAAAGCGTGGTCGTCCAACGTCGCGATCCCCTTCCGCAAGCGCTGGACCCACGTCCGCGGCACCGTAGCCCTGACGTACGACCCCTTCGGACGCGTGCTGGCCGCCCAGGCTGATATCCAAGACCGGCGAGACGGGTGAGGGGCCGTGCCCGACGGTTGCCGCTTCGGGGGCGGGGCGCGGCAGGCCCCTTGACAATCCCGGCGGCCGTCTGACAATACCGTCCAGTTCCCCGTCCTATTCCCGCCCCGTAAGGGTAAGGAGGCACAACCATGGCAACGTTTCTGATGTTCGGCAAGTATTCCCCCCAAGCGCTCGACCAGATGAGCGCCAAGCGAACCGCTTCAGCGGTCGACCTGATCAAGAAGTTCGGCGGGGACGTCCAGTCGATGTATGCCACGCTAGGGGTGAACGACCTGGTGTTCGTGGTCTCGTTCCCGGGCACGGAGGACGCCATGAAAGCTTCGGTCGCGCTGGGCAAGATGACCGGGATCGCTTTCTCGACGACGCCCGCCGTGACGGTCGCCGACTTCGACAAGCTCATGGGTGACCTCTGAGCGGGGCGGATTATCGATTGCTCGGTGTAGTAGGGTGCCACGGGCATCTTGCCCGTGCACTGGCGAGACGCCAGTGGCGCCCGGCGGAATCTACCTCGCCGACACCACCCTCACCCTGCTGACCGGCAACCGCTCGGGCACCGACGCAGAGCCCCCGAGCCAGAAGTTGGGCATCGAAGAGCACGGCTCCAGCGACGCGAACGTGATTACCGGCAACCTCTGCGAAGGCAACCGCGATGGGGGGCTTGTCATCGTCGGCCCAGGGACGCAGGTCTCGGCCAACGTTGGGAGTGTCCGGGATCGCAAGCCTTGACGCACAGTCCGCGCACGTCGAAAGGCACCGCCACGCGCATTTCCAGTATTGGGTACGTATTACCTGTCTTTTGCATTCCCCCCACAACTCCTGTATTGTCGGGTGGGGTCCTTGACCGGCGGCCCTCAACTTCGTAAACATTCATCTATCGGACACTTTGCAGTCTTGCGTGGTTCACCCCTCAGAAAGGTGGCAATATGGAGTCGCCTCCCGTCAAACGAGCCTTGATAAGTGTGAGTGACAAACTGGGCCTGGCCGGATTCGCCCGAGGATTGGTCGATGCGGGCGTTGAGATCTTCAGCACCGGCGGCACGCGGCGGCATCTGGAGAGCGAAGGGATTTCGGTCCGGGACGTGTCGGAGTACACCGGCTTTCCGGAGATGATGGGCGGGCGTCTGAAGACACTGCATCCCAAGGTGGCCGGCGGCATTCTCTGCCGCCACGACAACCCGGACGACATGAAAGCCCTGGCCGACCACGGCATCGTCACCTTCGAGTTGGTGGTCATCAACCTCTACCCGTTCGAGGCCACTATCGCCCGGGAATGCGTCACCATGGCGGAGGCGATCGAGCAGATCGACATCGGTGGCCCGACGCTGATCCGGGCGGCGGCGAAGAACCACGCATTCACCACGGTCGCCACCAGTCCGGAGCAGTACTCGTCGATCCTGGAAGAGGTGGCCGCCGGCGGCTGCACCACGTTGGATCTCCGCAAGAAGCTGGCCCGAGAGGCCTTCGCCTGCACGGCCCGATACGATCAGGCGATCGCCGCCTATTTCGCCGGTCAGGCGGCGGAAGGGCCTTTCCCGGCGACGCTCTCGATGGCCATGACGCGGAAGGCCGTGCTTCGGTACGGCGAGAATCCGCACCAGCAGGCGGCCGTCTACGCCAACCCGAAGGCGGACGCGGCCAGCGTGGTCGCGGCCAAGAAGCTGCACGGAAAGGATCTCTCGTACAACAACCTCCTCGACTTGGACAGCGCGTTGAGCATCGTCCGAGCCTTCGCCGAGCCTGCCGCGTCGGTGATCAAGCACAACAACCCGTGCGGGGCGGCCTCGGCGCCGACGCTGGCCGAGGCCCTGCGCAGTGCGATGGCGGGCGACCCGGTCAGCGCGTTCGGCTCGGTGTTGGGGTTGAATCGCGTGGTCGACACGGCGACCGCCGAGGTGTTGACCGAGCCGGGCCTCTTCATCGAGGCGATCGTCGCTCCGGACTTTGAGCCTGAGGCTCTGGAAATCCTTACCACGAAGCCGAAATGGAAGGCGAACGTCCGGCTATTGAAGGTCGGCGATCTCGACTCCGAGCAGGAGCGCTGGATCTACCGGTGCATCGAAGGCGGCGTGCTCATGCAGGAGGCCGACGTGTTGCCCGACCCGGAAAACGAGTGGCAGGTCGTGACCGACGCCAAGCCGACCGACGCGCAGGTGGACGACCTCCGGTTCGCCTGGGCAATCGTCCGCCACGTGAAGTCGAACGCCATCGTCGTCTGCAAGGACCGGATGCTCCTGGGCGCCGGGGCGGGCCAGATGAGCCGCGTCGATTCCACGGAGATCGCCATCAAGAAGGGGGGCGACCGGGTGAAGGGCTCCGTTTTGGGCTCCGACGCCTTCTTCCCCTTCCCCGACTCGATCGATCGAGCCGCGGAGGCGGGGATCGGCGCCATCATTCAACCCGGCGGCTCCAAGAGAGACGACGAAGTGATCGCCGCCTGCAACAAGCACGGACTGTCGATGATCTTCACCGGGCGGCGGCATTTCAAGCACTAGCGAGCCAGGGCGTCAGACCGAGGCGAGGGTTCAGTGGTCAGGGTTCAGGGTTCAGGATTTCTGTGCATGGGTGGAACTCCGAGTCCTGAACCCCGAACCCTGAACCCAAGAACTTGACTCATTTCATCGTTCCGACGCTTCGCGTCGGAACGGACTTCGTGGACGCTTCGCGTCCTCACCTGCGACGCAAAGCGTCGGGACCACCGCGTTCCCACGCGAAGCGTGGGAACGATGAACTCAGCAGGGCTTGGGGACGTGGTCCGTGCCGACCATTCTCGACAAGATCGTCGCCACGAAGCGAGACGAAATCGCCCGGGCGAAGGCCGAAACGCCTGAGTCGGCGATGCGCGATCGGTTGGGCGGTGCGCCCCCGGTCCGGGATTTCCTCGCCCCGCTCTCCAAGGATGGACCGATCCGCCTGATCGCCGAAGTGAAGAAGGCGAGCCCATCGAAAGGCGTGATCCGGGCCGACTTCGATCCCGTCGCGATCGCCCGGACCTACCAGCAGCACGGGGCCTCGTGCATCAGCGTGCTCACCGACGCGCTCTACTTCCAGGGCAGCCTGGAGTATCTCCGCCAGATTCGCGCCCGCACCGGTCTGCCGCTTCTGCGCAAGGACTTCATCATCGACCCGTACCAGGCCGTGGAAGCCCGGCTGGCTGGGGCCGACGCCGTGCTGTTGATCGCCGAATGCCTGGACGACGGTGCTCTCGGCCGGCTGCACGAGGCGATCGTCGAATTGGGTATGACGCCCTTGGTCGAGCTGTACGAGCCGGAGAACCTGCCCCGCGTGCTGGAAGTCGGCGCGCGACTCATCGGGATCAACAATCGCGACCTCCGGACGTTCGAGGTCGACCTGGGCCACACGCTGCGACTGCGCCGCGAAATTCCCGACGACCGCGTGGTCGTCGGCGAAAG
This sequence comes from Thermoguttaceae bacterium, assembly GCA_035528065.1. GTDB lineage: Bacteria > Planctomycetota > Planctomycetia > Pirellulales > Thermoguttaceae > DATKZH01. The sequence goes on along the minus strand of DATKZH010000094.1, from coordinate 8,908 downwards.
CGGCATCCGCGCGCGCGCCGACGTCGAGCGACTTGAGTCGGCGGGCGTGCAGGCGATGCTCGTGGGCGAGAGCCTCATGGCGAGCCACGACATCGGCGCGGCGGTCGATGCGCTCCTGGGAAGATCGCCGTGACCTGCGCCGAGCGCGATTCGACCGCGCGAACAGCTCAAACCGGCTCCGGCAACTCGTACGGCTTGCGTCGCGGGCGATCCAGGTACGTGTTCGCCTCGTCGTCGCCGAGGAACACTTCTTTCTCGGGGTCCCAGCGGAGCTTGCGCCCGAGCCATCGGGCGATGTTGCCCAGGTGGGCGACGGTCGTCGAGCGATGGCCGATCTCCACGTCGGCGATCGGCCTCTCGCGCGATCGGATGCAGTCGATCCAGTTCTGGACGTGGTTGTCGCTCTTGTAGAGATGGATCTCGTCGTCGCGGATCGGCTCCTTGACGATTCCCTCCGGATTCGAGGTGACACGGCCGCGGAAGATCTCGATCTTGCCCCGATCACCAATGAAGATCCCGCCGCCCGGGTTCCCATTGTCGAGCTTCAAAATCACGCCATTGGCGTACCGGTAGAAGATCATCGGGCTGGAGCACGTCTTATCGCCCCGGGCACGCGACTCGGGCTCGGCATAGGTGGGCGGGTCGAACGGCTCGCCTTCGGTCCACACCTCGACCGGTCCGCTCTCGTCCATCCCCAGGGCACACTGGATTTGATCGAGGCCGTGGGCGCCCCAGCCGGTCATCTCGCCGCCGGAATAGGGCCGGAACGAAATCCAGCCCGGATTGGCGCGGGGCGAGTAGAGGTCGGAATGGTACGGCACCACCTCGGTCGGCCCGCACCACATGTCCCAGTCGAGCCCCTGCGGCACGGGCTGGGCGGAGAGCGCACATTCCCAGGGGCTGGGGTAGTTGTGGCCGATCACCGTGTGGATCTTGCCGATCCGCCCGTTGCGCACCAGCTCGCAGCCGAAGCGGTTCTCGGCCTGGGACCGCTGCTGGCTGCCGGTCTGGAAGACGCGCTGGTACTTACGCACGGCCTCGACCATCAGCCGCCCCTCGCGGATGGTGAGCGTCATCGGCTTCTCGGCGTAGACGTCCTTCCCCGCCTGGCAGGCATGAATGCACACCAAGGCTCGCCAGTGGTCGGGCGTGGCGGTGACGATGGCGTCGACGTCCTTGCGATCCAAGAGCTTGCGGTAGTCCTGGTACGCTTCGGCCTGGTACGGCTCGGCCTTTTCATGGGCGCGGGGGAGACTGACGTCGGCAACGGCCACGACGCGCCCGCCCAGCGCCGCCGCGTTGCGCAGCACGCCCGAGCCCTGCCGACCGATCCCGATCCCGCCCAGCCCGATGCGGTCGTTGGCGCCGGGCTGATCCGCCGAGGCCATCACGCGGCGGGGGATGACGGTCGGGGCTGCCAGGGCGCCGGCGCCCACCGCGGCCGCTTGCCTGAGGAAATGCCGTCGCGTCGTTTTGGTTGAATCGCTCATGGGACGTCTCCTTCGGTGATCACTTGGTGTGAGACTCCGGCGGCCATCGGCAGGTTGGGCCTCTACATGACGATGCCGGAAGGGATGCTAGGGCTCTGCGGATTCACGGTAAGTTCGCACGCCGCCGTTCACAGAGAAATCACCTTCACGCCTGTCGCCGGGCGAGCAGGCGAGCGCGGATTTCGCTCAAGTCGCCCTGCTGGTTTTCGATCCGTTGCGCGACTTCTTCGGCCTTCTGCTCGCGTCGGGCCAAGTACTCCTCGATTTCGCCCCGATGCCGCAAGTAGTAAGCAATGACGGCGTATACGTCGGGCAGCGCGAGCGTCGCGTACCGCTCGACGATCGTCTCCGGGGTCGCGCCGTCCTGGAACGCCCGGATGACCAGTTCCAGCAAAACGCGCGACTCGCCGACGCGCAGAGCGCCGCTGCCGTCTTCACGAAGCGGGGGCGCTTCGGCTTGGGCGGTGAAAGCCACGGTACAGTTCTCCAATTGCGCTTCCGGCCTCAGAACGATCGGCAGGCTCATTGCCTTCCCCGCAGGCGACTCCGGACCTGCTCCCAAGGGAGTGCCGACTCCGGACTCGCGTCCGCGGCCGCCAGCCGTCGCTCCAACTCTTCTCGGTGCCACTCGGGGATCGGCAACGCTTCCTGTGAATCCGGGATGCTGTCCCAGAGCAACGAGATCAGCTCGAGACGCTGGGAAACGCTGAGTTGGTCGATGTCCGATTCAGAAAACGATTGGGACATTGTCTGTCTCCCACGGCCACGGGCTTTCCCTGTATTCTATCACACGCGGCGGACAAGCGGAAGCTCCGGCGCTGTAGCGGCCCGTTATGCCGGCCGAAACCCCACAGTCGTCCGGACCTCTTCAGGTCGGCCTTCGGGACGTGGACGACAACGTTCGCCACGCCGGGTCGGCTATCGAATTCCACCGGAGAGCACGAGCAGATACACGCAGCCGATCACGCCGGCCGCAAACAGGTAGTACGCCGTGGGGATCAGCGTTTTGCGGATCAGGGTCCCTTCGCGGCCGAGCAGGCCGACGCGGCCGCGGGAGCCGTAGGCGAAATAGCCAACAAGTCACGAGATCGGGTGCGTGCCCGACGACGGAAGTCAGCCGTCGGCCGATTCCCCGGCGCGACAGGCGTGAATCGTCAGGCGGTCCTCTGCATGGCGTTCACGAATTCCTTGCCGGAAAGCGCGGGAGGAAGCGGCTTGCCGTCCTGCTGGTACAGCTCTACGGTTTCCTCGACAATTTCGCACAGCTCATCAAAGACGGCACGCGGGTCCTCTCCGTGACATCCCCCGTAGAGAAGCTCCGGACAACTACCGATGAAACACTGGTCCTGATCGGACCACTCGACGAGCTTGACGTATCGATCTGCCTGTTTCACGCTTGGGCCTCCTCGATGGCCAGTTGGACGGCCTTCTCTTGGTAGTGTCTTGCGTCGTCGTTGGCGTTTCCGGAGACCGTCACCGGCTTACTCACGTTCGGATGTACGAAGTTCCCGTGACTTCCCTTGCTGCCTCGTTCGACGAAGCCGGCCTTCGTCAAGTCGCGGATGAGGTCTCGGATTTTCCGTGGCATTTCTTGTCAGTCCGTGTGCAGAACGCCTTCTATGCGTCGCGGATCCTGATTGCACGAATTATACCCCGAAAGGGGATCTCCCGCAATCAAACGGCATCTGCGGACCGGCCGAAGGCCAGGGCCCGAGTCGCGTCGTCGATCTACTCGGCCGATTGGCACTAGCGAACGCCGCCGGAGAGGACCAGCAGATAGACACAGCCGATCACGCCTGCCGCAAACAGGTAGTACGCCGTGGGGATCAGCGTTTTGCGGATCAGGGACCCTTCGCGGCCGAGGAGTCCGACGGTGGCCGAGGCGGCCACCACGTTGTGCACGCAGATCATGTTGCCGGCGGCTCCGCCCACGGCCTGAAGCGCCACGACGAAGAGCGGCGCCAGGCCGAGGCGCTGGGCGACGTCGAACTGGAAGAGCGAGAACGTCATGTTGCTGATCGTGTTGCTGCCGGCCACGAACGCGCCCATCGCCCCGATCACCGCGGAGAAAGCCGGCCAGGCATCGCCCGCCAGGTAGGCCACCGCTTCGGCCAACTCCCGGGGCATGCTCGCCAGCTCGGCGGCGTTGACGTTCGACTGGATGAAGATCCGCACGGCGGGCACGGCGAACACGATCGCCACGGCGGCAGCGCACGTGGCTCGGTTCGCCTCACCCATCGCCGCCCTGAACCCGCGAAAGCTCATCCGGTGCAGGGGCAGACACGCCAGCGCCGCCACGAGAAACGTGGTGCCGGGCAGGGCCAGGACGTTGACGCTCTGGCGGATGGTCGTCTCGGCAGTCCCCGTATCGAGGATTTTCAGATCCAGTTTTGCCAGGCCGATCGCCTCGCGCAACGGCCCGACCGTCCTGGCCGCCACCAGTAACACGCCGACCAGCACGTACGGAATCCACGCCGCCCAGAGCGAGATGTGCTTGGGCTCGGGCTCGTCGTCCCGCGGCGGGAAGCTGCTTCGCCATTCGGGATCCCAGGAACTCTCGGGAGGAAAGTCCCAGACCTCGCGAGGCTGGAACCAGCCAGCCTTGGCCGCCGTGACGACCAAAGCCAACGCCAACAGTCCGCCGAGTAGCGACGGGAACTCCGGCCCGAGGAACACGCCGAACAGCACGTACGGCACGGTGAACGCAAACCCGGCGAACAGGGCGAACTTCCACACGGCCAGGCCCTCGCGCCACGATCGGTTCGTGCCGAAGAACCGCGTCAAGAGACAGACCACGAACAGCGGGATCAGCGTGCCGATGATCCCGTGCACGATCGCCACTCGGGCGCCGATCATGCGGAGCATCTGGTCGTAAGGCTCCATGGTCGTTCCGGTCGCGAACATCCCGGCATGCTGGCTGATGAAGTCGTTGACCAACGACTGGTCGGCCAGCCCTTTGTTCACGCCGACCAGGATCGGCGTCCCCACCGCGCCGAAAGAAACCGGCGTGCTCTGGATCGTCAGCGCGCAGACGACCGCGGCCATCGGGGGGAATCCGAGAATGACCAACAGCGGCCCCGCGACCGCCGCGGGCGTGCCGAACCCGGCCGCCCCCTCGATGAACGCCCCGAACGTCCAGGCGACGATGATCGCCTGAATCCGCCGATCCGGGGAGATGTTGCAGAAGCCGTTGCGGATCGCCTCCACGGCCCCCGAGTGCTTCAGCACGAACAGCAACAACAGCGCGCCCCATACGATGTAGAGAAGCGTCCCCGCGATTACCAGCCCCTCGACCGAAGCGGCCGCGATCCGGCCGGCCGAGACCTTCCAATAGAAGTAGGCCAACACGGCCGTCAGCGCGAAGGCCACGGGCATCGTCCTCTTGGCGGGCCAGCGCCAGAAGACCAGCAGGAAAAAAACGACCAGCAGGGGGGCGATGGCAACGGCAGCGTTCATGGGGCGCCTCGAGCAGCACGGGAAACTTGCCCCTGGCCAATCCGTTCCACAGGCGCGAAGCCTGCGCTACGTCCTTTGCAGGCAATCCGGCTCCGCGGCCGACGGCACGCCGGCCGATGGCGTCCATGCTCAACAAACGGAGGCATCCGTGCCTCGAACGCCACTCCGTTGTCTCCTCGGCGGACCGGCGCCTCGCACAAAAGGGGCAGCTTCCCCTCGGGCGCAAGAGGCAAGGTTTGCGAACGCCTGGAAACGTTGTCCCAGGTCGCCGCCGGATATGCACGACCATGACGAAACGGATCGGGCCTGTCAAGCACTGCGAGCCGTTGACGGGCCCCAAGCCTCGCTTCCCATGGATGCTGCCGGACGCGACCTGGCCGCCGGGGGTGCCCCGTCAAGAGGGCCGTGACGCTCCGCTCGGCTCTCTTGCTGGTGTCGGTCTTACGCCTGTCCTACAATGGCGGCACTGGAGGCCACGCGAACACCGACTACCGGGAGACGATCACCATGGACCACCGTTCTCTCTGTGCCGTGGCGGCGATGCCGGCACTTTTATGCTGCATGGCGACGTCGCCGAACTCATACTCTGCCCAGCCGGCCGTGGAGGAGTACGCCGCGCTGGTCTCGGCCGAGTTGGGTCTGGTCGGGTACTGGCGGTTCGAGGGGGACTTGCGCGACGCCGAAGGCACGGCCCACGGCCAACCCAAGGGGGGCGAGCCGCAGTTCGGCGAGGGGCCCGGCGGCGGCAAGGCCCTCGTGCTGGAAGACGGTCGCTACGTGACCATGGGCGACACGCCACACTTGGACCTGGAAGAAACCACCGTCGAGCTCTGGTTCAAGCCGACGTTCCAGCCCGGCCTCGGCTACAACCCGTGCGTCATCGCCAAGCGGGCCGACGGCGATCACCGCCTCACGCGGTTCAGCGTCCATATTTGGGGCGATTACTCCTGTCTGGCCGTCTGGAACGGGCGGAGGGTGATGCGGTACCCGGTGGGCGAGGGGCCGCTCGAGCGAGGCCAATGGTATTACCTGGTGGTCACCTGCAAAGGGCCGCAGATGCAGCTCTTCGTCGACGGCGTGCCTTGCGAGTTGGAGGGCGTTCAGGACTCGGTCAACTTCGAGCAGGTCGGGCGCCCGCTTTCCATCGGCTCCTCCCAGCCCGCGGGCCGCGAGCTGCTGGACTGCTGGGTCAACGAGGTGGCGATCTACCGCCGGGCGCTATGTGAGTGCGAGATCGAAGCGCACGCCGACGCCATGGGCTGGGGCGAGCGCCGCGGCGAGCTTGCCCGGGCGAGGGAAGCACGCCTCCGACGCGTGCAACAACTCCACGTCGAGCAGGCGGCCGAGCGGGAAGAGCGGCGTGCCGAGCTGATGGCCGACCCGGCGCTCTTCGCCCGGGGCGAGCCGTTCGTCTACCGCGACGAGCACCTGGGAGCGGTCAGCCTGCCGCTGGGCGGCATCGGCACGGGCTGCATCCAGATCAACGGCCAAGGCGAGCGGCACGTCTGGCAAATCTTCAACAACCACAAGCACGCACTGGTGCCGCACAGCTTCTTTGCAGTTCGTGTGAAGAAGGGAAAGGACGAGCCCGTCGTACGCGCGCTGCAAACGACGCCCGTCGGCCCGTTCCCCGCGATGAAGAGCCTCAGCTTTCGCGGCGAGTATCCGTTCGGGTGGTACGAGTTCGAGGACGGTGAACTCGGCGTCAAGGTCAGCATGGAGACGTTCAATCCGCTCGTGCCTTTGGACGCGCGAAGCTCGGCGATGCCTTGCGCGGTTTTCAACCTCTCGGTCGAGAACCCCACGGACCAGCCCGTGGAAGTCGCCCTTCTCGCGACCCAGCAGAACGCCGCCGGCTACCTCGGCGACAACCCGATCGACGGTCGCGCCTACCCCGGCTACGGCGGCAACCAGATCCGAGTCTTGCGTGATCCGGGTGCAGCCCTGTTGCAGATGACGTCGAACAAGCCTGCCGATGCCCCCGGCTCGGGCGACATGGTGCTCATGGCCGCCGCCGAGCCGACCACGGCCGCTGCGTCTTGGGAGAGCCTCGACGAGCTGGCCGCCGGTTTCGCTGCCGGGGGCTCGCTTTCCGGGCCGGAGCACGCGGGGCCTTCTCCCGCCGGCGAGACACTCGATGGAGCGCTGGCGGTCAGCTTTCCTCTGCAACCGGCCGAGCGTCGCATGGTGCCGTTCGTCCTCGCCTGGCACTTTCCCACCGGTCGACACGGCAACGGCGCCTGGGGTGGCGAGGGCAACATGTACTCGAGTTTCTGGCCCGACGCGTTGGCGGTCGCCCGAGACGTGCAGGCCAATCTCGACGAGCTGACGCGTAAGACGCGGCTCTATCACGACACGCTCTACGCCTCGAACCTGCCGCGCTGGCTGTTGGACCGGATCAGCTCCCAAGTGGCGATCCTGCGGAGCCGGACCTGCTTCTGGACCCGGGACGGCTACTTCGGCGGCTGGGAGGGGTGTTGTCCGGAGACGGGCTGCTGTGCCGGCAACTGCAATCACGTGTGGCACTATGCCCAGGCCCACGCACGCCTGTTTCCCTCGATCGCCAAACAGATGCGTGCCCAGGAGTTCCAGTTCCAGTCGCCCGACGGCGCGATCCCCCACCGCCAGCCCAAGTCGTTCCCGGCTTTCGACGGCCAGTGCGGCGCCGTGCTCAATTCGTATCGAGAGCACCTGATGTCGCCTGACGGCAAGTGGCTCGACGAGAACTGGCCGAGCACCAAGCGGGCGATGGACTACGTGATCGCGACTTGGGACCGGGACGAGGACGGCGTGCCGGCCGGCGCCCAATGGAACACGCTCGACGGGGCCCTCGGCGGCAGCTCCTCCTGGCTGGGCACGATGTACCTGGCTGCGTTGGCCGCCGCGGAGAAGATGGCCGTGCTGCAAAGCGAGCCGGAACCGGCGCAGCGATATGCCCGCATCCGCGAGTCGGGCAGCAACCGGCAGGACGCGACGCTCTTTGGCGGCGAGTACTACATCCAGATCCCCGAGGAGACGCCGCACGAGGACTATGGAACCGGCTGCCACATCGACCAGGTGCTCGGCCAGTGGTGGGCCCATCAACTCGACCTCGGGTCGGTCTATCCCCGGGATCACGTCCGGACCGCATTGGGGTCGCTCTTCAAGCACAACTTCCGCGGCAAGATGGCAGGCTTGCCGCAACTGCCGCGCAAATTCGCGGCCGACGAAGACCCCGGCATGCAGATGATCGTCTGGCCCGAGGGCGAGGAGCGCCCCGCCAAGGTGATCCGCTACGGCGACGAAGTGATGACCGGCTTTGAATACGCGGCCGCCGCGGCAATGGTCCAGGCGGGCCTGCTGCGCGAGGGGTTTGCGGTCTGTCGTGCCGTAGCGATCCGCTACGACGGTCGACTCCGTGAAGGGCTCACACCCAGCCGGAGCGCCTCCTGGGGCTACAGCGGCAACCCGTTCGGCGACGATGAATGTGGCAAGTTCTACGCCCGGGCGATGAGCGTCTGGTCGATGCTCCTGGCCTCGCAGGGCTTCGTGTACGACGGGCCGGCCGGGCACCTCGGCTTCAAGCCGGTCTGGCAGCCGGAAGACCACGCGTCGCTGTTCACGTCCGCCGAAGGCTGGGGGCTGTTCCGCCAGCGTCGGGAAGACGACACGCAGACCGAACGGATCGAGGTGCGATACGGGTCGCTTCGCGTGGCGTCGCTCGTGTTCCAACTTCCGAAAGACCGCCAGCCGACGCAAGTTGCCGTGCGAGTCGGCCAGGGACCCGCTCGATCGACGTTTGCCGTGTCGGGAAGCGAGGTCCGCATCGAGCTGGAGGGACCGGTGGTTCTGGGAGCCGACCAAGTGCTGCTCGCGGAGATCAAGCTGGAATATGGGTATTGACTTGACTCAACCAGCCCCGAGGGATTGTGGTTTGATGAGCGAGACAAACGGGGCTGGCTCCACCTGCACGGCCTGTTGAA
>DATKZH010000093.1:0-19354 GCA_035528065.1 Thermoguttaceae bacterium | reverse complement strand
TACATCGACAAAGGCGGAGGCAAACTCCGCCCGCTGGGTATCCCGGACGCGCGGGTCATCGAGAAGCTCAACGCCGTGATTCGCGGTGTCGCCCGCTACTTCGTGACGAGTTTCTCCACGGTGCGGGAGCAATTCCGATACATGGACGCCTGGATCCGCAGGCGGATCCGGTGTATGAAATTCAAGCGCAAGAGCGATCACGACAACTGGCGGTTACGAATCCGTCCTATACGGCGAATGGGGCTGGCGTTCCTGATGGATCATCTGAAGTCCACGGAAAGTCAGGTCGGCCGGGCTTTCGACACTCGGGCGATCCTCATGGGGTCGCCCGGTGCCCGAAAGGGGCACGCCGGTAAATATGGGGAACCGACCCCATGGCGACAACGGGGAGGGAGTGGGACGCCACTCCCTTACCCACTGCTGCTACTTTGCCGGCCGTGAACGGCCACTGTCTCCCGCTCTCGTGGCCGGTGCCCGACGCTCTCAGAAAACCATGACGGGAGACGAATGTCAAGCGGCCGGCGCGGGGGTGTCGTTGCCGGCGTATCGAGAAGAGAGCGGTCGGTGTCCGCGGCTACTTGTCGGGCGACGGCGGGTCGCTCCGTTTCTGCTGGAGCAGCCAGTCGTACAGCTCGGGATTGTCGTAGGTCTCGGTCCACGAGTCGTGCTCGGCCTCGGGATAGACGGTCAGCTTGGCGTTGCCGCCGTGCTTCGCGAGGGCGTCGACCATCGCTTGCGAGCGCTCGGGGGGAACGAGCCGGTCTTTGGCGCCGTGAAAGACCCAGGCCGGGAGGTGCGAGAATCGCTTGGTCCAGTACGGCTCGCCACCGCCGCAGATGGGCGCGATGGCGGCGAAGCGGTTGGGTGTGTATGCGGCAAGCGACCAGGTGCCGAACCCGCCCATGCTCAGGCCGGTCACGTAGATCCGGTCTTCGTCGACCTTATACTTGGCCACGATTTCGTCCACCAGCGCGGTCAGCTCCAGCGACTCCCACCACCGCTTCGCCTTGCACTGGGGCGAGACGAGGATGAACGGGAAGTCCTTCTTCGTCTCGACGATCTTCGGCGGACCGTGCGTCTTGACCAGCTCGAGATCGTCGCCGCGCTCACCCGCACCGTGAAGGAACAGCATCAGCGGCCAGGAGTCCTTCTCGTCATAGCCCTCCGGCAGAAACAGCAGGTAGTCGAGGGTGACGGGGACCTGGACGTCGAGGCGAGCCGCCTGCTGCTCGCCGGGAGCCGATCGGACCCCCGCACTGAGCCCCAGCAGGAGGGCGAACAGGAAAGCCACGCTACTCCGGGAATTGATCATCGGTTCCGCTCCTGTGTTGGAGAAAAGGACGGCCGGCGCCCGCCGGGCGCAAAGAGAGGGGCCTGCCATGGAGACAGGCCCAAGTTGCACGGCTCGATGCCTCGGGCATGCCTTCAACGGGCCGCGCATGGGATCCGACGACCGGACGTTGAAAACCCGCACCCGAAGGCACGCGCCGACACAAGCCAACTGCCCCGGCAATCCAAGCCGGGCGACCCGATCGCGGCGGGTCGACTACTCGTCGTCCACGACCCGAACGTTTTCGGCTCGTGGTCCCTTGGGGCCTTGCCCAATTTCGTACTCGACGGTTTGGCCCACGCTGATCGCTTCGATCGACGTTCCCTGCAACGCCGAGTGGTGGAAGAAGATGTCGTCTCGTTCCCCCGCGATGAAGCCGAAGCCTCTGTCCGTCACCAATTTCTTGATGGTACCCTGCGGCATGTCCGCCACTCCCTCACAACAGAACTCGAATCTACCCGAGCCGCATGCCCTCGCTCCCAGCCCGTTCTGTCGAGGGAAGGCATCGGCCAAGACGCTGAAGGGGAGAAAACGAACCGCAGTCGGACACAGACACCCTGGAAAAGGCCACCGCGACCCTTACCGCAGCACGACACCAGCCAGAACCCTCGCCCCGAAGGGTGAGGCTCATGTCGCCATTTCTCCACCCCTTCCTGGAGTCAAGGGTAGCAGGCTCGGATCGGAACGCAAGGGGTTGGGGGCTCGCCTGACCGCAGAAATCCCAAAATGTCCCCGTCGTCCCGCCCACCGGGGCGGGGCCGGAGTGTGCTTCCGCATCTCACGCGCCCGCCCCGGGGAGACCTCGTGCGGGCCCGCGGGGCTTCTGGTCGGCGCGGGGCGATATTCCTTGCAGGGAAACGACTTGCGGCAACCCCGCCCAGCGGGGACCGCCGTTCCGCCGAGACCGTTCCCCGCGCCGCGCCGGTTCGGCCCTTCCAGAGTCTTCCTAACGTGGGGCACGTTTCCAACGTGCCCACAACCCAAAGGCACGGCGGAAACGTGCCCCACAAGATGCGCGCACGGCGAGCGGGGCACGACGGTCCAAAAATTTAGATTCTCCGCCCTTCCGCCCGGGCCTCGTTGATCTCCCGGCGGCTGCGGTGCCGGTACTCGCGCAACGTCTCGATGCCGTACTGCTTGCACAGCTCGCGGACGCGGACCCCGGGCTTGACCGCCCGCAGCAGGTGCCACGATTCCATCGAGAAGAATCGTTCCTGCTCGACGTCGCCGGCGTGCTCTTGGAGCAGTCGCTTGACCTTCTCCGTGTTGAAGTTGGTATGGACGAATGTCCGGTCGAGGTCCAGCGTGGCGATGAACTGCTGCGGCCGGGGCTTCTCCACCTGCTCGAGCGTCTTGCCGGTCGAGTCGATGACGTTGCCCTCGCCGACTGGGACCACGTAGTAGTTGTAGGCCGTGGCATAGGCGTTCAAGGGAGAGCCGCCGCCGTAGGCGCTGGGCCAGAAGACGACGTCGACGTCCAGGAGATCGGCCTGGTGCCAGAGCTCGGCGAAGTTCAGGTCGAAGCAGGTGAGGATGCTCACGCGTCCGAAGTCCGTCTCGAAGGCCTTGACCCCTTCCCGGCTGAGATGGAGACCTTCACCCCAGTAGACAAAAACCTTCCGATAGCGGCCGACGACCTCGCCCTCGCGGTCCAGCAGCACCGCCGTGTTGTACTGCTTGTCGCCGTCCTGCTCGCGGATCGGGCAGATCACGTACATGCCGTGCTTCTTGGCCATTTCGGCGACGGCCCGGGTGGTCGGCCCGGGGATCGGCTCGGCCGTGAATCCGGCGAACTCCTCGGGCAGGCAGGCGACGTCGACGCCCTGCTTGCCGGCCGTTTCCAGATGGTCCAACGCGAGCTTCAGCTTCGCCTCATGCTCGCCGCCGCAACCGATCGAGATGGCCGCCACCTTGACCCGTCGACCAGGCCGGGCCTCCCGCCCCCCCGCGGAATGGGCGACCGCAACCACCAACAACGCGACGCATCCCACGAGAAGACCCTTGCTGCGCACTCTCATGACGACTCCTTCGGGTGAGGCTCTCCCAACGGAGGACCGGTCGAAGACGAGGTGCCCTACGCGTGACGCCCACGGGTGGGATCGAAGGTGCTTCCACGGAACCGTTGAAGTACTCGTTTCCGCCACCGGCAATTGGCGTCCCGGCCAAGGCTTGTCGTCGATTACTGTCCGTCGGGTGTGGAAATCGCTCCTTGGGGCTCGAACTCATATGGGGAGGCCTGGCCGCGGCTAGAGAGTGGAGGACGATGCCGGTGGCTCAGACAGACTCTGATACCCGCTACTCTTGCGTGTCGCCCGCCGCGATCGCCCCAGGCGGCTCTTCCGAGTCAGCGCCGGATTGCATTTGGGCGATGATTTCGCGCGTCGTTGCGAAGTCGATCTGACCGACATCGAAGTCGGCCGAGCCATCGCGCTGGAACACGACGTGATGGGGCTTCGCGCTCAGATTGGGGACGCTGCACGGCGTCGCGCACTCTATCCCGGTTGTAGGGTCCTTCAGAACCTTGTCGTCCAATAATACCCTCGCGCCGTATGGTTCGGTGATGAAGTTGACGTGAACTCGGCTTGGCTGGCTCAACCAGATCCCAAAGCCCCCAAGGCCAATCACAAACAGGGCAGCCAAGCCCACGCTGGCTGCTCGGCGCCGGGTTGGTCCCGGCCGAATCCAAGCCTCCATGCTGTCCAACATTTTTCGCGCGTCCTCGAACCGTTGGCTCCGGTTCGCGTAACACGCCCGCAGGGCCAGGCGGTTGAGCGTTGCCAGAATTGGGTTCTCGGCGATCTTCCCGGCCATCTCGCCCAGATGGGGGAAACTGTCGGCCGGCCACGCGGTCATCATCTCGTAGATGACGAGCCCCGCCGCGTAGACGTCGGCCCGGGCATCCATGCGTCCGTCGGGCGGCATGTATCTCAGTGTCCCCACTCGGGAAAGCTGTCGATCCGACCTGGTCAACAGCCCGAAGTCGGCCAGCTTCAACTCGCCGGCGACGAACAGGCAATTCCCCGGCTTCACGTCTCGATGCACCATGCCCTTTTCATGGAGGAAGGCCAATCCGCCGAGGAGTTGGCGAGCACAACGGAGGCAGTGTTCCGGATCCAGCGGTCCTTGATCAAGTCGCCTTTTCAACGTGGCCGGCTGGTAGGCAAGGTCGGCCGGAGCCGAGCTGTCGGAAACGTCGTCTGCCAGATCCATCGTGTAGTAGAGATATCGCCGATCGAGGGTCTGGGTCTCGCCGACGTGATGGATACAGAGCAGATCCGGGTGATGGAGGCGGCGGATCTCTTCCAGCACGCTCAGTGCGCTGATTTCCCGGCCTGCCGGGTCCCTCGGCCCGGAGGAATGAAAGGGAATCACCTTCACGGCAAGAAGTCCGCGCGTCGTCTGATTCCTGGCAAGCCATACCCGGCCGAACCCGCCTTGGCCGATCTCCCGGATGAAGTCGAAACCGGGCACGTCGGGCAGCGGCTCGCGGTCGTCCGACCAGATCATGGTGGTGCCATCGTTCAACGGGGGGGCTCCCGGGTTGCCTGCCTCGTGTTCTCAATCTTCTCGGTAACCGACCGCTCGATCCGCGCCTTGGGCCGCAACTCGATTGCCCTTTTCAGTCGCTCGGTGAGCCTGCCGTCCAGGCGATACGGCGCACCGAGTTGTTCGAGCCGTTCCAATACGCGCTTTCCGGCTTTGTACACGGCGTTGCGACTGAGTCCGGTGATTCTGGCGACCTCTCTTCCCGATCGTCGCTGAAGCACCGACAGCTCAAACGCTTGGTAGGTCGAAGGCTCCACCTCCCGCCGAACCGTCTCCATCAAGACCAGAAGCACGGCCTCTTCGAAAGCCGCCTCGCACGCCTCGTCCGGCCCGGCATCCTTTGCCTCGGGTTCGACGAAGCCGTCGCTGGACTCGCCCCCCTTAGCCTGAACACGTTCCGAAGCTCTCTGTCGTCGCTTGACGACCTGATTTCGCACGACCCTGGCCAGCCAGTCGCGGAAGCGGCCGCGGGCCGGATCGTAGCGGAAGACCCGCCCCTGGTTGAATACCGCCAGCATCACCTCCTGGACGATCTCCTCGGCGGTGTGGTCGGAACAGCCGCGGCGTCTGGCGAGCCAGAAGATGAATCTCCAGTAGCGATCCGCGAACTCCTCCCAGGCCAGCGAATCCGACGGGGCACGCAAACGTTCCAGAAGCGTCGGAGAAGTGTCGCTAGTCATCAGGCCGACTCGCCCCGGGGGGAAGTTGCACTTGTTTCCTAAATGGTTTATTCACAATGCGTTGCAGCGAATCCTGGAATCCAGGAGAAAACGATGGCGGATTCCTTCGACGGCCCGTAAGTAGTTGGTAGCAGTCCATTGATAGGGCCTAGTCACGCTGGTACCATATTCTACCTGGAACGAGGTGGCTTATGAACTCCCTTCTCGCATTTGCGGCGCTAGTGGCCGTTGTGGCGCCCCCTTTACAGACTCTGGAGACACCGCACACTCGACTGTTCGTCCGGACCATCCCTCCGGGGGCGAAGGTGGTCCTGGACGGCGAAGTGCTGGGAGAGTCGGACGGGCTGTTCCTCGTCCCCTCAGGCGTTCGCAAGATCACGGTGGAGTTGGACGGGTACCATCCCGCAGGCCGGCAGGTGCGGCTTCGGGACGGATGGATCACCCGCGTCGAGCTTGAACTCTCCAAGCGGCCCGAGCCACCGGACCGCCCATCCCGGCCCCGTGCGAGCCCCGACGCTTCGGCCCCGCGTGAACCATCAACTGTCCAGACGGGCGAGCCCAACGTACCGGCTGACCCCGCTGCCGGATCGCAGGCGGCCGCGGCCTACGTGTCGCGAGCCGACGTCGCGGAGCCGGTTCGGGCCGCGATGCTGACGGTGCTTCGGCAGCACCCGGGTGAGACTCGCTGGTCCGGCCGAGCCGGGCCCACCTTGTTCGCCGTGGCCGTCAAGTCGCTGCCCGGCGGCCCGATGCGCCAGCGCGCCACTCCGGCACTGTTGGAGTTGACGCACATGCTGGCGGTCCAGGAGGTCCTCAAGGCGAAATCCCTCCTCGACCGCTATGCCGCCACCGGGTTGGACGATGCCACCACCCTGCGCCAGGCGGTAGAGGAGGCCGCAGGCAAGCTGGAGGTTTCGGGCAAGGTGAAAGGTCTCGTCCACCAGGCGACCGTTCAAGACGAGTTCGCCGTCGGCTACGTGATCGGCGAGGAGTCCTCGCTTACGGCGCACCTGCTTGAGCCCGCGGCACTGGAGAAGGTGCAGGTGGCGTACCGCCTCGTAATGCATCGGCAGGCCCGTGCACTCATGGAACGCGAGGATTGGTCGGAGGCACTGTTGCTCTGGCAGCACTTGCACCAGCGCAAGCTAGTCTCCCAAGCCCTGTATCTGGACGCCGCACGCTGCCTGAAGCAGCTTGAGAAGCCGGGGGACGCGGTCCAGGTGCTCAACGAAGCCCTGGAGAGCTTCGGCGACGAGGCAACGCTGGGCTTCTTGGAGCAGGCCGGCGACGTCGCTCTTTCCATCCAGACCGACGAAGCGCAGGACCTTGCGGTAAGAGCCTACGAACGGGCGTGCGACAAGATGTCGCTGATGGTTTCCGAGGAACCTTCCAAAACGGACTCCAAGAACACCCTGGAATGAGATAACCCAGCCGATCCACGGCCCAGTTCCCTTGTTTGAGAGAGGAGTACGAGATGTACCGTGCGGAAGTTTTTGCGAGTGTGTGCGTCATGCTCGTGGTATTGGGGGCCCCGGCGGCGGCGACGGCCCAGGTGCCCTCAGGCGGCGCCTTCATCCCGGTGGTCCGGGGCGGGCCGAGCGACGTCGAGAAGCCTGAGAAGGTGTCCGTCAAAGAGGACGTGGTCACGGCCGCCACCCCTCAGGACGCGATCAACGCGGCCGTCGAGAAGAACGTCAAGGACCTCGGCGGCTCCAGCATCGAGGAAGTCGGGGCCACGATCGTCCGGTTTCCCAGCGGGATCGGGTTCGTCGGCACGGACATGGCCACGTACGCCACGATGTCCAACCCCACGGCCACGCGAATCGCCAAGCGCAAGGCGTACGTGATCGCCTTCGTCAAAGCGAAAAAGAACCTGGCCGAGATCCTGGGCGGGCTGAAGAATGAGGGGCGGGAGTCCATCCGGGAGGAACTGCTCCGAAACGTCCTGCCCGACCAGGAAATGACCAACGCCGCCACGGTGAGTGAGGAGGTGCTGCGGCAGACGGTCGACATGATGCTGCGGGGCTTCGTCGTCTACGAAGTCAAAGACAACGTGGACGAGGGCGCGGTCTACGTCAGTATCGTCACGACGCCGAAGACCCGCAGCCACGTCCACCGGCCGGCCACGAACGCCGTCCTGGCCAGTGACCTGGAGGAGGGGATCAACCAGGTGCTCGATGAGGTCCGCAGCGGCGTCGTTCCTCCGGTGGGGGGAAGAATCGTCGGCGTCCCCTCGGCCGGCCAGACGGCTTTCGTGGGCTTTGGCTCCGCGATCGTGGGGATAAGCAGCAACAAGGCGCTCCAAGCCAAGAACAACTACGCGGCCAAGACGATCGCCGGGATGCGATCCAAGGACGCACTGTGCGGCCTGATCGAGGGCGACCGCACCACTTGGGAAGGGAGCGTGACCGAGAAGCTGAAGCATGACGTCCGGGAATTCCAGGAATTCCAGACTCCCCCGCCGGACGATCCCTTCGCGTTCGACGCCAAGAAGATGGACCAGCCGTGCGAGACGTTCCGTTCCACGGAGGTGTTCCGCGAGCTCTCCGGTAGCGCCCGGAACGGGATCCTCCCGCCGGGCGTTATTACGAAGACCTGGTTCGACGACGATCACGCCTGGGCTTGGGGCGTCTCGGTCTTCTGGGCCCCCGTCACCGTGCTGGCGGAGGGCGCTGCCGCGGACATGAAGCGAGGGCCCCTGTACGATGGAACGCCGCAAAGCCCGTTTACGGGCCCCAGCAAGGAGCCCAGCCGGCCCGGCGGGGACGTCAGGCGGGGCCCCGACGGCACGGTCACACCCAAGAAGGACCTCTAGCCAGTCCGTAGGGATCGCAACGTCCCCGGCTTCGTTACAGGCCGGGGACGCATTTTTCCCTGGCCACGTGCGTGCGGAGTGAGAAGTGCGGCTTGATCCGGCGTCCGACGACGGCAGAGTTGAGGCTATCGGCCGCGGATTTTCGGGTCGCGACGACCGACCTTCTTGCCGGCTGCGTGGTCGACGAGCGAGGCCCGTCAACCCGAACCAGGGAAACGGGAACCGAGTCGAGGCAAGCGTTGGTTGGCCATGCAGACGTCAACAGGAGGCGCGCCCCGTGGCTGCGTTCAGCAAGTGGATCGCGTTTGCCCTGAGCGCGTGGCTCGTCGCCGGGTTGGTTGCCAGGGCACTGGCACAGCCGACCGCTGCGGCGGCGCCGCAACGGACGCCTCCGATCTCGGAGGATGACGCACACGAGGGAGTCTGGAGGACATGGACGGACGACACCGGCAAGCACCATACCGAAGCCTTGCTCCACGACTTCGCGGGCGGCATGGTGCGTCTCAGAAAGCGAGACGGCACGGACGTCCAGCTCCCTTTTGAGCGGTTGAGCGAGGCCGACCGGCAGTATCTGCAATCCCGAGAGCCCGGCGCCTTGTTCGTCGGCTGTGGCCTCGACCCGGAGAAGGCCCGGCAGAACGCTTTCCGCAACGCCATCGAGCACCACGTCGGCCTGCTGGTGGATTCCCAGACGCTCGTCCAGAACGACGAGCTGATCAACGACAAGATCCTCACGGTCAGCCGGGGCTACGTCGACGAGTTTGCGGTCCTGCGAACCTGGTCCGAGGAAGGGCTCGTCTACGTCCTGATCCGTGCGACGGTTGCGTCGCAGCCGCTCGCGAGTCGGCTGATGAGCCAAGGCATTCCTCTGAGCGTCAACGGTGAGAAGCTCTGGCAACAGTACAGGCACGTCGTCGAGAACGAGCGGAACGCGGCCGAGGTGTTCCGCAACATCATGCGGCGATGGACCATGGACAAGCTCATCGTGGCCAACGGGCAGTACGCTCCTCTTGCCGTCGGCGACGAAGGGCAGAAGCTGGGGCTGGCCATCCGGCTCCAGGCCGACCCCATCGCCTGGGAGAGCCTCCGGCGCGAACTGATTGCGATTTTGGACCTCGTCGCCGTCACGTCCTTCGACGCGGAGTCCGTCCGCCAGTCGAAGAGGTGGAACCGCCACTACCAGTTCGTAGTCGATCTGCGACGCCTCGAGAAACAGCTCAAAGCGGCCTATGAGAAAGGCCCACAACGCCCCTGGCCTGAGAATCCCATGGTCGTGGCGGTGTACAACGAGACGCCCGAGCTCGCCGATAGAGTCCCCGCGGGCCACGATCAGACCTTCTGGAGAGCCTTTGTCGTTCCCAAATCGATCGCCCTGGAAACTCTGCGCAGAGAAGAACGACCCTGGTACGATCTTTGCATCCGGTTCACCGACGAGACGGGCAGCGTCGTTCACGAGGTCAGGGAGCCGATCGGCAGACTCTTTCAGTCGGAAGTCAATGAAGAGGGTTTTCAGAGGCCCTTCATGGCGCGGACGGCGGACGGAAGTCACTACTTCATCGGACCCTTGTTTTGGGCGATCTCGGGCGACTTGGACTGCGAGAACGACTGGTACGCCAGATCGCTGATCGGTCCCACAACCGCCACCGTGAAGCCGGATACCCTTCGAAGAATGTCCAACTGTGCTTTTCTCCTCGAAACGTCTCCCTTGTATGCGGCTTCCGAGATGGACAAGATGATCCGGGTCGAGACAGTCGGGAAGCCGGAGCCGGTCGATGAAGACCGTACGCACACCAAGCTGCAAGTGACGGTGAAACTGACTTCAAACCTGGACCAGTGGGAGAAGCTCCACGACGACGTGAGTCGGCTGCTGGAAGGCACGGCCTCAGCCCACGTGCCGATCTCCACGGTGCCCCAGGAGGACAAGTTGCAAGGAGGATTTTACGAGTGGCAACTTACTGATGGTTCCAGGGAACGACTTGAGGAGAAACTGGGCGATGCGCAACAGGGAATCTCCGTATTCCGGTCCCTCGTGGACCCAGAAGGCGGTGAGACCGTGTGGGACGTGCATCAAGTCGACCCGCGCCTGGTCGCCGTGCTCGATGCCTGCGCAGCGGCCGAATACCGTCTCCGCGTCAGCCTGGTCGATGGCCACGGCAACACGATTGTTGAAGTCCGGCGCCCCGTCCAGCCCGAAGGCGTCCTGATAACCCATCTCTGGGCCGGCCGTGGGCACTATGCCCTTGCTCCGCTATTGCTCGATCGCGACGGCGGTTGCTACGCGGTCTCCGCAAGCCAAACGATCCTCGTGGAGGTGGAGCGCGGCGATGCGGGCCGGATCGAGGGATGTTCCGCGGCAATGGAACCCGTCCTCGACTTCCCCGAGAGCGACACTCCCTAGGAGCTACGATTAGACAGAATCCCGGCGCCACGCCGGGAGCGCACCGCGCGAGGGCTCCGAGAACGTGGATGCCAGTTTGACCAGGGTGGAAGTGACCGGCGTTGGCCCGACCGGCGCCTGTCGCGCGCCTGGTAGCGTGCGTGATCACGGATATCGAGTGGCCGGAGCGCACGGAAAGCGATCCGTCCCTGTAGTGGAGGCTCACGGTCCCAATCACCTCCAGTGGAAAGGCAAGCGATACCTGTGCATTCGCAGAGCGAAGCGCTCAACTTGGAGGGGCTCATCATGAACTTCCTGTTGGCCACACTGTTGCTGGTTGCCGGGTCTGACGGCGAAACGGCCGAGCAGCCAGGAATGCGAGCCTGGAGCGACAGCTCGGGCAAGTTTCACGCCGAGGCAGGCCTTGCGGCCTTCGAGGATGGCCGGGTACGCCTACAGACACGCGACGGCAAAACCATTTCCCTCGCGATTGGGCAGTTGAGCAAGACGGATCAGGAGTACGTGCGCGGGCCAGACTCGGAAACGCTATCTGCGCTCGACGGTTCGCGACTGATGAAAGTTGTGGCTACCGGAGTAGGTGTTGATCCCGATAATGCCTTGCTGAACGCATTGTCGCACGCGATTGAGCAGGCTGTAGGCGTGATGGTGGATGCCGAAAGCATCATCGAAAACGACCAGCTCGTCCACGACCGGATTCTGACCTGTACCCGCGGCGACGTGGAATACTACCAGGTGATGCGCCGATGGCGAGAGGACGGGTTGCAATGCGCACGTGTCTGGGCCCTGGTTTCACCAACGAAGCTGGGCGACAAGCTCACCTCGCAAAACCTCTCGGTGCGCAAAGTGCCGGCAGAGCTGCGAGAGCTTTGGGCGCGACAGAAGGCAGATGATGACGCCGTTAAGGACGCGCCCGAGATGTTCCAGAAGATCATGGAGGGGTTCCAAGTTGAGAAACTCGTGGTGGTGCAGGTTGTAGAGGATTTGGAGGTTTTGGACAAAGACGAGACGTTTGCCAAGGTCCGTATGAAGGTCAGGCTGGCTCCCGACATGAAGCGATGGGAACAGTTACTTGGCGAACTACGGCCATTTCTAGAGAGAATCGCCGAGAAACGGGCCAAGTATAGGTATCGTGGGACCACACTGCTCGCTCCTAGTTACGAAGAACTCGGGCGCCGATTGGCGGGGCGGGGCGTCCTGATTTCGGTTTCCACGGGAATTCCGCGCGGGGGCGACGTATTCGAGTGGGAGGCCTTTCGTGTACCGGGATCGCTTGAAGATGTGCTTAAGCAGGCGATGGCGCAACGGTTTCGACTCGTCTTCGCATTGCTGGACGAGGCTAACAACGTAGTCTTTCGTACCGAACAGGAACTCGATGAACTAGGAGGTATGCCCTCAGGCTCCCCTTGTCTCTCTTTCGTGACTTATGGTTCCATGTCACGAGGCCCGGGCTTTTCTGCCTCGAACACGGGAGCATATTGGCTCTCAGCAGCACCGTATTCCCTTCGTGGCCGCACCCCCTATTGGGAGTGTGACAAAGTCGTAAATGTTGAACTCGAACTCCTTCGCAAAGTGCACACGTCTGCTGCCTTTCTGGAACCCGCCGAGCCTGATGCTTCCATTCCTCGCGAGTACCCAGGAATGCGAGGAATGGGACCGCCGCGGATGCCTGGCGAGCCGCCTGTAGAAATGCGAGGAATGGGACCGCCGGGGATGCCTGGCGAGAAGCGTGAATGAATCTCTCCAATGCGGGAGATGCGTGGCGAGAGGCGTGGAGAACTGCAAGAAGCGCCGGAACGACATCCGATGCACCCGCCTGAGTGAGCTTGTCGATGTGCCTCAACCGGGAGCCGCCTAACATGGCTGAGCAATGGTATTTCGAGCACCAGGGAAACCACTTCGGGCCCGTGTCGACGGGGCAGCTCAAGGAGCTTGCCGCCTGCGGGAAGATCCAGCCGAGCGACTCGGTCTGGAAGGACGGCACCCACAAGTGGGTCCGGGCCAGCAAGATCCAAGGGCTGTTCCCATCGCCCCGGCAGGATCAGGTGGCGGAGTCGGCAAAGGCCCAAGCCGGCGCGAACGCCGAATCGATCCCTCAAGCCGTGCCGGCGCCGCCGCCGCTGCCGGAGCCCGTCGAGAACGGCGGACCCGCGCCGCCAAGCCCGCGCCGGGCCTCCGACGCTTCCGACGACGAGTACGTGCTCCCCCGGTTCGGCGAGAAGGTCTATCATCGATACGTGCAGTCCCGGTATCCGGCGCTCAAGCTCCTGGCAGCCATCTACCAGATCCTGGGAATCATCTGCGCGATCATCGCCGTGGTGTGCCTCGGCTTGGCGATTCTCGGCGTGCTGAGCTTGATCGCATCCTTTATCGGCTCCGACCCCCTTCTTGCGTTCCTCGGCGGCAGCTCGACCCTCATCTTCTTCGGTGCCGCCCTGGGCTCCGCCTGGACGGCGCTCCTGATGCACTGTACCGCGGAAGTGATCCGGCTGGGCATCAACGTGGAAGCCAACACCCGGACGACGAATCGCTTGCTGCGGGAGTTGAAAAGTGACGGGCTTGATTCGTAGTGACAGCTTCGCCTCGAACTCCAAGAGGAGAGTCCTCCCGTTCCAAACACCCCGATCATGTTCATCACGTATCGATGGAAGGAGGCAAGTCGTGTCTGCAAAGCCTATCAGTCTATTGGCTTTGACTTTTGCTTTGGTCTCGGCGATCCAATTCCCCGGGAACGCAGCAGAGCACTCTTCACTTAGAACCTGGAGCGACAGCACGGGCAAGTTCCGGGTGGAGGCCGCCTTGATCGACTTCCGCGACGGCCACGTGCAACTCGAGAAGAAAGACGGCCAGACTATCACCCTTGCCCTCGAAAAGCTGGGCAAAGCCGACCAAAAGTACGTGCTGGAACTGGTCGCGAAGGGCGGAGACGCTGGCACGGCTGCCGGCACTTCTCAGCAATACACCTACACCAACCGCTCGACCGGCGAAGCATTCCACGGGAGAACCGTCAAGATCGAGAAGTCCGACAATCGCCGCGCACTGCTCGTCGAGAGCGATGACGGAAGCCAGCTCCGCATCTGGGCAGACGAGTGGGACATCACGTCAGGCGCGCCGCAAGAACGTGCCCTTCCCGCCCCTTCGCCAATCAGCGAGAAACGAAATACGGCATCGACGCCCGGATCCGCGGCGGGCGCCTCGGATTCAAGGTTGCTGACGGTCGTCTGCACCGGCATTGGGTTGTCACCGGACGAGGCACGGCAAAACGCCTTTGCGTCGGCGATCGAGCAGACCATGGGAGTCCTTGTGGATGCCGAAACCCTCGTCGAGAACGACGAGATCATCCGCGACAACGTGCTCACTTTCACCCGTGGCACGGTGAAGCATTTTCAGGTCCTGAGCAACTGGCAACAAGGCGACCTCCATTACGTCCGCATACGAGCGGACGTCGCAATCGATGAGCTTACGGCACGGTTGAAAGACAAGCGGATCACCGTTTCCAAGTTCCCCGGCGAGCAAATCTACCGTCAGTTTCGTTTCGACGACGACAGCAGTCAGAGCGCGGCCGATCTATTCGCCAAGGTCATGGAAGCGTACGGGCTCGACCAGTTTGCCGCCGTGGAGGAGCCGAAAGAGTGGGAAATCGTGAGGCGAGAAGCCGGCAAGGCGACCTTACGCCTGGCAGTCAAGGTGAAAAGCGACAAGTCAAGATGGGAAGTGTTCCGCTCCGACTTGAGGTCGAGACTCAAGAGGATCGCTTCGGACAGCTATATCTACGTATCGGATCGCAATAAGGCGGGCGCGAGAGGATACTACGAGTTTCAGGGAGGTGGGGACCACCGCCGGATGAGTGAGTACGAGAGCACGCGCGCCAAGGAGCCGGGCGTTTGGGTAAGCGTCCTGACCGCGGTTACGCCCGACGGCCATGAGACGATGCAGTCGACGTGGGAGAGCTTTCGTCTGCCTGCATTAGTGGGACCGACTCTCCATGAGTTGCTCGCGCCTGATTGGCAGCTACGCGTCGAACTGCTGGATCAGCAGGGCGATCGGCTGGCAACGGCCGTCCGCGACATGGGAAGCACTGATTGGCATGCCCAGTCGAAGCATGTGAAGTCTGTGAAGCAAGGGAACTTCCACGCCGGGGGCGGCAAATACGTCGACCAGTTCTGGCTCGCCCCATTTCCTTGGTGTTTGGGAAGCTACGCGCCCGCGTTTGAGTTGCCCGATTTCACGATCGAAGTCCCCGCAGACGATTTGCCGAGAATCCATCGCGTGGCCGTCTTCGTTGAAAAGACGACTGAAGAATCGGTCGGACGGCCGTAGTCTACCTCGAACTCTACGATTCGGCTGAACCTGCGAGGTGCGGCGACCGGTACGGAGAGCGCCACGCCCGGAATGGGACAGCATCCGGGTCGGCAGTCCAGCGGCGAACCGGTGCGACACGCGGCGAGTGACGGCGAAAGGAAAGAAGGGCCGAGCGACGGTAAGGCCGGCCGCAAACCTCGGCCCGAGGACGA
Source organism: Thermoguttaceae bacterium (assembly GCA_035528065.1). Taxonomy (GTDB): domain Bacteria; phylum Planctomycetota; class Planctomycetia; order Pirellulales; family Thermoguttaceae; genus DATKZH01. Next base: position 4,074 of record DATKZH010000093.1, on the reverse strand, counting down.
CTTAGGCGCCCCGGGGCGAGCGGTGGCAACCGATGACCCAAGTACGCCCGGCAGGACTCGAACCTGCAACCTGCGGATTAGAAGTCCGCTGCTCTATCCTTTGAGCTACGGGCGCTGGAAAAGTCAGGGGGGTCCGTTCCGAAGAAGATCCGTGGCTGCTGCGGACCTCCCGGGTCTTCGCCAATCTCCATATTCTACGGTGTTTTCCTGCCGATTCCAGGCGTCTCTGGCACGACGGACCGTGTCGATCGCTTTGAGACGCCGACCACAGGGAATGGACGTACCGCGGCTCCGGCCGGGCGGGAGGAAGCGGGAGCCGACCTTTGCTCCGGGAAAGTGGGCTACCCTCCCTCCTCGTCGGATTCCCGGCTCCGGCCGTCCAGGCGGTCGACGGACGGCTCGCCGGAGATGGCCGTGAGGATCTGGCTGCCGACGGGAGGGCATCCCGGGACAAAGATCCCTTTGCCCCGGTGGTGCGCCGTGCAATTGCCGATGCACAGCGTCCCTTCCGGCAGTTCCGTGTGGCCCCTGCCGATGGCTATGGTGACGGCGCTTCCTGCGGGAACACAGTCAAAGAGGCGATCCCGGTAGCGATTCAGAAACAAGAGCAGCGTCGACTGGCATGCACTGCACGAACGGTTGTCCAGAATCGTGATATTCGGGAACTCGATGGTCAGGTTTTCGGGCGGACGAGCGAACGGCGAGATCCCGTCGCGCCAGTTCTCGGGCGTCACGGTCATACGGCCGAGGTCGATGACACCGTAACCGCGATCTGCGCCCAGGCTCAGATGCGGGATATTCTCCGCTTCCGTACCCATCAATCGGCACGCGACGGCATCGGCGGCAAAGGCGTCGGCGCTCGCCACGACGGCGTCGAGAGGCTTGGCCCGTCCGGCACTGGGCCCCAGACCCTCCATACCCACGGTGCCGTCAATGACGGCCAGATGCGGGCGGAGCACGGAGGACATGTCGGCAATCGCGACGTCGATGGGCTTGTGGTCGCTTCCTTCGATCGGCGGCAACATGTGCAACTCCACCTTGCTCCGCCGCCAAAGGCATCCTTTCATGTTCTTGACCGCCAACGTGACCCCGGTGTGCATGTGCATCTTCATCACCGGAAGGGAGACGAGGAAGTCGAACTCAAGCACCGCCGCGCAGACCTTGAGAGAATGAAGGGCACGCCCCTCGGGCACGGATACCTTCACAAAACGGCGCCGATCCATGTCGACGAGCGGACAACCACGCTCGGCCGCGACCAACGCAACGCCCGACGCTTCAAAGGCCTCGTGAACTCGGACGCCCACGATCGGGCTTTCTCCAACGGCCACGTCCGCCCCCGCCTCCCGGAAGGCGTCGATCGCCGCCGCGACGACGTCCGGGTGCGTCGTGATCCCCGCTCCGGGAGAGGCCACCCGGCCCACGTTCGGTTTCAAGAGCACTCGCCTCCCGCGAACGGGAGAAAGGTCGATCGACTGCAACGCGAGGCGCGTGTTGGCGTAGGGCCCGCTGCCTTGCGCAACGTGCACCGAGGGATGCGCCGGTGACTTCAGAAGCGGATTATCGTCAACCATGCAAACCAGCTTCACGAGAAGCGCGAGAACCCAACCGTCCACGATTCCGTGACCGTGTCGCAGAGCCCACTCCACCCAAGCGCAGGGCAAGCGACCTTTTGGACTGCGGTGACTTGTCGCCGCTTTTTGAGCGGCCGCAAAACGTAGCGAGACGGCTTTCCCGTGAACTCGGACATCGCTCGCCGGTTGTGGAAACGCCCAAGAAAGCGGCGACAAGTCGCCGCACTCCAAGGAAACCTCGCTGGCTCCGAGCCTAGACGAACGATACGGGAGCACTACGTCGGTGTCAAGAAACGCGGCTCGCTCGCGCCGGGCCCCACCGATTCACGCCGACCGCCTCGCAGCGGGCCGGCACGGGACAGTCGGCACGGGCTGCTCCGTATCAGGCGTGCAAGTCGGCTTCAGCCGACAGACTGTCTGCCACCAGCTTTAGCTGGTGGAAAGCGAGGCCCCACGCGGAGACTCGAGCCGGCTTCAGCCGGGCTTCTCGGCCGGTCTTCAGACGCCGGGAGTCGGTTGAGCCCCCATTGCTAGAAGCCCGGACGCAGCGGGCGCGTCGCTTCGAGCGATTCGACGCCGGCACTGCTTTTCCTGGTTCCCAGCCTCTGCCGGCCCGCGCTTGCTTCGCGGTGGCTTGCGCCGGATTGTGCGGTTGGGACAAGGCGGAGCCTTGTGTTAGTGCGTTCCCAGGCGGAGCCTGGGAACGAGTGACGAGCGAGGCGCCGCTCCTCCGCTACTCACCACTCGCCACTTGCCACTCATTTCTTGGACGCCGCCACTTCGGGCGTCGCGCTGGTTTCGCCACTTATGAGGGGCACTACCCCCTTCAGATACCGTGAGCGCACGTGCGCTAGGGCCCCAGGGTTAGTGCGCTGGGGTTCCATGGTGAATGCGCTGGGGTTCCAGCGCAGGTGCTACAGGGTCATAGGCCACCTGCGCGCACGCCATGTACTGGGAAAAACGCCCTTTTTGGACGAGGTCACTCGCGCAAGTCGCGGGCGGGAAAGCACTTGGAGGTTTTGGCCGAACCAACAAAAACCGTCCAACAAATGTTTGCGACGCAACGCGTTGTGAGGAAAGGGCTTAGGGCTGTTCATGGGCGGCATTGTTGGACACTTGGACGGGCGATTTCAGGGGCTTCCGGGCACTCGGTGTTCCGCCTAACGTGTTCGAGCTTACCATGTTAGCGCCGAGCCGCAAGACGTCTTTTGGGCACCCCCGGGTGCTTCCAGTTTTTCCGCGTTCTGTTGGGTGGCGGCGAGGATCGGCCGCAGGACGGCACGGTGCGGCGACCCCGCCTCTGGGCATCGCGGCTTGAGGAATCAGTGCCCAGCGCCCGGCGAGAGATTGCGGCGACCCCGCCTATGGGCACCCCGGCTTCAGGATCAGTGGCCGTAGCCGTAGGGTGCGTGAAACGCACCATTCTTGTCTAGAGCCACAGGTGCAGGCGCCCGCCGAGCATGTCGGGGAGGGCTTTTTCCACGTGGCGTTGGATGCGGCGGGGTTGGTAGCGGGTGCTGAAGTGGGCGGCGATGACCAGCTCGTTCTGGAAGCGATCGCGACGCTCGACCACGTCGTCCAGGTGGGTGTGGCCGAACTTGTGGATCTTCTCCTTGCGGTGGCTGGGGGCCACGAAGGTGATCTCCATGATCAGCACCTCGGCCTCGTACATCACCGGACAGTCGTCGAGCCCTTCCGGGGCGCTGTCGCCGAGGTAGGCGAGCCGGGGGATACGGACTTCGTTGGTCACGTCGGTCCCGCCCAGGCGGAGGTCGCGGATCTGGTCGCCCGCAAGGTGCTGATACTCCGGCTTCAGCTTGCGCCGCCGCTCCCAGACGACGAAGCCCATCGAAGGGACGGTGTGCTTGGTGGCCGAGACGGTGACGACCAGCTCGCGCGAAAGCTCGATCTCGTCGCCCGGCTTGGTGCCGACCAGCTCGCAGGGCAGCCGGCCCCGGTCCAGGCGGCTGATCTGGCGGAGGATTCGCCGGATGGGATCGATCGCCCCCTCGGGCAGGTAGATCACCGGCGGCTCCATTTTCATCATCCGCCGCCGGGCGGCGTAGGCGGGCAGGGCCATGATGTGGTCGATGTGGGTGTGCGAGATGAACCAGGTGGGCGTGCCCATGAACGACCAGGGCTGCGCCCCCAGGTCGAAGCCGATCTTCAGCTCGGGGACCCGCCAGTACGTCTGCACCGCCGCCCGGGAATAGCCCTCGATGGTGAGGTTCTTGTGCACCAACCTCCGGAGGGGCTGATCGTCGAGCAGGTTCGCTACGGGCGGGGCGTTGCGTTTCGGGGACCGCGGCGGCTGGGAAGGGTCTTTCATTGCACGCTTTTTGGCTCGCTGGTCCGGACGCCCTGGGTGCCACTTCCCTGAAAGAGTCTTCCGCGTCAAGTGGCTCCTGGCGTTTTTCGGGAGGCACCCCGATCCTGGAAGCTGGGGTCAGCTTCTTCAGACCGGGACGTATCGTTATGTCGGAGGATTCGGGTTGGACGTCGG
>DATKZH010000092.1:0-13978 GCA_035528065.1 Thermoguttaceae bacterium | reverse complement strand
CAGGGCGGCGTATCCGTCGGCCCGATGCCAGCCGCAGAGCGTCATCTGGTTGCTGGTGTGAAGGCCCGACTGGCCGAAGCGAGGCGCGTCGGCCAACACGCGTCCGTCGGGCGGCGCCGGGGGAGTTTTGGTCTTGGCCACGTACGCCTCGATCCGTTCTGCATGGGGATACGCCGCGTAGCTCGTGCCGTAGTAGCCCAGGTCGGCGGCACAGAACAGCACCAGCCCGACGAGGGCCGCGCGGTTTCCTCGCGCTGACAGAGCGAGCAGCACCGCGGCCGAGCCGATCAGCAGCGGTCCGGCCAGGATGGCGGGCGTGCCGGCGATGAACGGGCGACTTCGCAGCAGCATGCCCGCGATCGCGACCGCCAGGCTGAGCAGGACGACCACCCCCGCGGGCCGCAGCCGGCGCCAGGGCGTCTTCTCGCGTCGCTCCTGCTGACGTGCCAGCAGGGCCAGGGCGACGGCCGAAGCGACCGCCACGCACAGAGCCGCCAACAGGGTGTATCGACAGGGAAAACGGAAGCCGCCCACGATCGGCAGCAGCCGTTGCAGGCCGTAGATCGGCCCGTACTTCCCCAGCGCCAAGAGAAGCGCGATCGCTCCGAAGCCGAGGGCGGCCACGACCGGCCGTCGCAGGCTTCCCCACTGGCGACGGCAGATCACCAGCCAGACGATCAGCATCAGGGGGACCGCCCCCACGTAGACGCCCAGCTCGTGCGTGTTTTGGCCGACGACGCGATGGGTGAACAGGTAGGGGGCGACAAGCTGTACGAGGTTCAACGGGTGCAGGGACCCGGCGCTAGCGAACGCGGCGTCGACCGAGCGGCGGACCGAATGGCCTAACCAGTCCAGCGTGGGCAGAAGCTGCACGCCGCCGAGCATCACGCCGGTCAGCTTGGCGATGGCCAGACGCGACCATGGCGTGACGGGATGGATCGCCCGGGGGGCATGCCACGCATCGCCGGCGCGGTCGTCCCTTGCAGCGTATCTGTTCGCCGCGTATCGACTTCCGGCGAGCACCGACAGACCATAGGCCGCCTCGGCCAGAAGCGAAAACCAAACGTATTGCGGGTAGCCCAAGAGCATCTCGGAGCCGGTCAAAAGCGCGATGCCCACCTGGGCGGCCGCGACGCGATACCGACTCGGCTCGACGAGCATCACGTCGATCATCCACAACAGCCACGGGATATGGGCCACGACGGCAATCGCGTTGGGATGGACGAAGTGCAGCAGGTTGAAGCCGGAGAACGTGAACGCGAGGCTGCCGAACATGGCGGCGTCGCGCCGGCCCAGAAGCCGCCCGAGGAACAGGTACGTGCCGGCGAGCATGAACACGTAGCCGGCCAGAAGCTCGGCGGCCCAGGCTGCCCCGAGCGGGAGGACGCGGTACAGCAAGAGATGGAGCGGATGATACGTGCCGGCCTGGCCCTCGCCGGTGAGATAGAAGCCGCAGAAGAGCTGCGGCGTCCAGTCGAACGGCTCACCGCGAGAAAGCTGCTCGGCGTAGAACGCGCGCAGAGGCAGGTGGAACGCCCCCAGGTCGTCGTGCGTATAGACGTATCCGAAAACGCACGGGGCGGCCAGCACAGCCAGGAGCGCCACGGCGGCCAGCAGCGTCCAGGCAAACAGGCCCGGGCGGCTGCGGCCTGGGGCTTCATCCGTGGGCTGGCACGACTGGCAAGACATCGGTCGTTCGTCGGCGAGGCTGCCGTGATTCGCTGAGGGTAAGGGATGGAGTACCTAGCGAAAGGATAGGTTGCCCGCCACGGTCGCGAGCCTCGCGGACGAGCCGGTCGCCGCATATCCGGCACAACCGGCACGAGCCCTATCGAAGCGGCCGTGCGACGCTGTTGAGATCACGGATGCTTGGAGGTGTGCCACTGCTTCGCAGAAGCAGTGCTTTCGCTCGGGCATCCCGTGCTGCACTGCTTCTGCGAAGCAGTGGCACACGGCCGATCCACTCGCCTGCGCTCTCGGGGACCCGGCTCCAGTGCGTGGGCGGCTACTGGTCCTGTTCGCTGGAGACGGGCACAAGCGGAGCCTGGTCCTCCTCGACAGGAGCGGCGGCGGCGGCCTTCTCGGTCGGCTCGGTCGCCTTGGCCTCGTGGTATTCCTGCTCGGCGTTGACGGCCCAGACGTTGGATTTGTCGGTTCGGCCTTCGAGGACGTTGTCCACCGCGACCATGGCCGTGAGCATCGAGTGGTCCATGTTGTTGTAGCGGTGCATGCCGTTGCGCCCGAGAAGGAAGAGGTTCTCGAACCGGTCGATCCACGCCCGCAGCTCCTCGAAGCGGTCGTAGGTGCCGAAGTAGGCCGGATAGGCTTTGGGCATGCGGATCACCGTGCCGTCGCGCACGGCGCCCGGCTCGATGATCCCGATCTTGGCCAGCTCCTCGGTAGCCAGGGCGATCAGGTCCCGGTCGGTCCGGACCCAGAGGTCGTCGTGCTCGTTGGCAAAGTACTCCATCCCGATCCAGACCTTGGAGGGATCGGCGACCATGTAGGGGCTCCAGTTGTTGAACACCTGCATCCGCCCCACCCGGACGTCCTGCTCCTGGATGTAGATCCAGTTGTCGCGGATCAGCCCGGAGCCGGCGTGCTCCTTGACCTTCAGCTCGTCGACCAACAGCCCGACGGTGATGAAATCGCGATAGACGAGCCCCTCGTTGATCCGGCGCACGTCCTCCGGCGGCGGGACCGAAAGGGATCGGACCAATTGCTGGACCGGCATGGTGGAGAAGAAGTAGTCGGCCTGGAACTGGTGAGGCCGGCCGGTCGCAACGTCGACCGCCTCGACGGCGGTGACGCGGTTCCCCGCCACCTCGACGCGGCGGACTTCCGCGTTGGTGATCACGCGGCCGCCCCGCTCCTCGACCTCCCGAGCGACGTGCTCCCACATCTGCCCGGGGCCGTATTTTGGATAGAGGAACTGCTCGATCAGCGACGTCTCCGTGCCCTTCTGGGTCACGTCGCGGGCGGTGAAGGGCTTCTTGAGCGCGTGCCAGAGCGCCTTGGTGACGGAGAGCCCCTTGATCCGCTGGGCGCCCCATTCGGCGCTGATCTCCGAGCAGGGCCGGCCCCAGACCTTCTCGGTGTACGACTCGAAGAACGTGTGGTACAGCTCCCGGCCGAAGCGGTTGATGAAGAAATCCTCCAAGCTCGTGACGTTGCGGACCGGAAGGAGCGTGCTGCGGGCGTAGCTCAAGCCGATCTTCATCACCCGGGCGAGCCCCAGCTTCTTCAGCGTGTCGAGGCTCAGCCGGATCGGGTAGTCGAAGAACTTCCGCTGGTAGAAGATCCGCGAGCGCCGCCCGCGCAGGAGCATCACGTGGTCGACCTGGTCGGGATCGGGCCCCTCGGACCCCTCGACGGCGGCTGCCGCGTCGGCGTCGGACGTCTCCGGTTCGCGCGGGCCACGGACGAATCGAGAGCGGCCGTCGGTCGCCTCCAGCGGCATCCGCTCCAGCCACCAGCTCATCACCCGGTCCGATTTGGAGAAGAACCGGTGCCCGCCGATGTCGATCCGGTTTCCCTGGTAGTTGACCGTTTGCGAGAGGCCACCCAGCGCGTTGGTTCTCTCCAGCACGACCGGCTGGACGCCGGCGCGCTTGAGCAATTCACAGGCTACGGTCAGTCCGGCCGGGCCGGCGCCGATCACGACGGCGGTCTTGGTGTTCATGTTGGCTACTCCGCGGTATCTCGGGTTTGGGCTAGTTGGGTGTGGTTTGGCTTCTCTGCCAGGGGCAGGTTTGTCTCTCGGGAGAAGACGACGGCGAGGGGGTCTCGGTAGAGCACGCGGAACCGGTCGTCGATCTCCAGGAGCGACGCCAGCGCCCCGTCGCCGGGCAGGAGGACGAACCCGGCCCGGCTCAGCTCCGGGTCGTCGCGCCAGCCTCCCTTGCCGCGGAGCGTCGCGGCGTGACGCAGGATGCGCGCTTCGCCGTGGACCATGGTCCGGCCGTCGATGCTCACCGGAACCTCCGGGAGGTGGAAAATGAGGTAACCGCCCCAGTCGAACGGGTTGAACATCGGACCGGCAGGCTGCTCCTCGGCGATGAACCGCGCCGCCTGAACGGGAAGCGCCCGGGCGACTTGCGACTTCAACTTCGATTCACTCAGGGCCAGGCTGCCCCCGACCACCAACAGGGCCACCGTGCCGGCCACGACCCAGTTCAGCGAGCGGCGGCGGAAGAAGGGGGCAGGTCCAATTTGCCGGGACGGCCCGAAGGGTGCTTCGCACGAATTGGACCTGTCTCCTTTTTCTTTTTCCGCTGCCCTCGGCCCGACGTACGCGAGCACCGTCAGGCCTGCGATCAGCACGAGCCACACGTCGCGCTGCGAGCGAAAGCTGACGTACACGGCCATCACGAACAGCAGGGCCAACAAGAGCCGCACCCGTCGCCGCCATCCCAAGGCAAAGGCCGCGGCGACCGTCACGGCCAGCACGGTCCAGTTCTCGACCGACCGGAATCGCATCGGGCCGAGCTCTTGAATCAGGTTCCAGAGCCCGGACTGGCCGACCAGCGCCAGGGCGACTTCGTAAAGGTGGTAGCCGTAGGGATTGACCAGCGTGGCGGCCACGCAAGCCGCGAAGACGGGGAGCATGTGGCCGAAGGGGGTCTTTGGGGACTGTTCGTCCGCCATGCCGAGCGGGACAAATCGGGCCAAAACGGGCTCGATCACCGCCGCGCCCAAAACGGCCAGCCCCACCACGAACTGGATGTGCATGTTCGCCCAGACGAGAAAAAGCGGCACCAGCCACCACAGCAACCGGCGACTGCCCGTTCGACCAGCGGTCAACAGCAGGTCCAGCTCGAGCACGAAAAGGAGGATGCTGAAGAGCCACGGGCGCGGGGTCTGGATCGTGATGAGCCCCAGGGCGGCGGCCAGCGTGAGGACGACGGCCGTGTTCGTGCCGGTTCCCATCCGGCGGACCATGCCGTGCAGGGCGGCCACGATCGCCACCGAGAGGCCCGCCGTGTAGAGCACCAAGCCTCGCAGACCCAAGACCTGGTACAGCCCCCAGAGCATCAGCTCCGGCAGCCAGCTATAGGCCGCCCAGGCTTGGCCCGCCCCGTAGGACGAGAACGGATCGGCCGTGGGCCAGGCGCGGTGGGTGAGGATCCACTCGCCGGTCCTCAAGTGCCACCAGACGTCGGGGTCGTCCACCACGTCGCGGAAGAAGCAGATCAAGGCCGGGAGGAACAGGAGGGCGCACGTCGTCGTGCCATGGAGGAGGGCATCGGCCCGGGGAGGCGCGGCGACGTGCTGCGATCGGGACATGGCGTCTGGTTCCGGTGGATTATTGCCGATTCTTGTCAGGGGCGTTCTCGATCGGGCTTCCATAACCGTATAGCACAAACCGCATAGCCCATGCGCCGCGGACGACTTTTCCGGCTCGGAAGGGGCGGGCGTACCCTGGCGCGCCCGGCACATGGAAGTTGCGCGAAGCCCGGCCGAGAGGGCGCCGCACAGCCGGAACATCCGTTTTGCGAGTTGGAGATTTGGACGAAAAACTTGGAGATTTGCTAAAGCTTTCGATTTGACATCCGGGTATTCTGACCTAGGTTTCACTACGGAAGTCGAACACGCGAGTGCGTGGGAGACTCTGCGACACGGCCGGTTAAGCCGGGTCGCAGCGCGGGAGTCCTTTTCCGCCGGAAACAAAGCGAAGAATCTCGTCTTGCCGGCAAAACTCCCGCGGCCAGAGGCCTGCCGCCTCTCATCCTCGATAAAGGCAAACCGGTCGCAAGGCCGGGGCGCAAAGCCAAGGACCGGTCGAGGCGACTCGATCGGCAGCCTGGCTGCCGAAAGGGTGATTTGTTCGGCAAACCAACGAGGAAGAGGCACGTCGTAAGTACGATTTCCGGGATCCGCGGGGTACGCCGCAGGCCAGCGTCGGCTTGTAGCCGTCGGCGCGGTACCTGAAGGAGCCCACACAGGTTTTCTCCGGTGAGTCCTTATCCGGTGCCAAACGATCTATCGGCCGGGGACCACCGATGAAATGGAGGAGTGTTATGAAGTTGCTTGCGAAGAATGTGCATCGATTCCTCGTTTCGGAAGATGGCCCCACCGCGGTGGAGTACGCGGTCATGCTGGCGCTGATCGTGATCGTCTGCCTCACGGCGATCAGCTCCCTGGGCACCGCCGCGAAGAACACGTTTGAGGGCGTTGAGGCATCGGTCTCGAATCCTACCGGGTCGTAACGTCCTCGTTGGCTTGACTCGGCGTGTCCGGACACGATCTCCGAGACAGCCGGAAGAACCCCCCCCTCGGTGCCCGGAATTCGGGCGCCGAGGGGGAATTTTTTGACATAGACTTGAGTAGCCTCCGCTGGTTCGTCGTGGCTGGGGCGAGGCTGCCAAGACCAAGGAATCGAGCAATGCATCTATTGATTCCGCCGGAGATGCTGAGTGCCGCCGCCCAGTTGGCGGTCTATTTCGTTGCGATCGTCGCCGCCCTGATGAGCTTCATGATGACCGCCCGCGGCTAGGCACGCCGCACCCCTCGGTGCCCGGACGAACGGGGACGAAGAAGCAAACCCCGTTTTGCCCGCAATGGAGAGAACCATCATGCTCAGTATGCTTGAGGACGTTTCCGGGACGATGCCCAAACACTGGATCATCATGGCCGTCTGCTGGGCGGTCACGATCACGCTGGTCGTGGCGGCCTTGATCGACGGCTATAAGCTGAAGGTGCCCAATTGGCTCACCTTCCCGATGGTCATGAGCGGGTGGGTAGCCAGCGCGGTCTTCTGCGGCTTGACCGGACTAGGCTGGTGGACCGGACTAGGCTGGAGCCTGTTGGGGACCGCCGTGGGGCTGGGGCTCTTGCTGCCGGCCTACGCGATTGGCGGGATGGGCGCCGGCGACGTGAAGCTGCTTGCCGGGGTGGGGGCCTGGGTGGGCGTGACCCACACGTTCTGGGCGTTCGTCATCTCGGTCGTCGTCGGCGCGGTGATCGCCGTAGGCATGGTCCTCTACCGGCGGCGGTGGCGACATCACCAGAGTCAGTTCCTGGGAATTCTGACCGAGATCCTGATCGTCCGTAATCCGAGCCAACTGTCGGCCATGGCCGCCGAGCGCAAAAGCTCGATGATGCTGTTGCCGTACGGGATACCGATCGCCATCGGCTCGATCGCTTACTTTGCATGGTGGGGAATGCTGTTGTGAACTGGGAGATACCGCGATGAGACTGCCCGCTTTGTCTAGAGCTACCATCTTTCCAGGTCCGCGCCACCCGGAAGAACTAGAGAAGGACCCAATTGCCCGGCAAAAGCCTTTCAAACTGGAGAGATTTTGCCGGTTATGCCGAAGGAATCGACGAGGTGCGGCCGCCGTGGAATTCGCGGTGGTTGCGCCGCTCTTCTTCCTGCTGGTTTTCGGGATGATCGAGTTTGGACGGATGGTGATGATCCAGCAGATCCTCACGAATGCGTCGCGGGAAGGGGCGCGGGTGGCGGTGTTGGACGGCGCCAAGACCGTGGACGTCACGGATGCCGTTGACGCGTACATGGTCACGGCGTCGGTTGCGGGCACGGATATATCGGTCAGTCCGGATCCGCCCGATTCGGCCGGTTATGGCGCTCCTGTCACGGTTAGGGTCTCTGTGCCTTTTGATCAAGTGAGTTGGCTCCCGTCGCCAATGTTCTTAGGCGGAAACACGTTGAGCGCCACCACGGTGATGCGTCGGGAAACGGTTCAGTAGGCCGCTGGTTGCCGCGTTGGCGGCCTTGCGGCGAATTTGGCCCGGTCCGGCTAGCGAGATGCAGGGGGACTTGATGCGAGCAAAATCAGTGCTGCTGTTGGTGCTGGCGCTCGGGTGCGGGCTGGTCGCCTCGATCGGCATCACCCAGGTGATGGCCAAACGGGACTCGGGCGCTCCGGCTTCGGACGGGGACACGCAACAGATCTTCGTGGCCTTGGCCGACATCCCCACCAATGACCTGATCACTGCCGAGATGCTCAAGCTCGAGGAGTGGCCGAAAGACAAGGTCCCCGAGGGAGCGCTCACCAAGGTCGAAGAAGTCGAAGGCCGTCGGCCCAGGACGAAGATCTGGCAGGGCGAGGTGATCATGGAGAACAAGTTGGCCGTCGGGATGGTCGGGGCCGCCGAGGAGATCCCGGTCGGCTTGCGGGTCGTGTCGGTGACGGTGACCAAGGAGAGCGGCATCAGCGACCTCATCCGGCCCGGCGACCGTGTCGACGTGCTCCTCTACCTGAAGCAATGTCCGGGCACGGTCTGTGAGACCGGCGTGCGGACCCTTTTCCAGGACGTCAAGGTCTTTGCCATCAACGACGTCTACAACCTCGAGGGGACCGAAGGACAGAACTCCATCAACGCCAAGACCGTCTCGCTGTTGGTGACTCCCAAGCAGGCGGAGAAGTTCACGTTGGCCACCGAGCTGGGGGACATCCGGTTGACGCTGAGGAGCCACGACGACAAGGACCCCGTGGAGTTGGTCGGCACCTTCGCCAAAGAGCTTACCGAGGGGGAGGTCTCCAGTCGCGACCGCGAAGAGTTGGAGCGAGAGCGGCCGGACACGCCGCCATCCGACGATCTGGATGGTTTCCTCACCATGTTGAACTCACAAGGCGCCCAGACCGTATCGCCTCCCGCGCTGCCCGCGGAGCCCAATTCCTGGACGATCCAGCTCATTCAGGGCTCGGAGGTCAGCGAGGTCGTGCTGGAGGAAATGGACGAGTCGCCGAAGGCGCGTGGACCGAACGCCAGGCCGTCGGGCTTCAACTTCTGGAAGGCAATCTCTCCGATCCGAAGCGGGAGCTTGGACGTTGCGCCGTCCGAACCGGACGCAGATGATCGGGCCGAGGACGGAGAAAAGGAAGGGGAGGGGAAAAAAGCGAAAGAGGGAGACGCGGCGCAGAACGAGGAGGTTGCACCCCAGCACGACTAGCGAGAACCGTACGCTTGACGCTCGACGTGGGGCCGCTTGAGGGCGGCGGGCCCCACCACGATGGGATGACACGGACGACTCCCAGCACGGAAGTGCCCGCTGCTGGAAGAGCGGACAACCCAAAGGATTTCAAGGATGACAGCTGATACGCTTCGAGGGATTCTTGCCCCGTCTTTGATCGGCACGGCGCTCTTCTGGATGGCCTGCGGCACGGCCTGGAGCCAGCAGCTCGGGGCGCAACCGGCGTCGATCGTCCGCCAGATCCAGGCCGCCGGCGAGCGGCAGGAGATGACGGTCCATTCGAGCCGCATTCTCACGCTTAGCCCCGACCTCACGGCCGCCAACCGGATCCCCCGCGCGCAGGTCAACAACCCCGACGTCCTGGACGTGACCCCGCTTTCGGCGACGCAGATCCAGATTTCCGCCAAGAAGCCGGGGGTGACACAGGTCAACCTGTGGGACGAGAACGGGGACATCTACACCGTCGACGTGATCGTCTACGGCGACGCCCGGGAACTGAGCATGATCCTGGAGCACGAGTTCCCCAACGCGGCGCTCCGCGTGGTGCCGTTGTCCAACGCGGTGATGATCTCCGGATACGTGGACCAGCCCAGCGACATCAACGGCATCATGCAACTCGCCGAGCAATACTACCCTAAGGTGATCAACCTCATCCAGGTCGGCGGCGTCCACCAGGTGCTCCTGCACGTCAAAGTGATGGAGGTTTCCCGGACGAAGCTCCGCAGCCTGGGGTTCGACTGGTCGATCGTGGCGGACAGCGGCGGCTTCGTCACGGGCACAAGCGGCCTAATCAACCCGGTGACCTTGGGGCAGAGCGCCGCGGGCAACATCCAGTTCGACATCCTCGGCAGCTCGTCAGACTTCTTCGGGGTCTTGGAAGCCCTGCGGCAAGACAACCTGGCCAAGGTCCTGGCCGAGCCGACGCTGGTCACCTCGAGCGGCCGGCCCGCCTACTTCCACGTGGGCGGCGAGTTCACCGTTGTGCCGCAAGGCTTGGCGGCCGCGCAGCCCATCCAGATTAAGTACGGCACGCGGGTCGACTTCGTGCCGATCGTCTTGGGGAACGGGAGAATTCGCCTGGAGGTGCGCCCGGAGGTGAGCGAGATCGACGAAAGCGTCACCGTCGACGACATTCCCGGCCTCCGGACGCGGACGGTGGACACGGGCGTGGAGTTGCAGGCGGGCCAGACGCTCGCGATCGCCGGGCTGCTGCAAAGCCGCGTCGAATCGACGCGTCGGGGCATCCCGTGGGTGAGTGATCTGCCCTACGCGGGGGCCTTGTTCCGCAGGGTGGAGGAGCAGACCAACGAGATCGAGCTGCTGATCTTCGTCACGCCCGAGCTGTTCGACGCCATGGACGCCGAGGAAGTGCCCCCCTGCGGTCCCGGCATGCGGACGACCAGCCCCAACGACGTCCAATTGGGCTTAAGGGGACACGTCGAAGTTCCCAGGTGCTGTCCGCAAGGGCCACCCGGCATGATCCCCGGCCAGCCCGGCCAGATCGTTCCGCCTGACCCGATGTTGCCGGCTGACGGGATCGTGCCGGCTGACGGGATCCTGCCCCCCGGTCAGATCGTGCCGCCGGAACAGCGATTGACCCCGGGGCCGTCGGAGCCGCCGGCCCCGTTGCCATCGGCGCCCGTCCCATCGGCGAAGAAGTCCGCGTTCGCCCCGCCCCAAGGGAAAAAGCCGTCCGCTCGGCAAGGGGACCGCCCCGTGGCCGCCACTTCCGACCGGGCCGCGGAATTGCCCGGCTTCATGGGACCGATTGGCTACGAGCTTGCCGACTAGGAGACCCGGCAGGGCCGCCCGATTGTGCGAGCCTCGCCGGTTTCGGTAGAGACCGACAAAAATAAGCAATACTAGTGGAGAGCCTGCGTTTTCAGACGCCCTTCCGGGGCGGGCGATCCGGTACGGTTGGTCCCCGGCTCAAGATTCGGCTTCCCTGGGTTTATCACCATGAGCAACGTTCTCCGCCTGGCGATCGTCGATCCCAACGATTCCTCGCGTGACGCGCTCAAGACGATGTTGTTGGGAATGGAGATGATCTGGCTGGAGGCGGAGTGCTCACGCTACGAGTTCTTCGCCGACGTGGTGGCCCAGA
The DNA here is from genome assembly GCA_035528065.1 of Thermoguttaceae bacterium. Taxonomy (GTDB): domain Bacteria; phylum Planctomycetota; class Planctomycetia; order Pirellulales; family Thermoguttaceae; genus DATKZH01. The sequence continues at coordinate 2,936 of DATKZH010000092.1, read as the reverse complement.
CCAAACCCGACATCGGTCTGGTGGCGATCGACGACGCCCCCGAGAAGGCATTGTCGCTGGTCGCCCGGCTCAGCGAAAGCTCCCCCGACTGCTCCGTCCTGGTCGTCAGCACTTCCAGCGACGGCAACCTGATCCTTCAGGCGATGCGGTCCGGGGCCAAGGAATTCTTGACCCAGCCGATGCGGATTGAGGACCTGATCGCCGCCTTGGGCCGAATCAGCGAGCGCCGCTTCGGTCGCGGGGAAAACAAGCCCCGGGGCAGCCAGGTCATCGCCGTGGCCGGGGCCATCGGCGGCGTGGGTACGACCAGCATCGCGGTCAACCTCGGGTGCGTCTTGGCCGGAAATCCGGAGAACACGGTGGCCCTGGTCGACCTGGATCTCTGCCTGGGCGATGCCGACGTGTTTCTCGACGCCATCCCCGACTACACGCTCGTCGACGTGGCCCAGAACGTCACCCGCCTCGACTTCACCCTGCTCAAACGATCGCTCACCAAGCACTCCTCCGGGCTGTTTCTGTTGCCCCGCCCCGTGCAACTGGAAGACATCGCCCTGATCACGCCGGAGGACCTCCAGCGAGTGATCGGGCTGCTGAAGGCGACCTTCACGCACTTGGTGTTGGATCTCTCCAAGAGCTACAGCTCGATCGACCTGGTCGCCCTGGAGATGGCCCACCACATCCTCCTGGTCACCCAGTTGGACTTGCCCTGTCTTCGGAACGTGGTCCGGCTGATGATGTCGTTTGGCGAGATGGAAGGGATGACCGAGAAGGTCAAGATCATCGTCAACCGAGCCGGCATGGAGAGCGGCCAGATCACGCTCAAGAAGGCTCAGGACACCATCGGCAAGGAGGTCTACTGGCAGCTTCCCAACGATTACCGGACGATGATCGACGTCCGGAACAACGGGGTCCCGCTGATCGAGCACGCGCCGAAGGCCCCCATCACCCAAGCGATTCTCGGGCTGGCGGAATCGCTCGCCGTCGACGGCAAAGCCCCCTCCGAGCAGTCCGTCTCCAAGAAATCCGGCTGGGGCCGCCTCTTCGGCAAGGGCGGGAAGTAGCAGGCCCCCACTACGGCTGCGCTTCTGGCGCGCCCTTTCGGCGTCGCCATAGCGCCGTGCCGACTCCAACTACGCCCAGCAGAGACCATACTACGACACTGGCAGGCTCAGGCACAACAGGACTTTGCGTGAGTTCAAACGACCCGCCTGACGAGGATAAGCCTTGGATAGGCGCGTGAATGTCGAAGAAGGATCTATCGGCTACCGGGGTGTCGAAGAAGAAAGAGAGAGTCTTTCGATCCGCGCTAAGCGAGAGGGTGCCCGGCGCTGGCTCCAGTTTCTTTATGGTCGGTTGCGGCCCAGTAGCCCCGGGCAGCGACTCGCCGCTATTGATTGTCACATAGCTTGGAGAGAAGACTGGCAAATCCGTGAAGAAGACTCCCGGCGTTTCATCCAACTGCAAATGGTATTCAATCCAAGAAGCGCCAGTGTCGTTGTGAATTCGCTCGGTCCACCTGAAACCAGTGCTCCAGTCCAGGTCGGATCCAGCGTACGTAACGTTGTCGAATACGATGTCCGCCGCAGAATCGAAAGTCTTCTCGATCAGGGTATCCGCCAAAAAACGCGGGAAAGTAGAATCCTCGTCCTTCTGGAATTCCGCTAACCCCTCGTACACCACTACAGATGTCCCCAACCCCCCGCCGACGGGATTCAGAACCACGGCGCCATAACAAGGGAGCCACGCAGCAGAAAAAACACATAGAAAGAGGATGGTTAGGGTTGCCCTTTTCACTCCATTTCTCCTTATCGCCGATCGCGTTTGCCTTTCTACACGGCTTTCCCCCGCCGTCGCCACCACCCAACGGCCAACCCGATGATCCCGAAGGACCAAATTCCGAGGGTAGCCGGCTCCGGAACGGGAGAAGCTGACTGTGTAAGTGCGAAATTCCCCGAAGTGACGGTGAGTAAGGGAGAGATCCACACCCCGAATGAACTGGACGGAGCAAGCGGAACTGCAAAGTCAAAAGTCAGCGTTGTCCTGTCCGGCGACACGAGCAGCGAGCCGTCAACCCCGGCGATCGTGATGCCCCCCGCGCCCGATGTCATTGTGGCGGGGGACATCAAAGTCACGTTGACTGGGCCCGTCGCTAAGCCCGTAATGTCCGCGAAATTGGGTATGTAGCCGCCAGAGAACGACGAGTCGACGACGAACTCGTGTCCGTTGGTTCCACCCAAGCTAATGGAGTACGACTCCCAAGGTAGACCCGTGTCATTGGTGATCACCTCCCCCCAACGCAATCCCGATCGCAATGCTCCACCCGAATCCTTGAAGCTGAAGTCGATATCGGACGAGTCGTACGTTACGGTAACAAGCATGTCCCCGAAAGCGTCCAGGGTTTTGTTAATGATCGTAGCTGAAAGGGTACCGTAGCCGGTGAATGTCACGTTGCCGTCGTACACGGACGTAACATCTCCCGAACCACTAACGGCAATGTCCCCCATAGCGACGGAACCCTCAACTGGCGCCGTCGCGACAAGCAACACGACCACCGCGAATCCTATGCTCGCCCTCTTCACTTCATTTCTCCTTGTTCACGCAGATCTCCGACGCTGCCCGTGCACGAAGGGTAACAGCTTCCGTACTTCCAGTACTCCGCCGCTCGGCCATCATTCGTGGCAAACAAAATGGTGCCCTTCTTGTCTTTTCCTCCCTGCTATCGCTGGCTGCTCTCTCAAGGCAGCCGCGTTCCGATTTCTTGACTGACGACGTAGGGTGCGCAAAACGCACCGCAATTCGCCGACAAGCGAAATGGTGCGTTTCACGCACCCTACAAGCTATCCAGCGGACGGACAGGACCGCTTGCCGTCGAACAGGTCTCTATGCGACCGAGCGGCGCTATTCGCACGCACCGTGGGGCGCCATGGGGCGCCTGT
>DATKZH010000091.1:0-5817 GCA_035528065.1 Thermoguttaceae bacterium | reverse complement strand
GATCAAATTCGCCAGAACCCTGCGAATCCACGCCTTGGGAATCCTCGCCTACTACGAGTACCCGATCTCGACCGGGCCGTTGGAAGGGACCAACAACAAGATCAAGACGATGAAACGCCAAGCCTACGGATTCCGCGACCCCGAGTTCCTCCAACTCAAAATCCTCGGCATCCACGAAACCAAGTACGCTTTAGTCGGATGAGCCGTAAACTTGAAGTCGTGCGCGCCGTCACCCTTGACGGCAACCAGTCGTCGGATTCCTTCCACGAGCAATCTCGCCGGACGCCCCGATTGGAGATAGCCGAGGATCTTCTGAGCGGCTACGCGTCGCTGCTCACCCAGATCCTCGAAGATCGCCTTGATAGCGGCTTCGTCTGAAACCGCCGGCGCGATGGGTTCCAACTCGTCGATTGGAGCGTCTTGCAGACGCCCTCGCTGCTTGGCGGCTTCACGGAACAGAGGTAGCATCGCAGCATTCTGTAGCAACAAGAGCCGGCGTGTGCGGTCTTGGACCGTTGTCCGGTACGCGTGATGGATGGCTCGGGTCGTCGTTACCGCGTGCAGCGATACGATGTTGGGCAACCGCAATTGCAGTTCTGCGGCACCGCAGAAGATGGCATCCCAAATAGACGATGGCGACGCACCGTCGTTGAGTCGCTCGATCCCGGCGTCAGTGGCATCTTTGTAGGAGCCGCTCGGCAGAACGGCCAGCAGTTCGGTCGTCGCCTCCGAGTTCGGCTGCCCATCCGTCCAATCACCCCGAATCCTCCCAGTCGCGGTTTCAAAGGCCCGCGAAAAATGCGCTCTGGGTTAACAGCCTGGCCCCCTTGACTGTCAACCCATCTCGTGCAGTTGCGCTACGGGTTCCCTTCGTTCAGAGGGCGGCCGAATGGGACTCGAAATCGACAAGTACCCTGCCCGCAAGCACTTCCGGCGATCGGCCCAAAGAGAGTTTGTTCGAAGAGGGTTGTGACCGGGGAGGACTTGGACAGCGAGCAGATTGTTGCACGGTACGGTGCTTTGCGGCGTTCATCGTTTCTCCGGTGGCTACACTTCCCATCCGCTGCGGTATTCACGACGGACGAACCTGTTGAACTCCGGCTTGTTGGTGCATTCCATCTTCTCGACGTCCCACTCGATCTTGCCGCCGATCCCGGCGTACTGCGCCAGGTGACCGGTCAGGGCCATCGCCGTCAGCGGGCCGGCCGCGTCGATGAAATTGGAGACGGGGCTGCCCCCGGTGCGGAGGCAGGCATACAAGTCGTCGATGGGCCCACCGGCCTTGGGACGCGCCAGCGTCTTGTCCGGGACCGGGAACTCTTGGTGCTCCGACTCGGGAATGATGCGCGCGTGGTTGTCGAGATAGCCCTTGGTGCCGACGAAGAGGGTGGCCTCGGACCATTTGACCGAGTGTTGCTTTTCCAACTCCTTCATCACCTCGGGACGGAGGGCCGCGTGATCGTAGACGTAGCACTTGCAGGCCGGGAAGCCGTCGCGTGCCGGGACGTGGTAACAGACCACGTTGTCCTGCGGATACTTCTCGTCGCTGCCGCCTTTCGTGTTGAGGCACTCGACCGTGAACTGCTTGACCTCCCAAAGCCGCAGCGCCATGAAGGGGTAGGCCAGACGGTGGCAGGCCATGTCACCGATCGTGCCCGTGCCGAACGCCTTCCAATCGCGCCACGAGAAAGGGTGCAGGCCGTCATGGTAGTCGCGGAAGGGCGCGGGGCCGATCCACTCGTCCCAGTGCAGGCCGGCCGGGGCGGGCTTCGACGGGGGCCGGCCACCCGTGCCGCCAAAGTTGCGGTCCAACAGCGTGTGGGTCTCCGTGACGGTGCCGATGGCCCCGGCGGCGATGTACTCGGAGACGCGGCGGATCGCCTCGCCGCAATAACCCTGGTTGCCCATCTGCGTCAACACCTTCTTCTCCCGGGCAGCCTTGGCCAGGGCGTAGCACTCGGCGATGTTGTGGGCCAGCGGCTTCTGGCAGAAGACGTGCTTGCCGTAGTTGATCGCGCGGATGGCGGCCGGGGCGTGGTGGTGATCGGGCGTGGCGATCAAGACCACGTCAAGTTCCTTGTGGCACTCGTCGAGCATCTTGCGATAGTCGTAGTAGATCTTGGGCTTGGCTGTCTCCTTGACGCTCTCTTTCATGACCTTGGCGATTCTCTGCTCGTCCACGTCAACCAAGGCGACCAGGTTTTCGCGGAGCGCACAGCTCACACTGTAGCCGCCCATGCCTGCTGCCCCGATCACCGCTACGCGCAACTTGTCGGCCGGCGACTCCCCGGCCAGCACGAAGGGTGCGCGGGAGACGCTGGCCGTTGCGGCGACCGTGGCCCCGGCCACGGTGTTCTTGAGAAAGCCACGTCGTGTGTAACGGTGGGACATGATTTGCGGCGCCTTTCAAGCGAGAGGATTGCTACGGCAGGTAACTGAGGTGGGCCCGCCCAAGCGTAAACGCGCGCGAAGTCCGCGTCAAGTCCCCCGCCGTTCTGTGCGGCCTGCAGGCGAGCTTGTGATCCGCTCCGACCAGACCTGCGCCCTGGAACCTGAACCAGCAGGAAGAACGGCTCGCACGTGGTTGGAGTTGAGGATGGACTCATGGCTTGGTCGTACAAGGGAACCGAGGCACGTTTCAAGGCCACAGCGAGTTGATCGCCTCGACCGATGCATCGACCAGCACGGCTCCGCCGCGCGGGCCGACGGTATGATTCACCGCGCTGTAATCGCCGCCGGCCACGGCCCGCCGCGTGGGCAGATATCCGTGGTGGTCGCACGTCAACTGCGAGAGGAAGGTCAGCACCGCCTTGCTGCGCCCCTTGATCCGGATCCCGTAATCCAGGAACAGCTCAAACGGATTCGTGGCAATCGCAATATCGCCCAGCCGCAACACGTGGAGCTCGACGGCCACCGTCGACGGCATCCAACGCGCCTCGTTGTATGAGTTCTTATTGGGAACGTCCAGCTTGATCACCCGGTGCGCGAAGACGGGCCGCGTTTGAACGTCGGCCTGCGCACAGGGCCAGACGTCGTCGACCGCCCGAATCACACGGTTCGCCAGCTCCTGTTTCCAGGAAATCTTCCGGCGATCCAGCATCCGCTTCTCGGCCTGGCTGCGGACGATCACCGCCGGGCACTGATCGCCGGCCGCCGCGCACTGCCCGAAGACGTGAATGTCCGCCCCGTACTTCGCCTTGATGCCCTGGCGAATCGGATGCCAGAAATCGGCGCTGATCGCTTTGCGTCCGACCTGCGACGGGCAGGCGACGTTCAGCAGCATCCCGGTCAGCTTCTGGTCGGCGTCCCAGAAAAACAGCATCTCCACGGCATGATCCTCGTAGCCCTCGACGTGCGAGAAGTCCGGCCGGGCGGTGTCAAACCCCATGATGGCCGATCCGTCGGTGTAGCTCAGGCGCCGGTTGTAGCCGACCGCGGCATCGCCCAAGGCCCAGCTCACGCCCGCCGGTTTGCGGCTCTGCCAGGCCTCGACGATTCCCGCCCCGACCTTCTCGTACAGGAACAGAATGTACTGCTGGGGCGTCATCACGTCAGGCTGGCTACTGATATCGTACAACTGTCCCGGTCCCGTTCGCGTGTACGAGATGCTCGGACCGCAGTGGGTGTGCGTCGCGCCGCAGAACAGCTTGCCGCTGTCGAAATCCGTGAGCTTCTCGGCGGCCACGTGCTGCAGTCCTTCATGGACCTCCTTGGTCATCCGGACCAGGTCGAAGGTAATCATGATCGCCTGATCGAGCACCTGGTCGCCGTCCCGTGTCTCGAGGGCCAGCACGGTGGCCGTCACCGGGTCCTCCACTTCGCTGGTGACCCGCTTGTAACCGCTGCCGTCCAGAACCACGGGGGCCGACGGCGTGATATCCACCGTTGCCCAACCCGCGTACAACTGTCCGGGCGCCGGCTCGCCGGCAATCGCAGACCCGGCCGCGCAGCAGATCCCCAGCCCGAGAAGAATCGCGGTAACTCGTGATCGAGATGATTGCATTCAACCGCTCCTTTCCAAGAAGATAGCCCAGCCGCAGATCATCGAAGAACCCTCCACGTCGTGCGTCGTTGGCGAAGCGGCGGCCGGCGATTTCCCGCCGGCTCGCCGCGCGCTTGTCATTTCAATTCCGCACACATTTCCAGCAGGGCGTCGACGATCTTGACCGAGGCCTGCTCTTCCACCTTGTTCGTGCCCAGCCAGGTCTCGTAGCCCCCGAGCTTGTGCTGCTCGGGCGTGGGGAGGTAGCCGTAGCCGCCGTTGGCCAGCTCCATCGTGAAGGAGGGCTTGAAAGGGTTACGGGCTTTCAGCTCCAGGCCGATTTCGGAGAACACCTCGAAGGGAATGGCGGAGATGCCCAGCTCGCCGATCCGCACGGTCTGGAGCATGACGCTCACCGTGTCGGGCGATTCGAGCTGCTGAATGGCTTTTGCCGCATAGTTCCGCTCGTGTGGGAACCGGTCGCGGCGATCGGGATCGGCCAGGACCTGCTTGGCGTGCTCGAGCTGCGCGGCAGTCGGCTTGCGCACGCCCAACTCCAATTCCCGCTGCTGCATGCCGAGCGGCACCCAGTCGTGCCACACGAGCTTGTCGTATTGCTGGAAGACGGCCTGGGCGCACTGGTCGGCGACCAGCCGGATCTGCTGGTACGGTTCGCGTTTCTCGCGGGGCTTCGAGTAGTCGATGTTGTTGATGTTGGCGCTGGTGCCGTTGCTCATCGCGCCCACGAAGGGCGGATCGAGCCGATCGGCGGCGAGCAACTGCTGGATGCGGTCGGCGAATACGGCGAAGTAGTCGGCCGAGAGGTAATTTCGCCCGGTCCCGCCCACGTAGTGCAGCGAGTAGTTGGCCACCAGGGCGAGGGGCCGGCCGTCGGTCGCCTGCAGGGCGAAGAACGCGATCTGCGGGTCGACCGGCCCGGCCGGCTTCAACAGATCGGGGCGGTTCCCCGGATTCATCTTGGCGTGGTCCGGCTCGCCGAACGGGTTGAACAGCTCGGCGCTCGGCTCGAGCAGCCAGCGCCGGCAGAACACCTGCCCCGGCAGGTCAGCCGTACCCCAGGCGATCCGTGCCGGCTGGAGGTTGTGGATCGCGCAGCGCACGCCGTCGGCAATGCGATGGGCCACGAACCGCTGATACTCGGTGAATTCCTTCCCGGGCTTGAGCGGATTGGGCCACCGGGCGCTCACCGACGAGTGCGTGTGCGTGCACGCCATGAGCATCCGATCCGCCGGCAGGCCGGTCGCCTCGGTCACCTGCCGTTTTGCCTCGTCGAGCACTTCGCGGCTGATGTAGATGCTGTCGCTGACGACCAGCGCGATCCGCGTGGTGCCGTCGTCGAGGACGAAGCACCGGGCGTGCAGCTCGTCGTGGACGTACTTGGCCGGCGGCGGCGTGCCGAAGTTGCCCACCAGCCCGCCGCCCAGCCACGGCGTGATGTTGCTGGTGGCCGCCCCGGCCAGGAAGGGCTTCTCGTCGGCCGCCCGGGCGACGGACGACGCGGCCAGCAGTGCAATCGTCGCCAGCAGCGGGAATGCGAATCGGTACATGCTTGTTTCTCCGCGGGGGTTGAAAGTAGTTGGTTTGGGTTGACGTGGTCCGTCCCGACCGGCCGGCGGCGGCGTCCTTGTTCCGATCCGCGTCAGCCGGCCTTCTCGATCATGGCCTCCCACACTTGTCGCTGCTCGGTCAGGGCGAGAACGCGATCGGGAACCGGGTCGCCTCGCTCGGCCAGCGCCCAGCCCGCCCAGTTCGCCTTCACGAGCAGATCGACCATGAGCTGATAGGGGTATTCGGGGTCGCCCAGGTCGTGAACG